>JAEULK010000085.1 GCA_016793775.1 Sphingopyxis sp. | reverse complement strand
GGGGTCGAGCAGGTCGCGCGCGGGAGTGAAGCGGATCGCGACCGGGCGCACGAGACGCAGCTGGAGCACCTCCTTGTGCGCGGGATCGGTGAGCAATTGCCCGACGAGCGACGCATTCGATTCGGACACATCGACGAGCGCGGTGATCAGGCGGCCGATCATCCGCCGCGCCCCGACGTCCTCTACCGCGGCGAGGAACGGGCCGCCGACGCGCGAGATGCTGATGCCGACGCCATGGTCGGCGAACAGCGGCGCGAGGTCGTTCTCGACCTGTGCGGTGATCGCCTCGATGTCGCACGCGCCGCTGACCGGGGCGACGACCTCGGGGGTCGGGCTGGTTGCGGCGGCGAGATCGTCGATGATCGCCTGTACCATCGCGGCATCGGTGACGATGGTGTCGGCCATCGCGCGGTAGGTCTGGCTGACCGGGCCGAACATCTGGACCGAGATGATCTGCGCGAAACCCGAGATCGCGTTGAGCGGACTGCGCAATTCGTGGATCAACTGGCGGATCGAATCGCCGCCGCTGTCCTGCGCCGGCAGGCCATAGGGAATTTCGTTGCGCCGCGGCCGCCGCGCGCTGCCGCGATAGCCGCGGAACTGGCCGCTGGCGCGGTCGAACCAGGGCAGAGCGGAAAAGCGCCATTCGCCGGCGTCGCCCTCGGCCCCTTCGAGCGTCATGCGCGCGTTGATCATCTCGGCGCGCTGGCGAAAGGCGCCCGCAGCGACGCCGTCGGTGCCGGGTTCGCCGCCGAGCGCGGCCTCGGCGATCGACAGCCCGATCACCGCACCGCGCGGAATGCCCTCGACCCAGTGGATCACGCCGTCGGGACCGGTTTCAAAGAGGAAGGATTCGCGCGGCGTCGGCGCCGGGCGCGGCGCGGGTGTCGGCTGGCCGCGGCCCGCCTGATATTTGTCGATGCGGCGGACGAGTTCGCTGATCTGGCTGGGTTCGGGTTCGACGATTGCGGGGCCGGGGGACGGTTCGGGCGCGGGCGCGATCGCCGGCTGGGCGATGCGGTCGGGCTGCGGCAGCGCGACCGAGGCGGCGCCCAGGCTGGCGAGCGCACGGTTCACGCCGTCAGGCAGGTCGCGGCGTGCGGCGAGGAAGGAGCGCGCCATCGGGCCCGTCGCGGGGAGCAGCGCAAGCCAATCCTCCTCGGCGAGCTGCGCGTCGCGCAGCATTGCGAGCGACACCGCGGGCACATCATTGGCATAGAGCGCGACGATCGGCGCGAAGCGGCTGTGGCGCGCGATCGCCTTGGCGCAGTCGCGGCGGACGGTTTCGGGAATCTGCGGGCGCAAGACCGCGAGCGCGTGGAGCGACCGACGAATATCGTCATCGTCCAGTTGATTGCCGCGCTGCGCCAGAATATCGGAGAGCTGACGCCAGGCCGCGACGCAGGAACGCCGGTCGGCGGGTTCCTGACGCAAGATGGTCGCGATCATCGTATCGGCGGTCACGCGGTGCGGGCCCCCACCCCTTAAACTGGTTAGCGTATATTTACCGGCTAGCGTGAATCCCCCGGTCATGAAAGCGCCTTAACCACGCGCGTCGCATTGTGGGACAATTGCAATCGCCTGAAATATTATTATGGTCATCGGTATCAGAGGGAAGCGGAAGTTACAAAATGGCGAGCCAGAAATTCGATCAGATCGACCTGCAGATTTTGGCCGAACTGCAAAAAGACGGACGGATGACCAATGTCGAACTCGCCCAACTGGTCGGGCTGACCGCGCCGCCCTGCCTGCGCCGCGTGCGCGCGCTCGAGGAATCGGGGGTGATCCGCAGCTATCATGCCGACCTCGACGCCGCGAAGCTGGGTTATGGCATCACGGTGTTCGCGATGGTCAGCCTGCGCAGCCAGGCCGAATCCGATTTGAAGGCGTTCGAGGATTATGTCGGCGCGCTCGCCGAGGTGCGCGAATGTTATATGCTGAACGGCGAGATCGACTTTCTGCTCAAGGTCGTCGCGCGCGACCTGCAGAGCTTCCAGTCGTTCCTGACCGCGCATCTGACCTCGGCGCCGAACGTGACCAGCGTGAAGACCTCGCTGACGATCCGCACCGCCAAGCAACTTGCGGGGATTCCGGTCGAGCCTTGATAGCGAGTTGGAGACGAGCGGCTCTGAGCGATTGCAGATAAGCCGCCCTATAAACCCCGTTCGTGTCGAGCGAAGTCGAGACACCCCGAAGTCACGCGCACCGTAAGCGTGTCTCGACTTCGCTCGACACAAGCGGAAATGGGATAGCGGTCTAGCATCAATCTCAAGGTGAATGATCCCGTAAACCAAAAGGGCGCCGGTCCTTTCGGACGGCGCCCTCTTTTGTAGGTAGCTGTCGATCAGTTCGTCGGCGCGGCGGCGGCCGGTGCCGGAGCGGGAGCCGCCGGGGCGGCCGCAGGCGTGTCGAGCTTGACGGTCCACAGCTGCGCGAGGCGCTTGCGCGGACCGACCACCCCGGCGAAGCTTGCCTTGGCGCCTGCGGCATCGCCCGCCAGCGCCTGCGCGACGCCCATGCGATAGGTCCACAATTCCTTGTCGCCGCCCGCCGTGATCGCCGCCTTGTATAGCGGCACCGCATCGGCATAGCGGCCATAACCGACCATCGCGTCGCCGGTCGCGCCGGCGGTCTTCGCGACCGACAGCGTCGAAGGCTTGGCGGCATAAGCTGTCAGCGTCAATTCCTCGTCGCCGATGCGCTCGCCCTGCGACTTGAAGGCTTCGTCGAGCTTGGCATCGGGGGTCGCGATGACCTTGCTCGCGCGGCCGGCCTTGATCAGCGACACGACTTCGCCCGGCAGCGCCGCTTCGGTCGCAAGCTGTACATATTCGAGATATTCGGGGCGCTGGAGCATCGAATTGGTCGCGCGCATCAGGCGCAGCGTGTCGAGCGCGATTTCCTTGCTCTCGCCCGACTGCTGCAACAGGATGAAGAGCGTCTGGCGCCACACCTGCGGCTGGTTGTAGTCGCGCAGGCGCAACGTCATCAGGTCGAGCACCTCGTCGTTGCGCTTGGCGGCCTGGAGCTTCTGGATCGGCCGCACATAAAGCTCGTCCGACGGGCGCTGGCCGGCGGCACGGCTGGCATCGATCGCCGCCTTGGCGGACGCTAGCCCCTGGTCGAGCTGGCCCTGCTGCAAATAGCTGTCCATCAGCAGCACCGGCAATTGGCTGTCGGTCGATCCCGCAGCCTTCGCCGCCTCGAGCCGCTGCGCCGCCTTGGCGTAGTCCTTGTCGCCATAGGCGAAATTGCCCGAGAAGAAGTTATAGGTCGCGACGCTTTCCGGCGGCGTGATGCCCGAGGCGAGCATGGCGTCGAGGCCCTTGGCCTGAGTCGCCTTGTCCTTGGTCAGAATGCCGAGCTGGAGCTGGTAGAAAGCGACCCAATATTTGTCCTCGGTGGTCGAGGCCTGCGGCTCGCCCTCGGTCAGTGCGGTCTGAAGCGCGGCGGGGTCCTTGGCGTTGGTCGCCTCCATCATCTTCTTGACGGCCGGGCCGAAGCCCTTGCTGACCGCGATGGTGGTGCCCTTCGCTTCTTCTTCCTTCTTGCCCTTCTTTTCTTTCTTGGGCTTGTCCTGCGCCGCTGCGGGGCTGGCCGACATCGCCATCAGCGCGCAGCCGAGCACGGCGGCCATGGCCGTGGCGGGCATCGAGCGAAAACGGGTGAACATCTGAAATCTCTCCTATGATTCGGCCGCCGCGCGCATGGGCACGCGCAGGTTCGACCGCGCCTGTAACGCGGCTAAACCCGTGACGTTGCCATGGCAAGACAGACCCGGTCGATATTTGCACTGGCAGGGAGCGGCTGAACGGCGATTGAACCCGGTTGGCGACCTGTGTTCAGGCGATTTCGTCGATCGCCCGGTTGATGTCGCGCAGCACCGCCGGATCGCCCGGCGCGCCGGCCATCGCGGCTTCGGCAAGCTGGATCAGCGGGATGATGCCGAAAGTCGCGGCGAGTCCCTTCAGCCGCAGCGCCGCGACGTTCCAGTTGGCGTCGCAGCGCGCGCGCCGCATCAGGTCGGCCAGGTCCCGCGCGCTGCCGGTGAAGGCGTTGCGCAGGTCGAGCGCCATCGCCGCATCGTCGCCGATCGCGGCGGTCAGATAACGATCGAGGGGGCCACTGTCGAAAGACATTCCACAGGCTTGTCACACCGTGGTTAAGTTTCCGTTTCGTGGCGGGCATTTGATGCTATGATGGCGCCATGACGGGGGACAAGAAGATCGTCGGTTTGTGGCGGGATTCCGCGACGAACGCAGACCAGGAAGGCCAGACGGCTCAGCCCGAGGCCATGAGCGCAGCGCAGATCGAGGCGGCGGCGCCCGACCCCGCGCCCGCGCGTGCCGAACGCGACTGGCTCGACCGGAGCGCGCTCGACGACGGCGATGTTGCCGACGAAGAGGCGGCCAGCCCCCCGACCTTCCGCGACCGGATCGCCCCTGCCCTGCTGATCCTGCTCGCGATCGGCTGGACCGGTTTTGCCGCGATGGCCGCGACCGACGGGTTCGCCCATAGCCCCACGACAGCCGAATGGCCCAGCCTGATCGCGACGATCGCGATGCCGCTGACCCTGCTCGCGGTGCTGTGGATGGCGCTGCTGCGCTCGAGCCGCTCCGAACAGGCGCGCTTCGCCAAGGTCGCCGCGGCGCTCCGCGAGGAAAATGCCCGGCTGAACCAGTCGATGCATTCGCTGGGCCTGCATCTGGCCGATGCGCAGCGCCAGCTCGCCGAGCAGGCGACTGTCGTCCAGCAGCTCGGGCTCGATACCGTAGCGCGGCTGACCGAAAGCAGCGACAAGCTGGCGACCAATGCGTCGGTGATTGCCAATGCCCACGACCAGCTCGCGCGGTCGGGCGACGTCGCGATGCAGCGCATGGACGGGCTGCTCGCCGGGCTGCCGCGCATCGACGATGTCGCGCAGCGGCTCGCGGGCAATTTCCGCGAGGCGGGGCTCGTCGCGCACCAGCAGGGTGCCAGCCTGGAGGCCAAACTGGCGGCGCTCGCCGAGGAAGCGGTGCGTGCTGCGGAGACCGGCGAAGCATCGGCGGCGACGCTGCACGACGCCATCGGGTCGCTAGAGGCGCGGACCAAGCAGGCCGAAACCGACCTGCTCGCGGCCTCGGCGCAGGTCACCGGCGCGCATGACGCGACGCTGGCGCAGATCACACAGGTCGCCGCGGCGCTGCACCATGAGCTGACCTCGACCGTCGATACGATGGCCGCACGCCTCGGCCAGACGTGGCAGGGGTTCCGCGACGGAGTCGCCAGTTCGGCAGGACAGCTCGACGACCGGCTGGCGGTCGCGCGCGAGGCGAGCGACGATATCGGGGTGCGGCTCGCCGCGCATGGTGTCGCCAGCGAAGAGCTTTCGGCGCGGATCACCGGCCATGTCGCCGAGATCGAGCAGCGGCTCGCCGCGCTCGACACGGTCGTGGCCGGGCGTACCGAAGTGATCGGCCGCGCGATCGGCGACACCAAGACGCAGCTCGGCGCCTTTGCCGAGCAGGTGACCAATGGCAATGCCTCGGCGCAGCAGCTCGTCGGCCATGCCGAATCGCTGTTGCTCGCGCTCGACGCGGTGACGCGCGAGATGGACGAGACGCTGCCGCATGCGATCGACCGCATGGCGGCGCATGGCAAGGCGACCCAATCGTCGCTGGCCGACCTCAAACCGCTGCTCGAGGCATCGGAACTGGTCGCGCAATCGACGCTGTCGCACGTCAACGCGGTGCAGGCGACGCTCGCGTCGAACGAGGCACAGATGTCGGATCATGCCGACAGCCAGCGGGCGCTGGTCGAACGCATCACCGCCTCGCTCGCCGAAGCCGAGGCATCGCTGGCGAAGCTGCACAATGGCGCCGACCAGTTCGCCGAACAGGGCGGCGCGAAGATGATCGCGACGCTGGGCGACGTGCGCCAGACCGCCGATTCGGCGGCGGCGCAGGCGCAGGCGACGCTCGAACGGCTCGTCGCGGGCGCGCGCGAGGCGATGCAGTCGACCGCGACCGAAGCGATCGACGCCGCCTTCCGCACCGAAATCATGGCCCAGCTCGACGCGATCGGCGAAGCGTCCGAGCGCGCGGTCGCGGCGGCGAACAACGCCACCGACCGGCTGATGCGCCAGCTGATCACGATCATGGACACCAGCGCCAATGTCGAAGCGCGCGCCGCCGAGGCCGAGGCGGCGATCGCGTCGTCGGACCGCGATTCGCTGGCGAAACAGGTCGGGTTGCTCACCGAATCGCTGAAATCGACCGCGATCGACGTGACCAAGATCCTGTCGAGCGAGGTCAGCGACACGGCATGGGACGCCTACCTCAAGGGCGACCGCGGGGTGTTCGCGCGGCGCGCGGTCAAGCTGATCGAGAATAGCGAGGCCAAGGAAATCCTGCGCATCTATCAGAATGACGATATTTTCCACGCGTCGGTCAACCAGTTCATCCATGATTTCGAGGCGATGCTGCGCCTGCTGATGAACACGCGCGACGGGTCGGCGATCAGCGTAACCCTGCTGTCGTCGGATATCGGGAAGCTCTATGTGGCGCTGGCGCAGGCGATCGACCGGTTGCGGAATTAAACATCGTCATTGCGAGGAGCCGCAGGCGACGCGGCAATCCAGAGCGGGCGTAAACCGCCCTGGATTGCTTCGCTTCGCTCGCAATGACGAAGCTTTCGGGTCTAAGCCCGCCCGGTCAGCACGTCGGGATCGGCCCAGCCGTTGACATAGGCGACATAATAGATCGCGAAACACACCGCCGCGGTGATCGTCATCTGAAGCAGGACACGCTTCGGGCGAAAACTGGCGGGGGCGCCATGGTCCTGGCCCGCGACCGTCGGCTCCGCATCGTCGGCGCGGCGCCCGTGGAAGGGCAGCACGAAGAAGGCGCTGAACACCCAGAACAGCGTGAAGATCGCGAGCGCGGAGGTCCATTTCATGCGCCCGCTCCCTACAGATCGACGAGCATGACGTCGACCACCGGCTTCTTGCCGGTCCAGTCGGTCGCGATGCGGCGGACGCCGAGGCGGATCGCCTCGCGCATCTTCTCGACATCCTTCGACGGTGCGAGCGCGGCCATTTCGGCGGCTTCGCGCATCTCATCAATAAACGCGTCCCGGTCGTCCTCGACCGGCACGCCGCGATAGCTGACCGCGCTTTCGGTGAACTTGCCCCCGGTGAAGATCACCGCGACGGTGATATGGCCGTTGATCGACAGCTTGCGCCGCTCGTTGATCGTCTCGCCGTCGGCGGGCAGGATGACGTCGCCGTCGAGGATCAGCCGGCCCGAACGGACACGTTCGATAATCTTCGCGGGACCGGGCGCGAGGCGCACGAGGTCGCCATTCTCCTGGATCAGCGCGTCGGGGACGCCGCGTTCGAGCGCGAAGCGCGCCTGTTCGTGCATATGGCGGATCTCGCCGTGCACCGGCACCACGAGTTTGGGCCTGAGCCAGCCGTAGAGCGCGGCGAGTTCGGGCTGGCCGGGGTGGCCGCTGACATGGATATGCGCCTGTTTCTCGGTCACGGTCAGCACGTCGCGCGCCGCGAGCTGGTTCATGATGCGACCGATCGCGACCTCGTTGCCCGGGATCTGCTTCGACGAGAAGACGACGGTATCGCCGGGCTCGAGCTTGATCTGGTGCATGTCGGCGGCCATGCGCGCGAGCGCGGCGCGCGGTTCGCCCTGCCCGCCGGTGGCGATCACCATCACCTTGTTGCGCGGCAGCCGCATCGCCTCGTCGAAATCGACCGTCGGCGGGAAATCTTTCAAATAGCCGACCGAACGCGCGACGCCGAGGATGCGGTCGAGCGAGCGCCCCGCGACGCAGAGCGTGCGTCCCGTCGCCTTGGCGACCTCACCGAGCGTCTTGAGGCGCGCGGCGTTGGACGCGAAGGTGGTGACGATCACCCGGCCCTTCGCCGCGCCGACCGCGGCGAGCAGCCCGTCCATCAGCCCGCCCTCGCTGCCCGAAGCCTCGGGATTGAAGGCGTTGGTCGAATCGCCGACGAGGATGTCGATGCCCTTGTCGCCGAGCGCGGTCAGCGCCTTTGCCGACGACGGCGTGCCGAGCACCGGATCGTCGTCGAGCTTCCAGTCGCCGGTGTGGAAGACGCGGCCATAGGGCGTGTCGATCACCGCCGCGCTCATCTCGAGGATCGAGTGGGCGAGCGGCATCAGGCGGATACCGAAGGGACCGAGCTGGAACTGCGCGTCGATATCGAGGGTCTTGATCTTGACCTCGCTCGTGAGCCCCTCTTCGGCAAGCTTGTGCGCGATCAGCCCCGCGGTGAAGCGGTTGGCGTAGAGCGGCACGCCGAGCTCGGCGGCGAGATAGGGCAAGGCGCCGATATGATCCTCGTGCCCGTGGGTCAGCACGATGCCGAGCAGGTCCTTCTTGCGATCCTCGATGAATTCGAGGTCGGGCATGATGATGTCGATGCCGGGATAGTCGTGCGTGCCGAAGGTCACGCCGAGGTCGAGCATGATCCACTTGCCATCGCAGCCATAGAGATTGGCGTTCATGCCGATCTCGCCCGAGCCGCCGAGCGCGAGGAAAAGCAGTTCCTTGCCGGGTTTGGTCATGCGGCATTCCGTTGGTTGTACAAATGCATCAATCCATTGAGCGTGAGGTCGGGGTCGATCCGGTCGAACAGGTGCGCCTGTTCCTGGAACAGGGTCGCGAGGCCGCCGGTGGCGATGACGGTGAGCGGTTTGCCGATTTCGCCCTTCATGCGGGCGATAAGCCCCTCGATCATCGAAACATAGCCCCAATAGACGCCGATCAGCATCTGGCTTTCGGTGGTGCGGCCGATGACGCTGGTCGTCGCGGGGGCCTCGATCGCGATGCGCGGCAGCTTGGCGGCGGCGGCGACGAGTGCTTCGAGCGACAAGTTGACCCCGGGGGCGATGATACCGCCCAGATACGCGCCGTCGGCGCCGATATGGTCGAGCGTCGTCGCGGTGCCGAAGCTGATGACCAGCTTGTCCCTGCCCGGCTCGAGCGCCTGCGCCGAGATCGCGTTGACCGCGCGGTCTGCACCGACCGACTGCGGCTCGTCGACCTTGAGCGCGATGCCCCAGGTCACGGGCTCGCGGCCCGCGACGAGCGCGTCGACGCCGAAATATTTATGCGCGAGCAGCTGCAGATTGTGGAGCGCGCGCGGAACGACGGTCGAAATGATCACCGCCTTCACATCGGCGCGGTCGCGGCCCTCGATACGCATCAGCTGGTCGAGCCAGACCATATATTCGTCGGCGGTGCGTCGGTCGTCGGTCGCGATGCGCCAGCGCGCGAGCAGCTCGGCGCCCTGGAACAGCGCGAATTTGGCGTTGGTGTTGCCGACATCGATCGCGAGCAGCATCTAAGGGTGTCCATTCATATGCGGAAACGGTCTGGACGGAGCGCATTTTGGCGCAGGGCCATGAGCGAGGAGGGAGCGATGGAAATCCATCGTGACCGACGAGCGACGCCGCCATGCGCCAAAAGGCGCCCGCCGCTCCGCGATCGACCGGAGAGGCCCGCCAGAGTCGTCGCTTGCTTGCGCGTAGCCCCAGCTACGCGACTGCGCCGCGCTCCTAGCTGGCGGGCCTCTCCGGTCGATCCAGGCCATTTCCGCATATGAATGGACACCCTACTTCCCCTCACCCACCGGGCTGCGCAGCTCGACGTCCCCGGCATGAACCAACATGGTCTCGCCGCCCTCGCGGCGCAAGCGCAGCGCGCCGTCGGGCGCGAGGCCGTCGAAAACGCCGTCGATCTCCTGTTCCGAGACGCGGAGCGGGGTGCCGACGGGGTGCGCCCGCAGCAGCCAGGCGGCAATAGTGCGCCCGACGCCCTCGTGGCGCCAGGTCCAGAGCGCGTCGGTCATCGCGATGGCGAGCGCATCGGCGAAGCCGTCGCGGTCGATGGCCGCGCCCTTGTCGGCCAGCGCCGCGGTCGGGCGGTCGGACAGCGCGGGCGCGGTGACCAGATTGACCCCGATGCCGATGACGATGCTGTCGCGCGCGCGCTCCATCAATATGCCCGCGCATTTGGCGCCGTTGACCAGCAAATCATTGGGCCATTTGAGCTGCGCACCCAAGCCGGGGGCCATCGCCGCCGTCGCTTTCACCAGCGCCACCCCGGCGACGAGCGCCAGCGTCGCGGGCGATGGATCGCCGGCGGTCATATGCACGACGGTCGAGCCCATGAAATTGCCCTGCCCGTCGCCCCATGCCCGCCCGAGGCGGCCGCGGCCCGCAGTCTGGCGGTCGGCGACGAGCCAATGCCCCTCGCCCACATGCTCGCCGCTGGCCAGCCGCGCCAGCAGGTCGGCGTTGGTCGAACCTGTCTCGGCGATCCGCTCGATCGGCGGGATCAGAACAGCACCGCCGCCGCGGCGGCCGAGGCGACGCCCAGCATGGGAATGAACAGATAGCCGATGACCGAGAGCCACAGCGCGCTGGCGGTCATGATCGTGCCCTCGACGACATTGCCGCCGTCAGTGATCTCGACGTCCGATTTGTCGTCGAAATACATCGTCTTGATGATCATGATATAATAATATGCGCCGATCACCGAGGCGACGATGCCCGCGACCGCGAGCGGGACGAGTCCCGCGTTCACCGCCGCCTCGAACGCCAGATATTTCGGCCAGAAGCCGAAGAGCGGCGGGATGCCCGCGAGGCTGTACATGAACACGGCCATCGCCGCGGCGAGGCCGGGGCGGCGCTCGGACAGGCCGGCGAGCGCCGGGATGCTCTCGATCTGGTTGCCGTCGGCGTCGCGCAGTTGCAGCACGACCAGAAAGGCGCCCACGGTGGTCACCACATAGACGAGCAGATAGGTCAGCACCGCCTGCACCCCTGCCGGCGTTCCCGCGGCGAGGCCGATGAGCATGAAGCCGACATTGTTGATCGAAGAATAAGCGAGCAGGCGTTTGATATTCTTCTGCCCGATCGCGCCGACCGCGCCGAGGATGATCGAGGCGAGCGCGAGGAAGATGACGATCTGTTGCCAGGCGCCCGCGGCCGGGCCCATCGCGTCGATGACGACGCGCGTCATCAGCGCCAGCGCCGCCACCTTTGGCGCGCTCGCGAAGAAGGCGGTGACCGGGGTCGGCGCGCCTTCATAGACGTCGGGGGTCCACATGTGGAACGGCACGGCGCTGATCTTGAACGCGAGGCCCGCCAGAACGAAGACGATGCCGAAGATCAGGCCAGCGTTGAGCTGGCCGCCCATCGCGGTCGCGATGCCGGAAAAATTGGTGGTGCCGCTGAAGCCGTAGAGCAGCGAGATGCCATAGAGCAGCATGCCCGAGGCGAGCGCGCCGAGGACGAAATATTTAAGCCCCGCCTCGCTTGAGCGTTCGTCGGTGCGCATGAAGCTGGCCAGGACGTAAGCGGCCAGGCTGTTGAGCTCTAGCCCGACATAGAGCGTCATCAGGTCGCGCGATGCGGCCATGATGCCCATGCCGAGTGCCGCGAACAGGATCAGCACCGGATATTCGGCGCGCATGCCGCTGGTGAAGAAGCGCGGCGCGACGAGGATCGACACGGCGCTGGCGCCATAGATGATCAGCTTCGCGAAGCCGCCGAAATTGTCGACCGCGAGCGTGCCCGAAAAGACCGAGGCGTTGACCCCGAACAGCGCGACCACGGCGACCGCGGCGGCGCCGAGCGTCAGCAGCGCGGCGAGCTGGTACAGACCGACCTGGCGATCGCCGAGGAAGGTGCCGAGCATCAGCGTGACCAGCCCGCCGATCGTCAGGATCAGCTCAGGCCAGATGAGGGCGAGATCGGCGGTCATTGGCTGCCTCCCGCACGAGGCGCGTCGCCGGCGGGCGCGGCCCCATGTTCGGCGGCGGCGGCCTTGGGCTTGCCGGCGCTGACATGCGCGTCGCCCGCGGGCTTGGCCGGAGCAAGACGCGCGACCACGGCGGTCACGTCGCCGCGCATCGGCGCGAGGAAGCTTTCGGGATAGACGCCCATCCACAGCGCGACGGCGGCAAGCGGCGCCGTGATCGCCCATTCGCGGGCATTGAGATCGGGCATCGCCTTCACATCGTCCTTGGTCAGTTCGCCGAATATGATGCGGCGGTAGAGATAGAGCATATAGGCGGCGCCGAGGATGATCCCGGTGGTGCAGATAAAGGCGACCCAGCTCGACGCCTCGTAAATGCCCGCGATGCTGAGGAATTCGCCGACGAAGCCGCTGGTCCCCGGCAGGCCGATCGACGCCATCGTGAACAGCATGAAGAACAGCGCATAGGCCGGCATGTTCACCGCAAGGCCGCCGTAACGGTCGATCTCGCGCGTGTGGAGCCGGTCGTAGATCACCCCGACGCAGAAGAAGAGCGCGGCCGAGACGACGCCATGGCTGAGCATGACGATCATCGCGCCCTCGATGCCCTGCTGGTTGAAGGCGAACAGGCCCGCGGTGACGATCGCCATATGCGCGACCGACGAATAAGCGATCAGCTTCTTCATGTCGCTCTGCACCAGCGCGACGAGGCTGGTATAGACCACCGCGACCATCGACAGCGCGAATACGATCCACATCAATTGCGCCGAGGCGTCGGGGAACATCGGCATCATGAAGCGGACGAAGCCGTAACCGCCGAGTTTCAGCAGCACGCCCGCAAGGATCATCGAGCCTGCCGTCGGCGCCTGCACATGCGCGTCGGGCAGCCAGGTGTGCACGGGCCACATCGGCATCTTGACCGCGAGGCTGGCGAAGAAGGCGAGCCACAGCCAGGTCTGCATCTCGACCGGGAAATTATAGCTCATCAGGGTCGGGATGTCGGTCGTGCCGGCCTCGGCGATCATCGCGATCATCGCGATCAGCATCAGCACCGATCCGAGCAAGGTGTAGAGGAAGAATTTGAACGCCGCATATTTGCGGTTCGCGCCCCCCCAGATACCGATGATGAAATACATCGGGATCAGCCCGGCCTCGAAGAAGATGTAAAACAGCAGCAGATCCTGCGCCATGAAGACGCCGATCATGACCGTCTGCATGATCAGGAACATCGCCATATACAGGCCGACGCGCTGCTTGATCGCGTCCCAGCTGGCGAGGATGCAGAGCGGCATCAGGAACACGCTGAGCATGATGAGCATCAGCGCGAGGCCGTCGATGCCCAGCGCCCACTGGAAACGACCGAACAGGTCGGCGCGTTCGGTGAACTGCCACTGCGCGCCGCCGATGTCGAACTGCGCCCACAGCATGATACCGAGCGCCAGATCGACCAGCGTCGCCGCGAGCGCGATCAGCCGCGCGTTGCGGTCGCCCGCGAACAGGCAGGCGATAGCGCCGACCACGGGGACGGCGAGCATCAGCGAAAGAATGGGAAAGCCGCTCACAGGAATTTCACCATCGCCCAGCTGGCGAAACCGACGAGGCCCAGCAGCATCACAAACGCATATCCATAAACATAACCCGATTGCAGCCGCACCGCGAGCCGCGTGCCCCCCGCGACAAGCGCCGCCGCGCCATCGGGACCGAAACGGTCGATGGTGCCCTCGTCGCCCTTCTTCCAGAAGAAGCGGCCGATCGCGAAGGCGGGCTTCACGAAGAGGATATTGTACAGCTCGTCGAAATACCATTTGTTGTAGAGGAACTGGTGGAGCAGCTTGAACTGCGCCACGAAGCGCCCCGGCAGGCTGGTGTTGCGGATATAGCTGTTCCACGCGAGGAACAGCCCGATCGCCATCACCGTGAACGGCGTCCATTTGACCCACAAGGGCACTACGTGCGCGGCGTGCATCAGATGTTCGTCGAACGCCATCATGCTGCCCGCCCAGAAGGTCGCGCCTTCCTCGGGATAGATGAACTGCTTGTGGAAGGCGATGCCGGCGAACACCGCGCCGAGCGACAGCACGCCGAGCGGGATCAGCATCGACAGCGGGCTTTCGTGCGGGTGATAGCCGGCGGTGCCGTCGCCGTGCCTATCCTGATGTTGAGCGCGCGCATGATCGTCGCCTGCATGCTCATCCGACGGATGATCATGATGGTCGCCATGCACCGCGTGCTGGATATGCTCGCTCCGCTCCCAGCGCGGCTTGCCGTAGAAGGCCAGGAAGACGAGGCGCCACGAATAGAAGCTGGTCAGGAAAGCGACGAAAATGCCGACCCAGAAGGCGACGACGCCGCCGCCGCCGCTCGCGAAAGCGGCCTCGAGGATGCCGTCCTTGGAATAGAAGCCGGCAAAGCCCACGACACCCGCGATACCGACCCCGGTGATCGCCAGCGTGCCCAGCATCATCGCCCAATAGGTGATCGGGATATGTTTCCTAAGATTGCCGTAATAGCGCATGTCCTGTTCATGGTGCATCGCGTGGATGACGCTGCCCGCACCGAGGAACAGCAAAGCCTTGAAAAAGGCGTGGGTGAACAGGTGGAACATCGCCGCGCCATAGGCGCCCGCACCCGCGGCGAAGAACATGTAGCCGAGCTGCGAACAGGTCGAATAGGCGATGACGCGCTTGATGTCCCATTGCGTCGTCGCGACGGTCGCCGCGAAGAAGCAGGTCGCCGCGCCGACGAACATCACGACGCCCTGCGCCACCGGCGCGGTTTCGAACATCGGCGACAGGCGACACACCATGAAAACGCCTGCGGTGACCATCGTCGCGGCGTGGATCAACGCCGACACGGGGGTCGGGCCCTCCATCGCGTCAGGCAGCCAGGTGTGCAGGCCGAGCTGCGCCGACTTGCCCATCGCGCCTATGAACAGCAGCAGGCAGAGGATCGTCATCGTGTCGAGGCGCATGCCCATAAAGCTGATCGACGAACCCGCCATGCCGGGTGCGGCGTGCAGGATGTCAGGGATCGACACGGTGCCGAACACCAGGAAGGTGCCGAAGATACCGAGCATGAAGCCGAGGTCGCCGACGCGATTGACGACGAACGCCTTGATCGCAGCGGCATTGGCGCTCGGCTTCTTGTACCAGAAACCGATGAGCAGATAGGAGGCGAGACCAACACCCTCCCAGCCGAAGAACATCTGGACCAGATTGTTCGCGGTCACCAGCATCAGCATCGCGAAGGTGAACAGCGAGAGATAGGCGAAGAAGCGCGGCTGGTCCGGATCCTCCTCCATATAGCCCCAGCTATAGAGGTGGACGAGCGACGACACCGTCGTGATGACGACCAGCATCACCGCGGTCAGCGTGTCGATGCGCAGCTCCCAGTTGAATTCGAGCGCGCCCGAGCTGACCCAGTGCAGCACGGTGGTCACGCTCGCTTCGCCGCTGCCGGTCACGAAGGACAGGAAGATCGGCCAGCTGAGCGCGCAGCTGGCGAAAAGTGCGCCGGTGGTGACCAGCTTCGCCGCAAAGGGGCCGATGGCGCGCTGGCCCAGCCCTGCGACAATTGCCGCGAGCAGCGGCAGGAAAACGATCGCCTGAATCACCGGCTTACCCCTTCATCCGGTTGGCGTCATCGACCGCAATGGTGCCGCGGCCGCGGAAATAGATTACGAGAATGGCGAGTCCGATCGCCGCTTCGCCAGCGGCGACGGTCAGCACGAACATCGCGAAGACCTGGCCGACGAGGTCGTTCAGCGCGGCGCTGAACGCGACGAGGTTGATATTCACCGCGAGCAGGATGAGTTCGATCGCCATCAGGATGACGATGATATTCTTGCGGTTGATGAAGATGCCGAGCACGCCGAGCGTGAACAGCACCGCCGACACCGCGAGATAATGGCCGACCGAGATCACAGCTCATCTCCCATTCCGTTTGTGTCGAGCGAAGTCGAGACACGCGAGCGCAGCGCCAGACGCATCTCGACGCAGTTTATCCTGAGCGCCTGCAAGGCAGTCGAAGGGCTCGATGCAAACGGATGGGGGGTGTTCGAGAAGATCACAGCTGGACCCCTTGCCCGACGCCCGGATCGACGAGGCGCGTCGCATCCTCCGGACGGCGCTGGTTCTGCGCCGAGATATTCTGAGTGCGCACGCCGCCGCGGCTGCGGTGGGTCAGCACGATCGCGCCGATCATCGCGACGAGCAGGACGATGCCCGCCGCCTCGAACAGGAAGATGTAGCGCGTGTAGAGCAGCTCGCCGATCTGCTGGATATTGCTCTTGTCGCTGACCACCGGCGCGGCGCGGGCGGCCAGATCGACCCCGCCCGCGCTCCAGGCGCCGACCGCGAAGATGATTTCCGCCGCGAGGATGATCGCAACGAGTGCGCCGAGCGGCAGGTAGCGCACAAAACCCGCGCGCAATTCGGCAAAATCGATGTCGAGCATCATCACGACGAACAGGAACAGCACCGCAACCGCGCCGACATAGACGATGACGAGCAGCATCGCGATGAACTCCGCCCCCGCGAGCAGCATCAGCCCGGCCGCGTTGAAGAAGGCGAGGATCAGCCACATCACGCTGTGCACGGGATTGCGCGCGAAGATCACCATCGCGGCGGACGCGATGACGACCGTGGCGAACAGGTAGAAGGCGGCGAGTTGAATCATGTGCGCGCGCCCTTATCGATAGGGCGCGTCGGCGGCAAGATTCGCCGCGATCGCGCGTTCCCATTTGTCGCCATTGGCGAGCAGCTTGGCCTTGTCATAGAGCAGTTCCTCGCGCGTTTCGGTCGCGAATTCGAAGTTCGGTCCCTCGACCACCGCATCAACCGGGCAGGCTTCCTGACAGAAGCCGCAATAGATGCACTTGGTCATGTCGATGTCGTAGCGCGTCGTGCGGCGCGATCCGTCCCCCCCGACGGTACCGTCGGAATCCAACCAGACTCGCGGCTCGGCCTCGATCGTGATCGCCTGCGCCGGGCACACCGCTTCGCACAGCTTGCACGCGATGCAGCGTTCCTCGCCGTTCGGATAGCGGCGCAGCGCATGCTCGCCGCGGAAGCGGGGCGACAGCGGATTCTTCTCGAACGGATAGTTGATTGTCGCCTTGGGCTTGAAGAAATATTTGAGCGTGAGGGCGTGCGCCTTCACAAATTCCCACAAGGTGAAGCTTTTGACGAGATGGGCGATGGTACTCAACTTGCGTCCCCTGCGTTTCCGCTTCTCATGGAGCAAACAAAATGGGGCTGATCGAGGCGGGTCGCACCTTCTTTAATCGACCAGAAGCCACTCACGGTGGGATTAGCGAGAGATATGAACGAACTGCCATCACGCCGCTCGACCAGGTATCCCCATCTAGTGACAAGCGAGTAGCTTCGGCCGTTGACGACGACCTCACCAGTGTCCCACATAAACGATGCGTATTGAGGATTGACCGAGGGTTCCCGCAAGCGAGCCTTTACGGGAAAGGTCGAGCCAACCGGAATGGCATAATCCTTCGCCTCCAAAATTCGCAGTTCAGCATCGCCTCCGTCAGGTTGGTGCTGAAACGCGAACGCAGCTTCCCCATCCTTCGCCCTACAATCATAGATGCGAGAATTTGTGTCGGCACCCTGCGATGACGAAGCAATCAAAGCGGCAATAGCTGCGACCGCGATCATGCCCCATACCTCGTCAGCATCAGCCAGCCCGAGATCAGGAAAATCCAGATCAGCGAGATCGGCAGGAAGATTTTCCAGCCCAGCCGCATCAGCTGGTCATAGCGGTAGCGCGGCACGGTCGCCTTTACCCAGCTGAAGACGAAGAAGAAGAACAGGATCTTGCCGAACAGCCACACCCAGCCCGGAATGTCGAACCAGGGGATCAGGTCGATGTTGAGCGGCGGCAGCCAGCCGCCCCAGAACAGCACCGCGTTGAGCGTGCACATCAACAGGACGTTGGCATATTCGCCGAGCCAGAACAGCGCGAAGCTCATCGACGAATATTCGGTCTGATACCCCGCGACGAGTTCCGATTCCGCTTCGGTCAAGTCGAACGGCGCGCGCGCGGTTTCGGCGAGCGACGAGATCAGGAACATCACCGCCAGCGGGAAGAGCAGCAGGTTAAAGCCGAAGGCGTTGACGATGCCGAAGCCATGGCCGAGCTGCGCCTTGACGATGTCATTCATGTTGAAGCTGTCGGCGAACAGCACGACGCCGATCAGGATGAACCCGATCGAGACCTCATAGGAAATCATCTGCGCCGAGGCGCGCATCGCGGAAAAGAAGGGATATTTCGAGTTCGACGCCCAGCCCGACAGGATCACGCCATAGACGCCGAGCGACGAGATCGCGAGGATGTAGAGCAGCCCGACGTTGATGTCGGCGAGCACCGCGCCCGAGTTGAACGGGATCACCGCCCACGCCATCAGCGCCACCGTGAAGGTGATGATCGGCGCGATCAGGAACAGCCCGCGGTTGGCACCAGTCGGGATGATCGTTTCCTGCAGGAACACTTTCAGCCCGTCGGCGAAGGACTGAAGCAAGCCGAAGGGGCCGACGACGTTCGGGCCGCGGCGCAGCGCGATCGCCGCCCAGATCTTACGGTCGGCATAGATGATCATCGCGACGCTGAGCATCAGCGGCAGCGCGATCAGCAGGATGCCCGCAATCGTCGCGACGCCCCACGCCCAGTTCGGGTCCATGCCCCAGGAGATGAAAGTCTCGGTCACTTCTTCGCGCCGTCCTGGTTGCGCCAGCCGTTATGCGGGCCGGGCTTGTCCGACTTGCCCTTGGGGTTGAAACCCCGCCAGACCGAATAGCCCATCCCGACGAGCAGGATCGAAGCAATGGCATGTACCGGGGTCATTCTGCGGCCTCAGCGAAATCGACGCCATGGACCAGCTCTTCCGAGCAGCGCTGCATCGTCGGCGACGCGCGGCAGATGGCGTTGGTGAGATAGAAATCCTTGATCGGCGACGGGATCGCGCGCGCCTCCGGTTTGGCATCGAGCTTGGGCACCGACCAACCGTAATCGGCGAGCCCCTCCACACCCAGCGCGGGCACCGCGGCGATCATCGCGGCGCGGCATTCGGCGAAGCTGTCGAAGCCGACATCGACGCCAAGCGCATCGGCCAGGGCCCTGAAAATGCTCCAATCCTCGCGCGCATCGCCGGGCGCGAACACCGCCTTGTCGCTGCGCTGGACGCGGCCCTCGGTGTTGACCGTGGTGAAATCCTTTTCGGTCCAGGCCGCAGCAGGCAGGATGAGGTCGGCGGCGTGCGCGCCCTTGTCGCCGTGATGGCCGACATAGACCTTGAACGTATCGGGCAGCGCCGCGAAATCGACCTCGTCGGCGCCGAGGAAGAAGGCGAGCTTCGGCTTGGCCGCGACGATATCCTTGATCCCGCCGGGCTGCGCATAGCCGAGCATCAGCCCGCCCATGCGGCTCGCCGCCATATGCACGACGCTAAAGCCGTTCCAGCCGTCCTTGACCGCATTCACCGTCTTGGCGAGCGCGAGCGCGGCGCCATGGACGCCCGACACCGCGAGCCCGCCGCCGCCGAGAATGATCAGCGGACGTTCGGCGCCCTTCAGCGCGTCGGCCGCCGCCTTGGGCAGCTTGGCGACCAGCGCGGCATCGTCGCCGAGCCATGTCGTCTTGTAGGTCTGGTCCTTTTCGGGGCCGATCGCGAAGACCCTGGCGCCCTTTTTCCACGTCGCCTTGCGGATGCGCGTGTTGATCAGCGGCGCTTCCCAGCGCAAATTCGTGCCGATCAGCAGGATCACATCGGCGTTCTCGGCCTCGGCGATGCCGGTGTTGAAATTGACCGCCGACAGGCTGGTGACGTCGTAATCGAGCCCGGTCTGGCGTCCTTCGAGCAGATTGCCGCCGAGCGCGGTGACCAGCGCCCTGGCCGCGAACATCGTCTCGCAATCGGCCATGTCGCCGGCGATGGCCGCGACCGATGCACCGGCGTTCACCGCCTTGATCGCGGCAAAGGCTTCGGCCCAGTTCGCTTCGACCAGCGCGCCGTCCTTGCGCACATAGGGACGGTCGAGACGGCGGCGGACGAGGCCGTCGACATGGTGGCGCGTCTTGTCGCTCGCCCATTCCTCGTTCACGTCGTCGTTGACGCGCGGCAGCACGCGCAGGACCTGACGGCCGCGCGCGTCGATGCGGACATTGGTGCCGACCGCGTCCATCATGTCGATGCCGAGCGTCTTGGTCAGCTCCCACGGCCGCGCTTCGAACGCATAGGGCTTGCTGGTCAGCGCACCGACCGGGCAGAGGTCGACGACATTGCCCGACAGCTCGCTCTGCACGGCATTCTCGAGATAGCTCGTGATCTGCATATTCTCGCCGCGATAGATCGCGCCGATATCCTCGACGCCCGCGACTTCCTCGGCAAAGCGGACGCAGCGCGTGCACTGGATGCAGCGGGTCATCACCGTCTTGACGATCGGGCCCATATATTTCTCGGTCACCGCGCGCTTGTTCTCGTCATAGCGCGTCGCGCCGCGGCCATAGGCGACCGACTGGTCCTGCAGATCGCATTCGCCGCCCTGGTCGCAGATCGGGCAGTCGAGCGGGTGGTTGATGAGCAGGAACTCCATCACCCCTTCGCGCGCCTTCTTGACCATCGGGCTGTCGGTCTTGATCACCTGCCCCTCGGCGGTCGGCAGCGCGCACGAGGCCTGCGGCTTCGGCGGTCCGGGGGCGACCTCGACCAGGCACATGCGGCAATTGCCGGCGATCGACAGGCGCTCGTGATAGCAGAAGCGCGGGATTTCCTTCCCCGCCAGCTCACACGCCTGCAGAACGGTCGCGCCCTGCGGAACGTCGAGTTCTATGCCATCTACGGTTACTTTAGGCATTGCGTTACTTTCCTGCGTCCGCGGCGGCCAGACCGGCGAGAATCCGGTACAGCCCAACGGCCGAGATGGAACGGACGGTATCGTCGTTCAGATTCATTTCGTGTCCCGCCACGAGGCACGACCCCAGCGTTGGGACCAGCGCTTTGACGGCTTTTTTCTCGGCATCGCCCCCGACGTCGGTTTGCAGAACGGCAAAGGCCCCGGTGGGATTGCCGCGCGCCACGCATTGGGCAAAATCTTCGCCGTCGTTGCGCGGCTTGAAACTGGACGCGAACATCGCTTCTTCGGTTAGGGCCGCCACGCGGGTCAGATTGTCGTCGCCATAGCGGCCGAGCACGAACTCCTCGGCCATCCCGCCGACCATCGCCGGGGCCGAAAACCTGATGCTGAGGCCGGAAGACCCCAAGCAATCGGGAAGGCTGCGGTTCAACTTCTTGACCGCATTTTCCTGCTCGGGGCTCAGATAGGCGAGCGCCAGCGCCGCTTCGACCCTGGTGCTATTCTGCTTGGCAAAGCAGCGCGAATATTGATTGAGGACGATACGCCCGGCCGCCGCCTTGTCGGACGGCAGATTGCGGACCGCCGAGGGCACGCTGTCGATCCGTCGCCCCGTCTCGGGCTGGGCGCTGGCCGGCGACGCCATCAGGGCAAGCCCCAGGCCCGCCGCGCAAAAAAGAAGATCGATCGGTCGGGTCATCGATCAGCTTCCCTGGGCCGCCAGCAAGCGGAAGCTTGCGGTGGCGACGATCGAGCGGAGGCCCACCACGTTCGTCTCCAACTTGGTGGGGCCGCTGCACAGGTTGACGACTGGCATCAACTGCTCGGCGATCCGATGTTCCTCGGCCGATCCGGGGTCGGTCGCAAACAGCTTGGCGACCTCGTCGGGCGACGAGCGCGCAACGCACATCGCGACCTTGTCCGAGGGCGCAAAGGTCGGCGCTTCCTTGCCCGACGCGGCCTTGGCGAGCCGCGCGTTGAGCGGCGCCGCTTCGCGCGCCATCATCGCCTCGGCGAGCGCCGCGGCGAAGGGCAAGTTCTGCCCGCGCAGCCGCTCGCCGCGCGAGCCGACCTGCCGCGCGCAGCCTTCGTTGGCGCGCACGAGGTTGCGCAGGCCGTTGCCGTAGGAAGTCTCGCGAAAATCCTGCGTCAGCAGGTCGGCGACCTTGTCGGGGCTCTTGGCGGCGACGCACACGGCATAGCGCGCCAGCGTCTGACGGGCTTCGGGGTCGGACTTGCTGATCACGCCATTCTGCTCGCGCTCGGGATCGGGCCATGGCGTGGGCGTATTGTCCATCCGGGGAGCGGGTTCGGGCGCCTGGGCGGCGGCAAGAAGGGCGAATGCAAGCGTGATCATTGCGTAGCTCCCACTTCGACAACCGGTTGGAACATATGAGCGGTCACTCGGCCGCCTCCAGCGCGCCGCCATTTTCGTGGATACGGCGTTCGATTTCGGGGCGGAAATGCTTGATCAGGCCCTGGATCGGCCACGCCGCCGCGTCGCCGAGCGCGCAGATGGTGTGGCCTTCGACCTGCTTAGTCACATCGAACAGCGTATCGATCTCGCTGATGTCGGCGTCACCGGTGCGCAGCCGTTCCATCACGCGCCACATCCAGCCGGTGCCTTCGCGGCACGGCGTGCACTGGCCGCAGCTTTCATGCTTGTAGAAATAGCTGATCCGGCTGATCGCCTGAACGACATCGGTCGACTTGTCCATCACGATGGCGGCCGCGGTGCCGAGGCCCGAACCGACAGCCTTCAGCCCGTCGAAGTCCATCGGCGCATCCATGATTTCGGCCGCGGGGACCAGCGGAACCGACGAACCGCCAGGGATGACGGCGAGCAGATTGTCCCAACCACCGCGAATGCCGCCGCAATGCTTGTCGATCAGTTCGCGGAAGGGAATGCTCATCTCTTCCTCGACGACGCACGGGCGCTCGACATGGCCCGAGATCTGGAAGAGCTTGGTGCCCTTGTTGTTCTCGCGCCCGAAGGAGGAAAACCATGACGCGCCGCGCCGCAGGATCGTCGGGACGACCGCGATGCTTTCGACATTGTTGACCGTCGTCGGACAGCCATAGAGACCCGCGCCCGCCGGGAACGGCGGTTTCAGGCGCGGCTGGCCCTTCTTGCCCTCGAGGCTTTCGATCATCGCGGTTTCTTCGCCGCAGATATAGGCACCGGCGCCGCGATGGACGAAGACGTCGAAGTCGTAACCCGACTTGGCGGCGTTCTTGCCGAGCAGGCCGGCGTCATACGCCTCCTGCACCGCGGCGAACAACGTCTCGGCCTCGCGGATGAACTCGCCGCGGATGTAGATATAGGCGGCGCGCGCGCGCATCGCGAAACCCGCGATCAGCGCGCCTTCGATCAGCTTGTGCGGATCGTGGCGAATGATCTCGCGATCCTTGCACGAACCCGGCTCGGATTCGTCGGCGTTGATGACGAGGAAGCTCGGGCGATCGGCGCGCGGCTCCTTTGGCATGAACGACCATTTCAGACCGGTCGGGAAGCCCGCACCGCCGCGGCCGCGTAGCCCCGACGCCTTGATCTCCTCGATGATCGCGTCCTGGCCGCGCTTCATCAGGTCGACGGTCTTGTCCCAATCGCCGCGCGCCTGCGCGGATTTCAGGTTCCACGGCTGGAAACCGTAGATGTTGGTGAAGATGCGATCCTTGTCGGCGAGCATTAGCGGCGCTTTCCGAAAAGCCGTTCGGCGAGGAAATAGATGACGAGGATGACCGCGACGACGATCGCGATCTGCGCCAGATTGATCGCCACCTTGGCCGCCAGCGAGAGCAGCACGCACGCCACGATCACGAAGATCAGCAGGACGATCAGCTGGATGAGTTTCTGAACGTTCATTACCAGGCCTTCCGATAGTCGTGGTTGGCCTTGACCATCTCGACCAGCGTCGTCGGGCCGCCCTGCGGCTCGCTGGTGTGGCGATCGGCGAGCTGGGTTCCCGCCTTCGGTGTTTCGCCCGCCGCCAGCGCATCGAGGATCGCGGCGGTGCGGTCGAAATCGAGGTCTTCGTAATTGTCGTCGTTGATCTGGACCATCGGCGCGTTGGTGCAGGTGCCCATGCATTCGACCTCGGTCAGCGTGAACAGGCCGTCGGGCGTGGTCTTGCCCTTGACCATGCCGCGGTTCTTGCACGCCGCCATCACATCGTCCGACCCGCGCAGCAGGCACGGCGTCGTCCCGCACACCTGGACATGATAGCGGCCGACCGGCGCCATATTGTACATGGTGTAGAAGGTCGCGACCTCATAGGCGCGGATGAAGGGCATTTCGAGCTGGCTCGCGACATATTCGATCACCGGCACGGGCAGCCAGCCCTGCGTCTGC
This sequence comes from Sphingopyxis sp., assembly GCA_016793775.1. GTDB lineage: Bacteria > Pseudomonadota > Alphaproteobacteria > Sphingomonadales > Sphingomonadaceae > Sphingopyxis. The sequence continues at coordinate 5,545 of JAEULK010000085.1, read as the reverse complement.
GTCTCGGCGCCGACCTGGCGCTGCGCGAGGTCGAGCAAGGGCATCACTGCCGAACGCTGGCGCCCCGCAGGATAGCGCGCGATGACGCCCTTCGCCTTGTCGGCATTTTCCGCCGTCCACGCGAACGCGCCCCAGCGCGCGCGGGTTTCGGCCTCATCGGGGATTTGGGGTGCGTCAGCCATGAATTTCTTTGCCTGCTTCGGCGTTTTTGTCGCGGAGCCAATAATCGCCGGTCAACACAATCAGATTGAGTATAAGTACGAAGGGACCGAACCAAGTCGGCAAGGGCGACAATCCCAAGACGTCCGCGCCGATCAACCCGACACCGACCGCGCATAGGACGAGCGCCAGCGCTCCGAAAGTCTTCCGCCTCACCGGTCGCACTCCCCGAACACGACGTCGATCGCGCCGATGATCGCGGTGGTGTCGGCGAGCATATGGCCCTTCGACATCATATCCATCGCCTGCAGGTGCGAGAACGCCGTCGGGCGGATCTTGCAGCGGTACGGCTTGTTGCTGCCGTCGCTGACGAGGTAGACGCCAAATTCGCCCTTGGGGCTTTCGGTCGCCACATAAACTTCGCCCGCGGGGACGTGGAAACCCTCGGTGTAGAGCTTGAAGTGGTGGATCAGCGATTCCATCGACTGCTTCATCTCGCCGCGCTTCGGCGGCACGACCTTGCGGTCGAGGCTGGCGATCGGGCCGGTGGGCATGTCGCGCAGGCACTGCTTGATGATCTTCGCCGACTGATAGACTTCCTCGACGCGGACCATGAAGCGGTCGTAGCAGTCGCCGCGGGTGCCGACCGGAATGTCGAAATCCATCTTGGCATAGGCGTCATAGGGCTGCGACTTGCGCAGATCCCATGCGATACCGCTGCCGCGGATCATCGGGCCCGAGAAGCCCCATGCCAGCGCATCTTCCTTCGACACCGTCGCGATGTCGACGTTGCGCTGTTTGAAGATGCGGTTGTCGATGACGAGGCTCATCGCGTCGCCGAACAGCTCGGGCAGGCGCTTGTCGCACCACTCGCCGATATCGACGAGCAGCTTCTCGGGCACATCCTGATGCACGCCGCCGGGGCGGAAATAGGCCGAGTGCATGCGCGCGCCCGAGGCGCGCTCGAAGAAGTTGAGGCAATCCTCGCGCAGCTCGAAAATCCACAGGTTCGGCGTCATCGCGCCGACGTCCATAACGTGGCTGCCGATGTTAAGCATGTGATTGCAGATGCGCGTCAGTTCGGCGAACAGCACCCGTAGATATTGCGCGCGTGCCGGGACTTCGAGATCGAGCAGTTTCTCGATCGCGAGCACATAGCTGTGCTCCATGCCGAGCGGCGAGCAATAGTCGAGCCGGTCGAAGTAAGGCAGCGCCTGCAGATAGGTCTTGTACTCGATCAGCTTCTCGGTGCCACGGTGGAGCAGCCCGACGTGCGGATCGACGCGCTCGATGATCTCGCCGTCGAGTTCCATCACCATGCGCAGCACACCGTGCGCCGCGGGATGCTGCGGGCCGAAGTTGATCGTATAGTTGGTAACCGTCTGGTCGCCCGCGGTGTCGGCGGTATCGACCGGATAGCCCTCGAACATGTCGCTGCCGTGGTGCTTCACGCCAGCCGAGTAATTAGGGGGAGAGTCGGTCATGCGTCACCGCCTTTGGGCTTGCGCGGCGCGCGCGGCTTGGCGGGCGCCTTTTCGGCCTTGGTCGTCGCGGGCGTCTTGGCGGGTTTGGTCGAACCCTTGGCGCTTGCGCCGTCGCGGCTGGTCTTGGCCGCCTTGATGTTCGCCTTGGCCCCTGCCCCGGTCTGCTCGGGTTTGTCGGTGGTCTTGGGGGTCGGCGGCGGCGGCGCCTTTGCCTTGTCGTCGGACGCCTTGACCTCTTTCGCGGTCATCGGCGTCGGTGCGCCCTTGCCCGGCGCCTCGCCCGTACCACCGGCCTTTTCGTCGCCGGGCAGCACATAATCGGCGCCTTCCCATGGGCTGAGGAAGTCGAAGTTACGGAAATCCTGAGCAAGCTTCACCGGCTCATAGACGACGCGCTTGTCCTCTTCGCTGTAACGCAGCTCGGTATAGCCGGTCAGCGGGAAGTCCTTGCGCTGCGGATGACCCTGGAAGCCGTAATCGGTGAGGATGCGGCGAAGGTCGGGGTTGCCCGCAAAGAGCACGCCGTACATGTCGAACACTTCGCGCTCGAGCCAGCCGGCGTTCGGCCAGACGGGGACGATCGTCGGCACCGGGGTCGCCTCGTCGGTGGTGACGCGGACGCGCAGGCGATGGTTTTTGGTGACGCTGAGCAGGTGATAGACGACCTCGAACCGCTCAGGCCGCTCGGGATAGTCGACCCCGGCGATCTCCATCATCTGCTGATATTCGAGATTGTCTCGCAGCGCGATCATCACGCCCGCGATCGCATCGCGATCGACGGTGATGCTGTCTTCGTCTGCGGCAAAATCATGCGACAGCAGATCGGTGCCGACCAGCTTCTTGAGCGCGGCCGCGAGCGAGGGCTGCGGCGCGACGAGGGGAGCGGGATGGCCCATCAGCGTTCGATCGTCCCGGTGCGGCGGATCTTCCGCTGCAACTGCATCACGCCATAGAGCAGCGCCTCGGCGGTCGGCGGGCAGCCCGGGACATAGATGTCCACGGGGACGATGCGGTCGCAGCCGCGCACGACGCTGTAGCTATAGTGATAATAGCCGCCGCCATTGGCGCAGCTACCCATCGAGATGACGTACTTCGGGTTCGACATCTGATCGTAGACCCGGCGCAAAGCGGGCGCCATCTTGTTGCACAGCGTGCCCGCGACGATCATGACGTCGCTCTGGCGCGGGCTGGCGCGCGGGGCGACGCCGAAACGCTCCATGTCGTAGCGCGGCATGTTGACGTGGATCATCTCGACCGCGCAGCACGCGAGCCCGAAGGTCATCCACCAGAGCGAGCCGGTGCGCGCCCAGTTGAACAGATCCTCGGTCGAGGTGACGAGAAAGCCCTTGTCGCCGACCTCGCTGTTGAGATCGTCGAAAAAACCCGCATCGGGATTGGTCCCGGGCGCCACCGGCATCTGGCCGGGCATCAGAATGCTCGAATTGCTCATTCCCAATCCAGCGCCCCTTTCTTCCATGCATAAACAAGGCCGAGCGCGAGTTCGGCGAGGAAAATCATCATCGTCGCCCAGCCGGCCCAGCCGATTTCCTCCAGGCTGACCGCCCAGGGAAAGAGAAAGGCCGCCTCAAGGTCGAAGATGATGAAGAGGATCGCGACGAGGTAGAAGCGCACATCGAACTGGCTGCGCGCATCCTCGAACGCGGGGAAGCCGCATTCATATTCGGTCAGCTTCGCCGGATCGGGCTTGTGCGCGCCGGTCAGGCGCGACACGCCCATCGGCAGGAACACGAACGCCGCCGACAGCCCGACGGCGACGAACAGAAAGATCAGGATCGGCAGATATTGCGTCAGATCGACCATGGGAGCTCGCAGTCTTTTTGGGACGCTTGGGCGCCCTGTCGTTGCGGGCGCTTTAGGCCAGCAAAGCGCCGGTCGCAAGCACCGCGGGCAGGAAAATAGCGTCGCGGCGAAGGAAACCCGATAGCGTGCTGGCGGCGGTCCATGACGCTGTGTTAGGCGGGTTCGCGGCGCGCCGCCAGTCGGCGGTTTCAGGGGGTGATGCGATGCGGCCATTTCGATGCATTTTCGCCGTTGCAGGCGTCGTGGCGGCGCTGTCCGCGGCGGTTCCGGCGCAGGCCGAGGCGATCGACGCGCGTTCTCCCGCGAAGATCGAGGCGCTGGTGGCGGCGCAGGGCTGGGAAACCGCCCTCACCGCCGAGGCGGGCGCGAATCCCTATATCTGGGCCGAGCGCAGCGGATTTCGCTTCGTCATCGCCTTCAACAATTGCGACGCGGGCAAAAAATGCCGGACGCTGCAATTCCTGCTGGGGGTCGAGGGGGCGCGCAGCCTGTCACTCGACAAGATCAACGAATGGAACCGCGACCAGCGATTCGCGCGCGCCTATCGCGACGACAATGGCGAGCCGGTGCTGGCGATGGATCTCGACCTCGATTTCAAGGGGCTGCCGCGCGAGAATGTCGACGAGGCGGTACGCACCTGGACCGGGCTGATCGACAGCTTCTACCGCTTCATCCTCGCCGCCGGTGCCGCGCCCAAGTAAACGCCGCCCAAATCGTGGAGGTCAGGCGTTGCGCAGCGCGCCCGCGACCAGTTTCTGGAGCTTGGAATGCACAGCGGCGCTGCCCGCGATGAACTCGCTGCGCTCGATCGCACGATCGCCGCCGCGGAAATCGCTGACGAAGCCGCCGGCCTCGCGCACCAGCAATATGCCGGCGGCGACGTCCCAGATCTTGAGGTCGCTTTCCCAGAACCCGTCATAACGGCCCGCCGCGACCCAGGCGAGGTCGAGGCTGGCGGCGCCGAAGCGGCGGATGCCCGCGACTTCGGGCGCGACGGCGCCGAACACGCGGCTCCACTGCGCCATGTCGCCATGGCCCATGAAGGGGATGCCGGTCGCGATCAGGCATTCGTTGAGGTGGCGGCGCGACGAGACGCGCAGGCGGCGATCGTGCAACCAGGCGCCGCGGCCGCGTTCGGCCCAATAGCTTTCGTCGGTGACCGGATGATAGATCAGCGCCGAGGTGATGTCGCCCCAGCCGCCGCCGATCTTGGGCTCCTGCACCGCGATCGAGATCGCGAAATGCGGGATGGCGTGGAGGAAGTTCGAGGTGCCGTCGAGCGGGTCGATGATGAAGCGCGGCTTGCCGGGCTCGCCCTCGATCTCGCCGGCCTCTTCCATCAGGAAGCCCCAGCCCGGACGGTCGCGGCCGAGTTCGTCGTACAGCGTGCGCTCGGCGGCCTGGTCGGCCTTCGACACGAAATCGGCCGGACCCTTTTGCGAGACCTGCAGATGCTCGACCTCGCCGAAGTCGCGGCGCAGCTTGGCGCCGGCCTTGCGCGCGGCGCGTTCCATGACGGTGATGATGCCCGATACGGCCATAAAAAATCTCCAATGCGTCGCCCCCGCGTAGGCGGGGGCCGCAAGCAAGCTTGCACGACGCCGATAGCGGCCCCCGCCTTCGCGGGGGCGACATTATTTAATCCGCGCGGCGGACATATTCGCGGTCGTACACATGCACGACGATGCGGGTGCCGCTGGTGATGTGCGGCGGCACCATCACGCGCACGCCATTGTCGAGGATCGCGGGCTTGTACGACGAGGACGCCGTCTGGCCCTTCACCACCGCGTCGGCCTCGACGATCGTCGCTTCGATCGTTTCGGGCAGTTCGACCGAGATCGGGCGTTCTTCCCAAAGCTCGAGCACGACGTCCATGCCGTCCTGCAGGAATTCATGCGCTTCGCCGACGACATCCTTCGAGATGTTGATCTGCTCGAAACTGTCCTTGTCCATGAACACCAGGTCGTCGCCCTCGGCATAGAGGAACTGGAAATCCTTGGTGTCGAGGCGGACCTTCTCGACCGTGTCGGCGCTGCGGAAACGGTTGTTGAGCTTGCGGCCGTCGATCAGATTCTTGGCTT
>JAEULK010000060.1 GCA_016793775.1 Sphingopyxis sp. | reverse complement strand
ACGTCATCGAACGCGCGTTCTGCCGCTTCAAGGACTGGCGTCGGGTCGCCACACGCTTCGACCGCAACATCAAAACCTTCATGGCAACCATCGCAATCGCCGCTACCGTCATCTGGTGGCTCAAATGAGTCCGGACCCTAGAAAAAACGGGCTGCACGCGGCAGGCCGATCTGGCCTCGCTGCTCGCGCGGATCGGTGCAACGACGCCCGTCTGAACTATTTTGCGCTCATCCTCCATATGGAGGATGTGGGCGGAGTCCGGAGCGGCGATAAGGTCTGCAACTGCCGGCCCTTCTGCGACCCTGGGACGTCAGTCAGCGGCACTCCGGCAGCGATGCGGGGGTGCCGCTTTCCATTCGGGCACATGAAAAGCGATCCGCCCTTCCCTCACTTGTCGGATTAACTTACAATTTACCATAAGCCCGTAGCGCCAAATCCCCGATTTGCGCCACTGGCACGGCTCTTGCTGTTGGTGATGCCATGGGAATGCTCAAAAAAATCGGCCGCCTGTTCGTGATCAAGACCAAGGTCGAGGCGTGCCTGATCATTTATGCGCTGGGGGTCGGGGCGATGGCGCGCGGCATGATCTATATCCACGAATATCCGGGGTTCGGCGGCAAATTGCTGCTTATCGCGTGCAGCGGGTCAGTGTTCCTGGCAGGCGCGAAGATTTTCGACTGCCTGCGTTACGAACAGGCTGAGCGGCTGGCGCTCGCGGCAAACCCGCCCGGCTGACCGCGCGCGGACTTCCGTCCGTCACCAAAAGCTGCCAAGGCGGGCCGATGAGCAGGATCAGCGGTTCGCCGGCAGTCAGCATGGAACACGCCTACGGCCTGACGCTACGCGCCGCGCGCTGGCGCGTCGGCGCGGGCGATACGCCGCTGCTGTTCCTCAACGGCATCGGCGCCGATATCGCTGCCGCCGCGCCTTTGCTCGCCCAGATGCACGGACGCGAAGTGTGGACCGTCGACATGCCGGGGGTCGGCGGCTCACCCGACGCCCTGCTCCCCTATGGCGCGCCGACGATGGCGGCGATCCTGGTCGAGATCGCCGAACGCTTCGGCCATAAAGAATTCGACCTCGCGGGATTCAGCTGGGGCGGCGCGATGGCGCAGCAGGTCGCGGTGCAATTCCCGAGCCGGGTGCGGCGGCTGGTGCTGATGGCGACGACGCCGACGGTCGCGGCGCCGGGGATCGGCTGGGCGGCGCTGCTCGACGACGATATGCTGGCGAGCGGGCTCAAGCTGCCGACCGCGACCCCGCTGGGCCTCGCTTATCAGAGCATGGCGATGGCAGGGTGGACCAGCGCGGCGATGCTCCCGACGCTCAAAGCCATGCCCACCTTGGTGCTGATGGGCGAACAGGACGGCGTGGTGCCCGCGTGCCACGGCCAGATGATCGCCGAGCTGATCGACGGCGCGGTGCTGGAGGTGGTGCCGGGCGCGCATATGTTCCCCTTTACCCATGCGGCGGCGATCGCCGAACGGATCAGCGACTTTCTGGACGCGCCGGCGGGGCAGCAAGCCGCCGCTTGAGGAAATCGGCAATCGCCGCGGCGGTTTCGTCGGGCGCTTCCTCCATCGGCAGATGACCGATGCCGTCGAGCAGCACGACTTCCGACCCGGCGATGCGTTCGTGGAAGGTCTGGGCGGCGGTCGCGTTGATCAGCCGGTCCTTCTTGCCGAACAGGATCAGCGTCGGCGCCTTGATCTCCCCCACGCGCGCCGCCATCGCCGGTTCGCGGTCCATGCGCGCGCGCAGCACCGTCGCCTCACGGTTGCCGGGGAAACGCAGCAATTCCCAATAGCGGTCGATCATCGCGTCATCGACGATCGCCTGCTTCTCGACCGAACCGCGCAGCGATTCCTCGACGAGCGAGCGCGGGGTGATCTGCGTCGCGAGCCAGCGCCCAAAGCCATATTCGAGGATGCGGAAGCCGATGTTCGATTCGGGCTTTTTCTCACCTTGGCGTAGCGGCATGCCGCCGGCGTCGAGCAGCAGTAGCGCATCGACCTGTCCGGGATGATCGAGCGCATAGCGCCACGCAACCCAGCCGCCCATGGAATTGCCGCCGAGGGTGAAATGCGCGAGCTCGAGTTTCGCCGCGATCACGTCGATCGCGGACATCATGCCGCTCGCGCCATAATCCTTGTCGGCGGTGCCGCCGGTCAGCCCGTGGCCGGGAAGGTCGAGCGTGACGATGCGATAATCGGCGCCGAGCCGCTTCGCCAGCGGTTCCCAGGTCTGGAGGCTTGCGTTCGATCCGTGGAGCAGGACAATGGCCGGACCGTCGCGCTTGCCCTGATCACGGTAATGGATCGTCTGCCCGGCGGGTCCGGCGGCGAAGGTCGCGGCGGGGCCGCCATATTTGGCGATCATTTCGGCACGGTCGGTATCGGGGGTGCGCAGCGCAAGAAAGGCGATGACGATCGCCAGCAACAGCCCCAGCGGGACCAGCACCCGTTTGCGGCGCATCATATGGCGGCGCGGCGGCGGCGCCTCATAATCTTCGTCGTCGATCATCGCGGTCCCTCACCCTGACCCGCGACGACCCTAACGTGCCCGAAGCCGCCGTCAATGCACCCGAACGAGGCGGGACATCGACGGCGGCGTACCGGTTCAGCCCTGAACGCGCTTCACCGCACCCTTGTGTGCGCCGACGCTCTTGTTGCGCGGGCGGAAGCGGCGCTTGCGCTGACCCTCGGCCGCTTCGCCGGGAGCGCCTTCGCGGCGCGGGCCGCGCTCGCCCTGCGGCTTGCCACCGCCGCCATTGCGACCGCGCATCGCGTCCTGGCGCTGGCGGTTCGGGTCGCGGCCCTTGCTGCCGGTGTCGCGCGGCGGCTGCGCCGGCTTGGGCAGGTTGCGCACCAGCTCGTTGAAATTCTCGGGCAGCGGCATCGGTTCGGACTTAGACCGGGTGACGCGCTCGATATCGCGCATATAGGGACGCTCGTCGGGCGCGATGAAGCTGATCGCCTTGCCCTCTGCCCCGGCACGCGCGGTGCGGCCGATGCGGTGGACATATTGCTCGGGCACGTTCGGAATCTCGAAGTTGATGACATGGCTGACACCCGACACGTCGATGCCGCGTGCGGCGATGTCGGTCGCGACGAGCAGCTTGATCTCGCCCGAGCGGAACGCCTGCAGCGCGTGGGTGCGCTGCGACTGGCTCTTGTTGCCATGGATCGCCATCGCCTTGATCCCGGCGCCCGCGAGGTGGCGCACGACGCGGTCGGCGCCATGCTTGGTACGGGTGAAGATCAGCGCGCGGTCGATATCCTCGCTCGCGACGACCGAATGGAGCAGCGCCTGCTTTTCCTTCTGTTCGACGAAGGTCGAATATTGGCTGATCTTTTCGACCGTGGTTGCCTGTGGCGTCACCGACACCGTCACCGGGTCCTCGAGGAACTGTTCGGCGAGGTGCGCGATTTCCTTGGGCATCGTCGCCGAGAAGAAGAGATTCTGGCGGCGTGAGGGCAGCAGCTTGGCGATGCGGCGCAGCGAGTGGATGAAGCCCATGTCCATCATCTGGTCGGCTTCGTCCAACACGAAGATTTCGACATCGTCGAGACGCAGCGCGCGCTGGTCGATCAGGTCGAGCAGGCGGCCCGGCGTGGCGACGAGGATTTCGACGCCCTGCGCGAGGTCGCGGATCTGCTTGTTGATCGGCACACCGCCGAAGACCGTCGAGACGCGCAGCTTGGTGAAGCGGCCGTAGTCACGGCAGCTCTGTGCGATCTGCGCCGCGAGTTCGCGCGTCGGGGCGAGCACGAGCATGCGGCAGCTGCGCGGATTGGTGCGGTGCTGATGGGTGATCAGATGGTGGATCGAGGGCAGCGAGAAACCGGCGGTCTTGCCGGTACCGGTCTGCGCGATGCCGCACAGGTCGCGGCCCTTCATCAGCGGCGGGATCGCCTGCGTCTGGATCGGGGTCGGCTGGGTATAATCCTTGGCGGCAAGCGCACGGTTGATGTCGGCGTGCAGGCCAAAGTCGTTAAAAGTCGTCATAAAATACTCACATAGAGCGACGCGCAGGCGCATCCGTTCGCATCGAACGGACGGCGCACGGCCGCGGGTTCGAAACGACCCGCGTGAAAGGGTGCCTCTGGGGACAAAGCGCTGGTCCGGCTCGTCCCGCGCCTGAGTTTTGGGCGGGAAAATCACGCTGCCGGTGGTTGCGGCGGGTCGTCCCGCCATGCTGCGCTGCACAACATATGGCACGACTGGCTCGGAATTGCAAGGATCGCGAAGGAACGCCGCCGGCCGGCGACCCTAACGCGTGGCTTACCCTGTCCTCGTCTTGACAGCATCGCGCGATCGGCGCTTATTTGCCGTCTTCTCTACCTGTGGGGCGCACACTCGCGAGTCTGGCGGCAACGATCGCCGATGGCGCGAGCGACGGGGAGACGATGATGACCGACATATTGCCCGCTTTGGCGGAAACCGGGGTGCATCACTCGCGCGGCGCGCTGCTGCTCGGCGCTGCGATTGGCGCCACGTTGCTGCTCGGCGCCTGCGTAACCAAGGGCGACAAGGGTCCGACGACGCAGGGCTGGACGCGCGCCGAACAACTCGCCTGGTATCATGGCGACCAGGGATCGCGGCTGATCCCGCATGCCTGGCTGATGGCGCTCGAGGAGCAGGATTCGCAGGCCAAATTCTTCACCTTCGATCGCATGGCGTCGCTCGGTTACCTGCCCCCCGACCCCGACGACGCTTATGGGCTGAAACATGGGCTGCCGATCGGCTTTGCGCTCGCGACCAAGGGCGACGACGGGCTGGTCCGCTCGGCCCTCCGCTGGAAGAGCGGCCAGGGATCGAAGGAGCCGTGGGTCGGCATGAACTGCGCCGCGTGCCACACCAACGATATCAGGCTGGGCGACAAGGTTGTGCGGGTCGAGGGCGGCCCCGGCATGACCGATTTCCAGACCTTCATCGAACAGCTCGATCTTGCCGCAGAAGCGACGCTCGCCGACCCGGCGAAGTTCGACCGCTTCGCCGCGGCGGTGCTCGGGGCGTCAGCGGCCACCGACAAGGCGATGCTGCGCGGCGCGCTGCAGGAATTCGTGACGTGGGAGGCGCGGGTCAAGGCGGTGAACGATCCGCCGCAGCGCCCGACGCTGCGTTACGGCTATGGCCGGCTCGACGCGGTGGGGCATATTTTGAACAAGGTCGCGCTGATCAACGAGGCGCCGAACCAGTTCGACGCCGCCGCCGACGCGCCGGTCAGCTATCCCTTTTTGTGGAACATCGCGCAGCACGACAAGGTGCAGTGGAACGGCTTTGCGCCGAACAAGAAGGTCAAGCTGCCCAGCGGCGACACCGTCGACGTCGGCGGGCTGGGCCGCAACACCGGCGAGGTGATCGGGGTGTTCGGCGATGTCCGGGTCAGCACCCCCTATCCGGGGCTGAACGGATATGCGTCGAGCGTCAACGTCACCAACCTCGACGCGATGGAGGTGCAGGTCGCCAAACTGTTGCCACCCGCCTGGCCCGCGAGCTTCCCCAAGGCCGACGCTGCGGCGGCCGAACGCGGCAAGACCTTGTTCGCACGGGACTGTGTGTCGTGCCACGCGATATTGGCACCCGACGATCTGAAGACCGACATTAAGGCGGTGCTGACCCCGATCTGGGCCGGGCAACGCCCGGTCGGTACCGATCCTTGGATGGCGTGCAACACGATGACCCTCCGCGCGCGCACGGGCAATTTCGCCGGGGTGCCCGAAGGTTATTTCGGCGATGGACCGACCTATGGCGCGGTGGGCAGTTCGCGGCAGATGCTGGTGACCGCGGTCGCGGGGTCGCTGTCGGGCAAGAAGCTGCAACTGGCCGAAGTGTTCGCGAAAGCGGGCTTTGGCTTGCCGCGGCGCATCGACATCTCGCTCGGCGTGCCGCCGCCCGAGACGGCGCAAAAAACCCCGGCGCAGCGGCTGGCGATCTGCATGGCCGAAAAGGAGGATCCGCTGCTGGTCTACAAGGCGCGGCCGCTGAACGGCATCTGGGCGACCGCGCCCTATCTGCACAATGGCTCGGTGCGCTCGCTCTACGAGTTGTTGCTGCCGCCCGCGCAGCGCGCGGCGAGCTTCACGGTCGGCACCAAGCAGTTCGACCCGGTCAAGGTCGGTTTCGCCGATGCGACGGGACCGATCAGCTTCCGCTTCAGCACCACCGATGGCCAGGGCAAGCCGGTCGCGGGCAACAGCAATGCCGGCCATGATTATGGCAATGCGCGGCTGACGCACGCCGATCGCGTAGCGCTGGTCGAATATATGAAGGGGCTTTGAGCGAGGCCTTGCCGTCGCGGCGTTCCTTGTCCAACACAGCGGAAAGCGGTTCGCCGGTGGCGGCCCGATAACCGCAGCGGGGGACGAGGCGCGCCATGGCCGAACAGATCATCGTCATCGACGAAGGCACGACATCGACCCGCGCGATGCTGTTCGCGGCCGACGGCAAGCCGCTGGGCAGCGCGCAGCGCGAGTTTCAGCAGCATTATCCGGGACCCGGACTGGTCGAACATGACGCTGCCGAAATCTGGGAAGCGACGCTCGCCTGCACCCGCACGATGATCGAGCAGGCGGGCGGCGCCGACCGCATCGCGGCGATTGGCATCACCAACCAGCGCGAGACGGTGGTGTTCTGGGATCGGAATACAGGCGAGCCGCTGGCACGGGCGATCGTGTGGCAAGACCGGCGCTCGGCCACCGATTGCGCCGCGCTGAAAGACGCGGGGCATGAGGCGGCGGTGCAGGCGAAGACCGGGCTGCTGCTCGATCCCTATTTTTCGGGGACGAAGATCGGCTGGGCGCTCAAAAATTGGCCGCAGCTCAGGGAGGCGGGCAAGCGGCTCGCGGTCGGCACGATCGAATCCTATCTCGTCTATCGCCTGACCGGCGGCGTCCATGTCAGCGATGCGAGCAATGCGTCGCGTACCCTGCTGATGGACATCGATGGCAACGGCGGGTGGGACGCCGAATTATGCAACCTGCTCGACGTGCCGATGGCGCTGCTCCCCGAAATCACCGGCTGCACCACAACGGTCGGTATGACCGACCCGGCGCTGTTCGGCGGTGCGATTCCGATCTCGGGCATGGCGGGCGACCAGCAGGCTGCAACCATCGGCCAGGCGTGCCTCGCTCCCGGCCAGACCAAGGCGACCTTCGGCACCGGCGCCTTCATCCTGTCTGCGAGCGGGACGGTGCGACTCCATTCGGCGAACCGCCTGCTCGCGACGGTGCTGGTGCAGGAGGGCAAAGTACGCAGCTACGCGCTCGAAGGATCGGTGTTCGTCGCGGGCAGCCTCATCAAATGGCTGCGCGACGGGCTGGGCCTGCTCGCCAGCCCGGGCGAGAGCGAGGGGCTGGCGCGCTCGGTCATGGATAATGGCGGCGTCTACCTCGTTCCAGCCCTCGCCGGGCTGGGCGCTCCGCATTGGCGGCCCGAGGCGCTGGCGGCGCTGTCGGGGCTGAGCTTCGCGAGCGGCAAAGCGCATGTCGCGCGCGCCGCGCTCGAAGCGCAGGCTTATCAGGCCCATGACCTCAAATCGGCCTTCGCCGCCGACGGAGTCGACTGGGCCGATCTGCGCATCGACGGCGGCATGGCGGCCAACGACTGGATGGCGCAGGATCTGGCCGACATGTTGAACCTGACCGTCGAGCGCCCCGATTTCGTCGAGAGTACCGCGCTCGGTGCCGCGATGCTCGCGGCGACGGGGGCCGGACTCTATCCCGACCTGGCGAGCGCGGCCAAGGCGATGCGGGGCACCGCGACGCGCTTCACCCCCGCGCTCGATCCCCGGAAACGCAAAACGCGCCTTGCCGGCTGGCAAAGCGCGCTTGCAAAAATCCTCGATTGATCCCCGCCTTCGCGGCGACAGAGGCGCGAATTAGCGCTTGAGGGTGAGACCGCCGAAGCGCTTGTTGAACTTCGCAACCTGACCCGCGGCGTCGAGCATGCGACCGGTGTTGCCGGTCCAGGCGGGGTGCGCGGTGGGGTCGATTTCGAGCGTCATCACGTCGCCCTCTTTGCCCCAGGTCGAGCGCGTCTGATATTCGGTGCCATCGGTCATCTTGACCGTGATCATGTGATAGTCGGGGTGCGTGTCTTTTTTCATGTCTCTGGCTCCTGCGCCGCTGGTTACCGACCAGCGGCTGAGTCGATGCGTCCGAGGCCGCGAAGCGGCGTCCCCTAACGGCGAACGGGTGATTTGGCAAGTAGGCGGCGTTTCTTGCCGCCTGACCTAATCGCTCGGCGGATCGGCAATCATCGCGGTGAACTGGCATTCGGTAGCCAAGCTGTCGCCCAGCATCGCCCGCCCTTCGAACTTGCAGATATTGCGCTTCGCCTGGAGGATATTGACGTGGAGGTCGAGCAGGACGCCGGGTTCGACCGGCTTCCGGAACTTCACCCCGTCGATCCCCATGAAATAGACGAGCTTGCCGGTACCGGCGAGGCCGAGCGATTCGATCGCGAGCACGCCGCCAGCCTGCGCCAGCGCCTCGACGATGAGGACGCCGGGCATGATCGGGCGGCCGGGGAAATGCCCCTGGAAAAAGGGTTCGTTCATCGTCACCGCCTTGACCGCGTGGATCGAGGTGTCCTTCACCATCGATTCCACCCGGTCGACGAGCAGCATCGGATAACGATGCGGCAGCAGCGTCAGGATCCGGCGGATATCCACCGGGCCCATAGCGCCATCCGAATTTTCCCCGTCCGCCACGATCTTAGCGGGTGGTCGGCGCGCTGCCGGTCGGCGCGGCGACCGGGGCGGTGCCCGGCTGGGCCGCACGTGCCGCAGCCACGGCCGCCTGGTTCTTCTGCTGCATCAGCTGGCCGGGCTGATAACTGGCGGGCGGGACGATTTGCGCATTGGGGACCAGCGTGTTGAGTTCGGCGGCCACGGCGTCCGTGATATCAACCGGCTTTTCAGCGGCGAGGACGATCTGCTGATCATAGTTCAACAGCAGGTCGACCTTGCGCTTCGTCATCGAGGCCTTCACGGCTTCGTCGAGACGAACGCTGATCTGATCGATGACATAGGTCCGCGCCAGTTCGAACGGCTGCGACAGCGTCTGCACTTCGCGCGATGCAGCGGTCTGTTTCTCTTGGAACGCCTTAACCGCGCCGTCGATGGCCGCTTGGTTCTTGGGCGTTTTCTTGGCTTCTTCATTCGCCTTGGCGCGCAGCACGTTCAATTCGGCTTCGAGCGTCTGGCTGCGAGTTTCAACCTGATCGAGCTGCTCCTTGTAGGTCTGGCTGATCTGGCCCATCGCCGTCTTGTAGGCGTTCGACTGGGCGATCGCGACTTCGAGGTCGGCGACCGCGATGCCCTTCGTCGACTGAGCGAACGCCGGGGGGGCGACCATGGGCGAAACCGACAGCGTGGCGATCGCCAGCGCCGAAGCGACAAGAATTTTCTTCATTAGAATTGGGTTCCTACGTTAAATGAGAAGCGTTTGGTGTCATCGCCCTCTTCTTTGCGAAGGGCGTAAGCGAAGTCGATCCGGAAGGGACCGAAGGGCGATCTCCAGTTGACGCCCGCGCCGATCGCGACGCGCGGCATCCAGCTGTCGCCATAGAAGCGTTCCTCGAACGGCGACAACGAGCTGAAGCCGGTCGGACAGGAGGTATATTGGTTGCTGGTCGGCAGGCCGGTGGTGCTATCGACGGGCCGGGTCGCGAACTGCTGAACCCCGGTGGTCGCGTTGCGGCAGAGATTCTTGGTGAGATTATCATTTGGATCCTTGAAATTCGCGAGTGTGGTCAACGTCGGGCGCCTGATCCCAAACACCGAACCGACGTCGAGGAACACGGACGGCCGGAGTCCCAGCTCCTTGGCGCCGGTGCCGAGCGGGATGTCGAGTTCGACACGGCCCTGATAATAGGCGCGACCACCCAAGGCATCATCAATACGGCTGTTTCGACGGTTGCTGATCGTTGTGTCGAGAATCGGATTTGCCGGGTCGGTAAGGTCAACTTTGCTGAAGCGGATAACACGCGGACCCACGCCGCGGATATCGAAACCGCGCATCTGTGGATTACCGAGGAAAAAACGATCGGTCAGACGCACCTTGTCGCTGGTCGCGGTCGGCGCGCTGCCGAACGGATAGATATACCCGCCTTCGGCCGAGACATTGAGGATGAAGCGGCTGCCGAGGTTGAAATGCTTCGACGCGTTGGCGCGGGTGCGGACATATTTGACGCTTCCGCCAAGCCCCGCGAAATCCTGGCTGATCGACGCCGACTGGCCACGCGTCGGACGAATGCGGTTGTCGCGGTCGTCATAGGAGAGCGTGAAGCCTAGCAGCGAGGTCGTGCGCTTGCCGATCGCGTCGCACAGATAGCGGCCGGCGACGAGCGGGTCGCACTGGCCGCCGAAATAATAGAGCGAGCGGTCGAGCGTCACATCGTCGAAGTTCAGGCTGTAACGCCCGAACGCCGACAGATATTCGGTGAGCGGCACGCCGACGGTGACCTGCGCGCCGGTCGTGACCTGCTGGAAGGTCGTGCGGCGGTTGTTGTTGATGAAGTTGAACGAGTTCAGGTCGCGGCGATAGACGCTGCCGCCGATCGAGATGTTGCGATCGAACAGATAGGGTTCGGTGAAGCCGAGCTCGACCGACTTCGAATAGCTCGAATAATTGACCGAGGCCTGCAGCTGCTGGCCGAGGCCGCGGAAGTTGCGCTGGCGGATCGAAGCCTGGAGCAGGAAATTCTCGATCGACGAGAAACCGGCCGAGAGCGACAATTCGCCGGTCGGCTTTTCCTCGACATTGGTTTCCAGGATGATGCGGTCGGGAGCGCTGCCCTCCTTGCGCTCGATCTCGAGATTTTCCTGGAAATAACCCAGGCTTTTGATGCGGTTTTCGGTGCGCTTGACGCCGAAGCTGTTGAACGCATCGCCTTCATTCAGGCGGAATTCGCGGCGCACGACCTTGTCCTGCGTCAGCGTGTTGCCATTGACGTCGACGCGCTCGACATAAGTCCGCGGGCTTTCGGCGACGTTGAAGGTGATCGCCATAGTCCGCGTTTCGGGATCGCGGCGGAATTGGGGATTGATGTCGGCAAAGGCGTAGCCGAACAGGCCGGCGGTCTCGCTCAGGCTTTCGACCGTGTCCTCGACCTGCTTGGCGTCGTACCAGTCGCCTTCCTTCATCGGCAGCAGGGTCTTCAGCGTTTCGGGGCGGAAATCGCGCAGCTCGCTTTCGACGTCGATCTTGCCGAATTTATAGCGTTCGCCTTCCTCCACCACATAGGTGATGATGAAGTCCTGCTTGTTGCTGGTCAGCTCGGCGACCGCCGAAATGACGCGGAAATCGGCATAGCCGTTCGACAGATAGAAAAGGCGGACCTTCTGCTGGTCGTAGGCGAGGCGGTCGGGGTCGTAGCTGGTGTTCGACGACAGGATCGTCATCAGACCCGATTCCTTGGTCGCCATCTCGTCCTTGAGGTCGCCGTCGCTAAACTTCTCGTTGCCGATGATGTTGATCTGGCGGACCTTCGACTTCGGTCCTTCGTTGATCTCGAACACGACATCGACGCGGTTCTGGTCGAGCGACACCATCTTGGGCTCGACGGTCGCGGCGAAGCGGCCCTGACGCTTGTAAAGTTCGATGATGCGCGCGACGTCGGCGCGAACCTTCGACCGGGTGAAGATCTGGCGCGGCGCGAGCTTGATCTCGGGCCGGATCTTGTCTTCCTTCAGCCGCTTGTTGCCCTCCAGGATCACGCGGTTGATCACCGGGTTTTCGACGACCTGGATCGTCAAAGCGCCGCCGTCGTCGTTGATCTGGAAATCCTTGAACAATTCGGTGGCGGCAAGGTCCTTCAGCGCCTGGTCGAGCACCGAGCGGTCATAGGGCTGGCCGACGCGCAGGCGCAGATAGGACAGGATCGTCTGCGCCTCGAGCCGCTGGTTGCCGGTGACGGTGATCGAGCGGATCGTCGAAGCGACGGGGGCGGCTTCTGCGGCGGGGGCCGGAACGGTCGGCGCGGCGACGACCCGCGGCTGCACGCCCTGCGCATAGGCGGGGCCGGCGAGCATGGTCCCTGCCATAAGCAAGGTCGCCAGCCGCGTCCGCGCCGAAATAGTCTGTGAAGCCACGCTGTTCATCCCGCAAAAATAACCCAAAAGCGACGAACCCGCTTGCCCACGGGTCGGCGCGCTCTCCTGCACCAGTCCGCTTATCCAATCAAGCGCGCGATCCGATCCCACAGCCCGAATGAGGCCAAATCGTTGAAAGTCACGACCAGCATGAGCGTCACGATCGCCGCAAAGCCGAATCGGAACGCCCATTCCTGCGCCACCGCGGGCGCCGGACGCCGCCGGACCGCCTCATAAGCATAGAAAAGCAGATGTCCTCCATCGAGCATCGGCAATGGCAACAGATTTATGAACCCCAGATTGATGGAGACAAGCGCGATAAGGAAGATCAGCGAATCCGGGCCGAGCGTCGCCGCTTCGCCCGAAACCTTGGCGATCCCGAGCGGCCCGCTCATATCCTTGATCGACCGGTTGCCGGTGAGGAACTGGGCCAGGACGTCGCGGGTCTGGCTGATGATCTGGCCGGTCTGGCGCGCCGCGACGACAGGCGCCTCCAAAAGCGGTACGGTCTTGAACTCGCGCGCGCCGCGCTGCTCGATGCCGAGGATCGCGACCCGCACCTCGTTGCCGAACGAGTCCTTCGATTTATAGATGCGCGGCGTGACCCGAAGCGTCAGTTCGCTCCCGCCGCGGTCGAGCCGCACGGCGATGGCCTCGCCCGGACGGTGCGCGACCGCCATGGTGATGTCGACGAATACCTCGATCGGGCGCCCGTCGATCGCGACGATGCGGTCGCCCGCGCGCATGCCCGCGGCTTCGGCGGGCGAGCCTGCGACGATGGCGCCCGCGACCGGCGGCGTCGTCGGGGTACCGACGAACGCCGCAAAACCCGCCAGGATCAGAATCGCGAACAGGAAATTGGTCACCGGTCCGGCGAGGACGATCAGCGCGCGTTTCCACACCGGCTGGGCGGGGAAGCTATGCGACCGTTCTGCCGCAGGCAGCGATTCCCAGTCGGCGTCGGGCTGGCTGACCGCATCGCGGTCGCCCGCGAACTGGACATAGCCGCCCAGCGGCAGCCAGCCGATCTTCCATTCGGTACCGCGCTTGTCGGTCCACCCGAAGATCTTCTGCCCGAAACCGATCGAGAAAGTGTCGGCCTTCACTCCGCACCAGCGTCCGACGATATAATGGCCATATTCGTGCACGAACACGAGCGGCCCGAGTACGAGCAGGAAGGCGACGACATAGAGCCAGGCGGGTACGTCAGACATGTTCAAATTGGTCCACAAAGTGCTGAGCGGCAGCGCGCGATGACGCATCGACGCTGAATATGTCGTGAAGCGACGCCGGCGGCGGCGGCGGCGCGGCGTCGAGCACCCGCTGCACCGTCTCGACGATCGCGGGGAAAGAAATGCGCCCCGCCAGGAAAGCGGCGACCGCCACCTCGTTCGCGGCGTTGAGCTGTGCCGGGCGGGCGCCGCCCTCGGCAATCGCGGCGCGGCAGAGCGCGGTCGCGGGGAAGCGAACCTCGTCGGGCGCCTCGAAATCGAGCCGGGCGATGCTGGCGAGGTCGAGCGGCGCGCACGGCGTCGCCATCCGGTCGGGCCAGGCGAGCGCACTGCTGATGGGGATGCGCATGTCGGGCGAGCCCAGCTGCGCGAGCGTCGAGCAGTCGATATATTCGACCAGGCTGTGGATCACCGACTGCGGGTGGACGAGGATTTCGATGCGATCGAGCCCGACCGGGAACAGGTGATGCGCCTCGATCAGTTCGAGACCCTTGTTCATCATCGTCGCCGAATCGACGCTGATCTTGGCGCCCATCGACCAGTTGGGATGCGCGACCGCCTGTGCCGGGGTGACGCGCGCCATGTCGGCGGCGCTCATCGTGCGGAACGGGCCGCCGCTCGCGGTCAGAATGATGCGGCGCACCTGTTCGATCTTGCCGCCGGCGAGGCACTGGAAGATCGCATTATGCTCGCTGTCGACGGGCAGGATCGGCGCGCCCGAGGCGCGCGACGCCGCGGTCATCAGCGCGCCTGCGGAAACCAGCGCTTCCTTGTTGGCCAGCGCGACCGGCGTGCCCGCTTCGAGCGCCGCCATCGTGGGGGCGAGGCCGGCACAGCCGACGATCGCCGCCATGACGAGGTCGGTGGGCGCCTGCGCCGCCGCGACCAGCGCGTCGGCGCCTGCCGCAGTCTCGATGCCCGTGCCGGCGAGCGCCTCGGCGAGATCGGCGTGGCGCGCCTCATCGGCGATCACCGCGAGCGCGGGGCGGAATTCCTTGGCGAGCTTCGCCAGCTCGGCGACGTCGCTATTCGCGGTGAGCACCGCGACCTGCCAAGTCTCGCCGTCGCGGCGCACGAGATCGAGGGTCGATTGCCCCACCGATCCCGTCGCACCGAACAGCGAGAGGCGGCGCGTCATCTCAGTGGACCGTGCGCACGATGAGCTCGCCGGCAAAGGCGAGGCCGCCGAGGATCAGCGCGACCGGCAGCAGCCCATCGACGCGGTCGAATACGCCGCCATGGCCGGGGATGAGCTTGCCCGAATCCTTGACCCCCGCCCGGCGCTTCATCCAGCTCTGGCCGAGGTCGCCGAGCTGCGCGAGCAGACCCATGACGAGGCCGATCCACAAGGGTACGCCGATGATGCCCGCTCGGTCGCCGAGCGTTGCGCCCGCGACGAGCGCGGCAATCATGCCGCCGAACAGCCCCGACCAGGTCTTGGACGGGCTGATGGTCGGCGCGAGACGCGCACCGCCGAAGGCGCGCCCGGCGAAATAGGCGCCGATGTCGCTCGCCCACACCATCGCGAAGACCCAGAGCGCCGCAGTCATGCCGAGCGTGTCGCGAACGAACCACAGGCCCGCGACCGCGCCGATCGTCAGCACGGGGCCGAGCAGCATGAACGCCCCCTTCGCGCCGCCCGAAAGCGTCATCGCACGCACCAGCGCGAACCATTCGACGAGCAGCAGCGCCGCACCGACGAGCAGTAAAAGCGCAAAGGCGATTCCCCCGAACCACAGGGCCGCGCCGGCGATCGCGACCATCACGATCGCCGATCCCGCCCGCACCATCAGGTCCGATTTGGGTTTACCCATCTCTGGTGCCATGCCCTAAAGTCCCCCATAGCGGCGTTCGCGCCGCCCAAATTGATCGAGCGCCGCCTGCAGGTCGGCGGGCTTGAAGTCCGGCCACAGCTTGTCGGTAAAATACAGCTCGGCATAGGCCGATTGCCACAGCAGGAAATTCGACAGCCGCACCTCGCCCGAGGTGCGGATGAGGAGGTCGAGCGGCGGCATGTCGGCGGTGTCGAGATGCGCCTCGATCGCCTCGGCGGTGATCGCGCCTTCGGCGGCGGCGGCGGTCGCCGCCCGGACCAGTTCGTCCTGCGCGCCATAGTTGAGCGCGACGGCGAGCGTGGTGCGCTTGTTGCCCGATGTGCGCTCCAGCGCGTTTTCGATCAGCGCGACGACGTCGGGCGCCAGTGCACGCCAGTCGCCGATGACCTTCAGCTTCACATCATTGGCCGCGAATTCGTCAAGGTCGCTGACGATGAAACGCTTCATCAGCCCCATCAGGTCGTTGACCTCTTCCTCGGGCCTTTTCCAATTCTCGGAAGAGAAGGCATAGAGCGTCAGCGCCTCGAGCCCCATATCGCCCGCGGCGCGGACGATCGTGCGTACCGCCTCGACCCCGGCCTTGTGTCCGGCGACGCGCGGCAGCAGCCGCTTCTTCGCCCAGCGGCCGTTCCCGTCCATGATGATCGCGACGTGGCGCGCACCTTGATTCTGAATCGTCACAAGAGCCTCAGAACCCGTTCGTGTCGAACGAAAAAAGGTGCGGCCTTAACAGCACTAGCCCAGGATTTCCTTTTCCTTTGCACTCGCGGCGGCATCGAGTTCGGCGATCGTCGCGTCGGTCAGCTTCTGCACCTCGGTTTCGTGGCGCTTGCGCTCGTCCTCGCTGATTTCCTTCTTATTCTCGTCGGTCTTGAGATTGTCCATGCCGTCGCGGCGGACGTTGCGCACCGCGATGCGCGCCTTTTCGGCATATTGGCCGGCGAGCTTCGACAGCTCCTTGCGGCGTTCCTGCGTCATTTCGGGGATCGGCAGGCGCAAAGTCTGGCCATCGACGATCGGGTTCAGGCCAAGCCCCGCCGAGCGGATCGCCTTGTCGACCGGGCCGACGTTCGACTTGTCCCACACCTGCACCGACAGCATGCGCGGTTCGGGCGCACTGACCGAGGCGACCTGGTTCAGCGACATATGGCTGCCATAGACCTCGACCGTCACCGGATCGAGCAGCGCGGTGTGCGCCCGTCCGGTGCGCAGGCCCGAAAGGTCGCTCTTCAGCGATTCGACCGCGCCGTGCATGCGGCGCTCGAGATCGGCCTTGTCATATTTCGGCATAGTCAGTTCCTCTCTTATGCGTGGCCGGCGGCGTCGCTGACGACGGTCGAGACACCCTCGCCCGCCAGCACCCGCGCCAGATTGCCCGGCTCGCGGATATTGAACACCACGATCGGGATATGATTGTCGCGGCACAGCGCCACCGCGCTGGCGTCCATGACCTTCAGATTATCCGCGAGCACCCGGTCGTAGCCGAGCGTGTCGTAGCGGACCGCGGTCGGATCCTGCTTGGGATCGGCATTATAGACGCCGTCGACGCTGGTGCCCTTCAGCAGCGCGTCGCACTTCATCTCGGCGGCGCGCAGCGCGGCGCCGCTGTCGGTGGTGAAATAAGGCGCGCCGACGCCAGCGGCGAAGATCACGACGCGGCCTTTTTCAAGGTGGCGTTCGGCGCGGCGGCGGATCACCGGCTCGCACACCTTGTCCATCTCGATCGCCGACTGGACGCGGGTCTGGACGCCGAGCTGTTCGAGCGCGTTCTGCATCGCGAGCGCGTTCATCACGGTCGCCAGCATGCCCATGTAATCGGCCTGCGCGCGGTCCATGCCCTTGGCGGCGCCCGCCATGCCGCGGAAGATGTTGCCGCCGCCGATGACAAGGCAGATTTCTAGCCCGCTGTCCTTCGCCTGCTTGACCTCGGCGGCCATGCTCGCGACCGTTTCGGGGTCGATGCCGAAGGGGGTCGAACCCATCAGCGCCTCGCCCGACAGCTTGAGCAAAATGCGTTTCATGCCGGGCAATGCCATGTCGGGGGGAACCTCTCGCTACTCAAAATATGCGAATGGCGCGCACCCTAGTCAGAGTGCGCGCCATTGCCAAGCGGACTGCCGCGCGCGTGCGCCGCAATCCCGCGTTTCTTTTTAGACGCCGGCGACCGCCGCGACTTCCGCGGCGAAATCGCTTTCTTCCTTCTCGATGCCTTCGCCGAGCTGGAAGCGGGTGAAACCCTTGAGCGTTATCGTCGCGCCGACGTCCTTGCCGGCAGCGGCAACGACTTCGGCGACCGGGGTCTTGCCGTCCATCACGAACAGCTGCGACAGCAGCGCGTTTTCCTTGCGGAACTTGGCGATGCCGCCATCGACCATCTTGGCGACGATGTCGGCGGGCTTGCCCGACTGGGCGGCCTTTTCTTCGGCGATCGCGCGTTCGCGGGCCACCAGATCGGCGTCGAGATCGTCGCCGTTCAGCGCCAGCGGGTTGGCGGCGGCGACGTGCATCGCCAGCTGCTTGCCGAGGGGTTCGAGAACGTCGGCACCGGCGGTCGATTCGAGCGCGACGAGCACGCCGATCTTGCCCATGCCCGGCGCCGCGGCGTTGTGGACATAGGCGGTGACGACGCCCGAGTTCACCGACATGATCGCGCTGCGGCGCAGCGACTGGTTCTCGCCGATGGTGGCGATGTTCTGCGTCAGCGCTTCGGCGACGGTGCCGCCGGCCGGATAGGCCGCGGCGCCCAGCGCGTCGATGTCGGTCAGGTTACCGGCGAGCGCGACATTGGTGACGTCGCGGACGAAGCCCTGGAATTGCTCGTTCTTGGCGACGAAGTCGGTCTCGCTGTTCACTTCGACCATCGCACCGCGGGTGCCATCGGTGGCAACGCCGACCAGACCTTCGGCGGCGACGCGGCCGGCCTTCTTGGCGGCGGCGGCAAGGCCCTTGGTGCGCAGCCAGTCGATCGACGCTTCGATGTCGCCGCCATTTTCGGCCAGCGCCTTCTTGCAGTCCATCATGCCGGCGCCGGTGCGGTCGCGCAGTTCCTTGACGAGGGAGGCCGTGATCTCAGCCATGAGTGATCCTTTCCTGTGGGGGCAGGCCGTCTCTCCGGCCTGCGTGCCGCCCGCGCGCATGACGGGGCGATAAGTCAAAGTGATGACCGGGACGGCGAGCAGACCGAGGGCCCGCGCGCCGTCCCGTCATCCGAGCGCGCGCTTAGGCGTCGCTCTGGCGTTCGGTTTCGGCGGCGGCTTCGGCCGGGACCTGTTCGTCCTCGGTGACCGGAGCGGCAGCTTCGACGGCCGGTGCTTCTTCGGCGACCGGGGCCGCTTCTTCGCTCAGCACCGCTTCAGCGACGGGTTCGACCGCGGCGCCAAGGTCTTCGCCGCGATCGGCGCGGGCCTGCTGGCCGCCACGCGTCGCCGCCTGGGCGATCGCATCGCAGTACAAGCGGATGGCGCGCGCGGCGTCATCGTTGGCCGGAACCGGGAAAGCGATACCGTCGGGCGAGACGTTCGAATCGAGGATCGCGACGACGGGGATGCCAAGGACATTGGCTTCCTTGATCGCCAGTTCTTCCTTGTTCGCGTCGATCACGAACATCACATCGGGAATGCCGCCCATGTCGCGGATGCCGCCGAGCGACATTTCGAGCTTGTCGCGTTCGCGGGTGCGGTTGAGCACTTCCTTCTTGGTCAGGCCCGAGGTGTCGCCCGAGAGCTGCTCTTCGAGCGTCTTGAGGCGCTTGATCGAGTTCGAGATCGTCTTCCAGTTGGTGAGCATGCCGCCCAGCCAGCGGTGGTTGACGAAATGCTGACCCGACGCGCGGGCCGCATCGGCGATCGGGCCCTGCGCCTGGCGCTTGGTGCCGACGAACAGCACCTTGCCGCCCGAAGCCGCCGACGACGCGACGAATTCGAGAGCGCGCGCGAAGAGCGGCACGGTCTGCGACAGGTCGAGAATGTGGATGCCGTTGCGCGCACCGAAGATATACGGCTTCATGCGCGGGTTCCAGCGGTGGGTCTGGTGGCCGAAGTGGGCGCCAGCCTCGATAAGATTCTGCATCGTGACGACAGGTGCCGCCATGGTCTTTCTCCTTCCGGTTGGTCCTCTGGAAAGCAAGAACCGGGTGTCGCAAGCGACAGGTCCCGGCACCGGTTTATGTGCGCTTTCCATGTGGAATGGGCGGCCCGTTAACGGCCCTGGCGGTCAAATGCAAGCGCGAAGCGGCGATTTTCGTCGCGCCGATGGCGCGGCTCCGCGCAGGGCGCGGACTCATCCCGGCGACAAAATGACTCCATTCGTCGCAAAACGGTTGAGAACAAAACGGGAACATGGAACGAATTGCGCAACGAAATCGTCCCTTACGGACATGGTTTCGCACAAAGAAACCGGAAGGACAAGATGATGGTTCAGGTCGCCGCCGCTCTCCTTTTCGCCATTGCCGCCGGGCTGGGCATCACCGTGATCCTGGCGATGCTCCGCAATAACGAGACTGCGATTCTTTCGGCTCTGCTCGGCGAAGGCGCTTTCCCGCTGGCGAGCACGCCGCAACCCGGTCCCGCCGACAAGGTGGTGACGCTGCGCCGTTCGGCCAAGCGTCACGAGACGCCGCGCCCGGTGCGGACAACCGTCGCCTCTCGGCCTTTGCTCAGCCGCGCCGCCTGACGCGGGCATAGCTGGCGATGCCGAAGGGCAGTGCCGTCAGATAGAGCGCGCAGACCGCGATCAGCGTCCACCAGGGCGCGGTGACCAGAGCCGCGCCGAACAATCCCACAAATGCCAGCGCGAAGATGCGCCACGACCGGCGCAGGCGGATCGACGACCAGCTGTAGGTCGGGATCGCCGAGATCATCAGCATCGCGACGCCGAGCGCCCAGGGCATCACCAGATACCATTGGCGGAACAGTTCGTTGCCGGTGACCAGCCACAGATAGACCGGCAGGAAGGACAGGCCGGCACCGGCAGGCGCCGGGATGCCGGTCATGAAACCCGCCGACTTGTGCGGCTGAAACTCGGCATCCATCCGCGAATTGAAACGCGCGAGGCGCAGCGCGCAACACACCGCGAGCGCGAGCGCCGCGGTCCAGCCGAATTTCGGCGCGTCGGTCAGCGACCAGAGGAAGAGGATCATCGCCGGCGCGACACCGAAGGCGATCACGTCGGACAGCGAATCGAGCTCGGCGCCGAACTTGCTCTGCGCGCGCAGCAGCCGCGCGATGCGCCCGTCCATGCCGTCGAGCACCCCGGCGAAGATCACCGCGGCGATCGCATATTCGAACTGCCCGCCGATCGCGAAACGCACGCCCGTGAGGCCAAAGCACAAAGCCAGCACGGTGATCGCATTGGGCGGAAAGGCGCGCAGGCTGACCCCGGCGATCCGGCGCCCGGCGGCGTCCGCGGGAATTTGATCCCCGTCGTTCATCGCATCGGCCATTATTGCCCGATGCCGTCGATCAATTCGGCCTTGCCGATCCGCGCGACCACCGTCTCGCCCGCCAGCGTGCGCTGGCCGAGCAGCACCTGCGGCGTCGTGCCGGCAGGCAGATAGACGTCGACGCGGCTGCCGAAGCGGATCAGCCCGACGCGCTGGCCCGTCGAAACATCCTGCCCCATGCTGACGAAGGGCAGGATGCGGCGCGCGACGAGCCCGGCGATCTGGGTGAAGCCGATGCGCATCCCGTCGGCGCGTTCGACGACGAAATGCTGGCGCTCATTCTCCTCGCTCGCCTTGTCGAGGTCGGCGTTGAGGAATTTGCCGGGGATATAGACGATCTTGCGTAGCGTCCCCGCGATCGGGGTGCGGTTGATATGGACGTCGAACACGCTCATGAAAATCGACACGCGCAGCATCGGCGCATCGCCCAGCCCGTCGGCGCCCGCGATCTCGGGCGGCGGCGGCACCTCGGCGATCTGGGTCACCAAGCCGTCGGCGGGCGCGATGACCACATCGCTGCCGGTCGGGGTGACCCGCACCGGATCGCGGAAGAAGGCCGCGACCCAGGCGGTGATACCGAGCATCAGCCAGCCGGCGATTTCCCAGCCGAGCAACCAGAAACAGAGGGTGACGATGGCGGCGATCAGGACGAACTTGCGTCCTTCGGGATGGATCGACGGCCACTGCCATTTGATACCGCCACCGGGGCGGTTGGAAGAGATGGAGGACATAGGCGCTTCTTCTAAGGTCGGGATTTACCACTGACAACGGAATAAGCCGCCGGGTCGTTCCCGCAGGGGTCCTGCACGGACAGTTGAACAATCGCGCCGCATTGCCTAAGGCCCCGTGCAACTCGACTCCCCGCAGGAAAAGGCACGCATATGGGCAAGATCAAGGTAGTGAACCCGGTCGTCGAACTCGACGGCGACGAAATGACCCGGATCATCTGGCAATGGATCCGCGAACGCCTGATCCTGCCCTATCTCGACATCGACCTGCGCTATTACGACCTCAGCGTCGAAATGCGCGACGAGACCGGCGACAAGATCACCGTCGATGCCGCCAATGCGATCGCCAAATATGGTGTCGGCATCAAATGCGCGACGATCACCCCCGACGAGGCGCGCGTCGAGGAATTCAAGCTGAAAAAGATGTGGAAGTCGCCGAACGGCACGATCCGCAACATCCTGGGCGGCGTCGTGTTCCGCGAACCGATCGTGATGAAGAACGTCCCCCGCCTCGTTCCCGGCTGGACCGACCCGATCGTGGTCGGCCGTCACGCCTTTGGCGACCAGTATAAGGCGACCGATTTTCGCGTCCCCGGCCCCGGCAAGCTGCGCCTGGTGTTCGAGGGCGAGGACGGCACGCTGATCGACGAGGAGGTCTTCCTGTTCCCCTCGTCGGGCGTCGCGATGGCGATGTACAATCTCGACGATTCGATCCGCGACTTCGCGCGCGCCAGCCTGAACTATGGCCTCGCCCGCGGCTGGCCGGTGTATCTGTCGACCAAGAACACGATCCTCAAGGCCTATGACGGCCGCTTCAAGGACCTGTTCGAGGAAGTGTTCAACGCCGAGTTCAAGGCCCAGTTCGATGCCGCCGGCATTGTCTATGAGCACCGCCTGATCGACGACATGGTCGCCTCGGCGCTCAAATGGTCGGGCAAATTCGTGTGGGCGTGCAAGAATTACGACGGCGACGTCCAATCGGACACCGTCGCGCAGGGTTTCGGTTCGCTCGGCCTGATGACCAGCGTGCTGATGACCCCCGACGGCAAGACGGTGGAGTCGGAGGCGGCCCACGGCACCGTCACCCGCCATTACCGCATGCACCAGCAGGGCAAGGCGACCTCGACCAACCCGATCGCCTCGATCTTCGCCTGGACCGGCGGCCTCAAGCATCGCGGCAAGCTCGACAACACCCCCGAGGTCATCAAATTCGCCGAAACGCTCGAGCGCGTCTGCGTCGATACCGTCGAGAGCGGCAAGATGACCAAGGACCTCGCGCTGCTGATCGGCCCCGACCAGAACTGGCTGACCACCGAGGGCTTCTTCGAGGCAGTGGTCGAAAATCTCGAAAAGGCCATGGCCGACTGACATCGACCCGCTCATCGGCAAAGTTTGCCGATTTGATTGACATAGGCGACTAGGCTCAGGACCTATTAAATTGTTTGCGCGACGGTTGGCAGGGTGATTCAAGGTTGCAGGAGGTGCAGCCATGAGTGATCTGTTGTTGCTGAGCGAGTCGCAGATGCGCCGGATCGAAGCGCATTTTCCGTTGTC
>JAEULK010000017.1 GCA_016793775.1 Sphingopyxis sp. | reverse complement strand
AACGGCACCGGATAACCGCCGCCATTGCCATAACCATAGCCGAACTCGGCGCGGCACCCACCCAACACCCAGATCTGGCTGGCGGTGAAGCCCCAGTCGCGCCCCTTCGAGCAGCGCCCGCCGATCACCCGGATCAGGTCGACGCGATTCTCGGTGCGGGCATTGCAGCGCTGGGTCCGGTCGCTGCGCGATTCACAGCGCAGCGTCCCGGCATAGCCCTGGCCGCGCGGCGGCTGGATCTGCGGCCCGCCCGAACCTGGATAGGGATAGCTGGTCTGGGCGAGCACCGGCGGCGCGAGTTGCGCCGCGATCAACGACGCCGACGTGGCGATGGTAGCGACAATATTCTTCATGTCCTTGCCCCTTTTTGTCGATGTTGAACCAGCCCTGATACTGTCTCCATAGCGCGCGATATTTGCACCGATATTTCCATGTTTCGATTGTCATTGCCATGGGAAAAGCCGCGACCGCCCGACATCGCTTAACCATCGCCGCCCGCTTGCGCGCCCGCCCCCATCCGCTAAAGACGGCGGATGGATCAAATCGTCATTCGCGGCGGCCAGCGACTCAAGGGCCGTATCCCCATCTCGGGCGCCAAGAACGCCGCACTCACCCTGCTGCCCTGCGCGCTGCTCACCGACGAGCCGCTGACGCTGCGCAACCTGCCGCGGCTCGCCGACGTCGACGGTTTCGGCCATCTGCTCAACCAGCTCGGCTGCTCGACCACGATCGAGGGTTCGCGGCCCGAGGATTTCGGCCGCGTCATGACCGCGCGCACGACGACGCTCACTTCGACCGTCGCGCCCTACGACATCGTGCGCAAGATGCGCGCGTCGATCCTCGTCCTCGGCCCGCTGCTCGCGCGCGCCGGCGAGGCGACGGTGTCGCTGCCCGGTGGCTGCGCGATCGGCAACCGTCCGATCGACCTCCACCTGAAAGCCCTCGAAGCCTTCGGCGCCGAGATCGAGCTCGCCTCAGGCTATGTGAAGGCCGTCGCGCCCGGGGGCCGCCTCAAGGGCGGCAAGTTCACCTTCCCCGTCGTCTCGGTCGGCGCGACCGAAAATGCGGTGATGGCGGCGGTGCTCGCCCAGGGCACCTGCGTCCTCGAGAACGCCGCACGCGAGCCCGAGATCGTCGATCTGTGCAATTGCCTCGTCGCGATGGGCGCGTCGATCGACGGCATCGGCACCGAGACTCTGACCATCGAGGGCGTCGATCGCCTGCACGGCGCGACCTATCGCGTGATGGCCGACCGCATCGAGGCCGGCAGCTACGCCTGCGCCGCGGTCATCACCGAGGGCGACGTCGAACTGGTCGGCGCCAAGGCGAGCGAGATGGAAGCCACGCTCTCCGCGCTGCGCCAGGCCGGCGCGACGGTCGAGGAGAGCAAGACCGGCATCCGCGTCGCGATGTCGGGCCGCGCCGATCCGGTCACGCTGTCGACCGCCCCCTATCCCGGTTTCGCGACCGACATGCAGGCGCAGTTCATGGCGATGGCGACGCTTGGCTCGGGGGCATCGCTGTTCACCGAAACCATCTTCGAGAACCGCTATATGCATGTCCCTGAACTCGCGCGCATGGGCTGCGACATCGACGTGCGCGGGCGCAGCGCGGTGGTGCGCGGGGTCGATCACCTCGTCGGCGCCCCCGTGATGGCCACCGATCTGCGCGCCTCGATGAGCCTTATCATCGCCGGCCTCGCCGCGCAGGGCACGACCGAGGTCAACCGCGTCTATCATCTCGACCGCGGTTACGAGCGGCTCGAGGAGAAGCTCCAGGCGGTCGGCGCCGATATCGAACGGATCAGCGCGGGGTGATCGCGCGGGCGGCCTTCTTGGTCTGGGGACGCGATGCGGATGGTCGCGACATCGGCCCCGCCGAAAAGCCCAGCCTACTCCCTGCCGCCTGGACGGCTCACAAGATGATCGTCCAGGGCGTCATGGGTGTTCGCGTGACGGATGCAGATGGAGCGCTGATCGAAGTATCGAAATGGGGTCGCGTTCTTGCCGAATGGGCGGAGCAGTCGGTGCGGGAGTGACACCGACTGAACGGTTTGAAGGATAGGCACCCCCGCTCCTGAGCCGCCTTATTTGGCAGTGAGATGCTCCGCGCGGCCATAGGCCCCGCGCACATCGCCCTTGATCCAGTCGCCGAGCAATTTCAGATAACCGTCGGTGATCCGGGTGACGCTGCGCGATCCATCGGCCCCGGTGGTGAATTCGAACATGCCATGATCGGTTTCGGGAAACAGATAGACGTCGAACGGCTTGCCTGCCGCCTTGAGGTCCATCAGTGCGGCGCGCGTCGTTTCGATCGGCGCCTCGCGATCCTCGCCCGCGAGCACCCACAGCAAGGGCGTCTCCAGCCTGCGCAGCGCCGCGACCGCATCATAGTCCCAGATCAACTCGACATTGTCGAAGCGCGCCCGCCCGATCCGCCGCAACTCGTCGTCGCTCATCCGCGCCATCGCGCCGCTATATTCGCCCTCGATCTTCGCCACCCAGAGCTGGCCCGCCATCTCGACGCGCACCGCGCCGAGCGCGTCATATCCGTCCTTGAAATTCGACAGCAGCAGCCGCCCGGTCGCCGCCGACAGCCGGTTGACCAGCGCCTCGGCATCCTTGCCCAGCCCCGCAGCGCGCACTTCGGACACCATCTGCTCGCGATCCTCTTCGATCGGCGAGGCGACGAGGCCGAACCCCACCGCGACGAAATCGGCCTTGGTCCGTGTCGCGGCGAGCGGCGCCACCCACCCGCCCTGGCTGCCCCCAAAAAAGCCCGCGCGGCCATAGCGTCCCGCCGCCAGCCCGCGCGCCGTCTCCAGCGCCTTCGCCGCGTCGGCGGCGAGCAGTTCGAAATTCTGCGTATATTCGCCCTCGGATCCGCCGGTGCCGCGCTTGTCATAGACGAACACCGAAATCCCCGCCGCCGCCATCGCATAGCCATAGACGCCGCCGATCGGCGATGTCCGTTCGGAGCCATGGACCATCACGACCAGCGGCCGCTTGGCATCAGCACCCGGCGGCTCGATCAGCACCCCGGTCATCCTGGTGCCGACGCTGTCGAAGGTCGCCGGCGTCTCGCGAAACGCGATGCGTTGCCAAGGCGCGCCCTGCACCACGACATCGGCTTCGCCGCATACCAGCGGCGCCCCCGCGTCACTCGTGGCGCCGCGCCGCCCGTCGCGGAACAGATAGCGCAGGCCCGGCGCCTTGATACTCGGCACCGGCGCGAGCACGACGAAGGCGCCGTCCTTGGCGGCATAGGTGCCGGGCGCACAGGCGGACTGCGCGGCGGCGGGCGACGACAAAACGGCCAATGCAAGGACCAGCGTGAAAGCGATCTTTTTCATGATGTTGCCCATAGAACAGCGCGCGCGAAATCCGAATCGTCTTCGACCAAGAGGCGTTGCCCATCGACGGCGGCACGCGCATGATCGCCTAGTTGCCGCCGATAGCAAGCGGGCCCACATTATTCTCGACATCATAGAAACGGCAGCCCGCGACCATTTGCTGGAAGCGAAGTTGGTGATCGCTTTGGTGCAGACCGATGATCCCCGCTACTCTTGCTCGGATATTGGCGGCCGAAACGCGAGATGGAATGGCCGCGAGTGGTTAAACGCTAATCGCGGTTTGTAGCTGCTGATGTCCGCAATCGGTCGCTTGCTGCCATTTGCGTCAACCCGATCAAAAACCGCTTTCCTAATAAATCCCGCCATGATCTACCCTGTTGGATGATCCGGTCTCGCAACCCGACTCCTATTTCCCGAACCTCCCAACACCCCCGCCTTAGCGCGACAAAGGAGACATTCCGGACGCGCACGACCGTATCCTGTGTCGCCTTAAGCCTGTCCTGAGCATGTCGAAGGAGCCACAAAGGCCTCACTTGCAGCGCGTTCATGCGGGGCTTTTGCGGCTTTATGCGAGCGGCCAATCCACGTCGCCACCGCAATTCGCGAATGAAGTTGCCCAGTTTTCCGCCATTTCCCTTCCCCGGACCCGCGCACCTTCCGTTTACGTAAAGCAGTTGCGCCCGCCCCCGCAAAACGATAGGCCATAGCCATGCTGTTCGGCTTCCTCGAAGAACTCCGCACCGCGGGTATTCCCGTGAGCATGAAGGAGCATCTGCTCCTGCTGGAGGCGCTCGACCGCGAGGCGATCGACCGCAGCCCCGAGCAATTCTATTATCTGTCCCGCGCGATCTATGTGAAGGACGAGGGGCTGCTCGACCGCTTCGACCAGGTGTTCAACAAGGTCTTCAAGGGCCTGCTCACCGATTATGGCCAGAACCCCGTCGACGTCCCCGCCGACTGGCTGAAAGCGGTCGCCGAGAAATTCCTGACGCCCGAGGAAATGGCCGCGATCGAATCGCTCGGCGACTGGGACAAGATCATGGAGACGCTGAAGGAGCGACTCGAGGAACAGCAGAAGCGCCACGAGGGCGGCAGCAAGTGGATCGGCACCGGCGGCACCTCGCCCTTCGGCAATTCGGGCTATAATCCCGAGGGCGTGCGCATCGGCGGCGAGAGCAAGCACAGGCGCGCGCTGAAGGTCTGGGAAAAGCGCGAGTTCGCCAATCTCGACAACACCAAGGAACTCGGCACCCGCAACATCAAGATCGCGCTGCGCCGTCTGCGCAAATTCGCGCGCGAGGGCGCCGCCGACGAACTCGATATTCCGGGCACGATCGACGGCACCGCGCGCCAGGGCTGGCTCGACATCCAGATGCGCCCCGAGCGGCGCAATGCGGTCAAATTGCTGCTGTTCCTCGACGTCGGCGGGTCGATGGACCCGTTCATCAAGCTGTGCGAGGAATTGTTCAGCGCCGCGACGACCGAGTTCAAGAATCTCGAATTCTTCTATTTCCACAATTGCCCGTACGAAGGCGTGTGGAAGGACAATAAGCGCCGCTGGTCCGAACGCCACCAGATGTGGGATATCCTCCACAAATATGGCCATGATTATAAAGTGATCTTCGTCGGCGACGCCTCGATGAGCGCCTATGAAATCACCCATCCGGGCGGCAGCGTCGAACATTTCAACGAGGAATCGGGCGCGGTCTGGCTCCAGCGGATCACCCATGTCTATCCCGCCGCGGTGTGGCTGAACCCGGTCCCCGAACAGCATTGGGGCTACACCCAGTCGGTCAAGCTGATCAAACAGCTGATGAGCGACCGCATGTACCCGCTGACGCTCGAAGGCCTCGACAAGGCGACCCGCGAGTTGACGCGCAAGCATTGATCGGGGCGGCCCACTTAGGCCGTGACGATGTCTTCCGAACCCCCTAATCCCGTTCGCATCGAGCGAAGTCGAGATGCCCATCGGTCGTGCATGCCTTCGGGGTGTCTCGACTTCGCTCGACACAAACGGTTTTTTCCTGCCCCGCTGCGTTAGGCCCTCATGTTCGACCTCCCCCTCCTGACCATCCTGCTGCTCACCGGCTTCATCAACCTGATCGGCGCGCTCGCCTATGCCGCGCGCATCGCCGGGGTCCGCACGCGGCGCATCGCGATGTCCTTCGCGCTGTTCAACATCCTCGTGCTCTTCTCGCGGACCTCGAACAGCTTCCTCGGCCCCTTTCTCGCGAAACGGATAGAGACGCGGATCCATGACGGCAGCGGCCTGTCGCTTTTCCTCGACATGCAGTTCGTGCTTGCCGCAGCGAGCGTCGCGACGCTGATCGGCATTTTGCTCGTGCCCACCGGCCAGCGCATGTTTGCCGCCGCGATCGGCTGGTACCAGAACAACCGCTCGACGACGAAGCTCGCAATCAAGGCGGTCAGCCCGACCGGGCTCCGCACGCTCCGCCAGTCGCTGACCATGCCAAGCCTGTCGCATCTCAAGAGCTGGAAAATGCCCAAGGGCATCGGCTGGGGCGTGCTGATCGCCAATTGCCTCGCGCAATCCTTGTTGGCTGTGGGCGTCGTCGCCTCGCTCTACGCCGGCTATCTCGCCCCCGAATTCCGTGTCACCGCGTCGCAGCTCTCGGCACTGATCAACGGTTTCGCGACGATACTCCTGTTTGCCTTCATCGACCCGCAATTGTCGGTGATGACCGACGACGCGGTCGAGGGGAAGGTCGACGAAGCCGACTTCCGCCGCGCGATCACCTTCATCTCGCTGAGCCGCCTCGCCGGCACGGTCCTCGCGCAGGCGCTGCTGCTGCCCGCCGCGATGCTGATCGCCTGGGTCGCTGTGCATGTCTGAACCGGCGTCGGGCCGAGTGGGGGCGCACAGCCGCTTCCACACCGTCCGCGCCCGGCTCGAAGCGATGGCAGTCGAGCCGGGCCCGCGCGGCTGGTTCCTCGAATTCCTCGTCTTCGGTTTCAAGCAGGGCTGGGCGTGCCTGTTTGGCGGACTGATGCTCGCGCTTTTGCTCGGCACGCATTTCTTCTGGCCCGAAGGGGCCGCGCTCCACCGCTACGACGCGATCACCATCGGCGCGATACTGATCCAGCTCGGGATGCTCGCCTCCAGGCTCGAAACGCCCAAAGAAGCGCTCGTCATCCTGATCTTCCACATCGTCGGCACGGTGATGGAACTGTTCAAGACCGCCGCCGGCTCCTGGCAATATCCTGAGGCGAGCCTGCTCCACATCGGCGCGGTGCCGCTCTTCTCGGGCTTCATGTACGCCGCGGTCGGCAGCTATATCGCCCGCGTCTGGCGCATCTTCGATTTTCGCTACACGGGCTATCCGCCCGCCTGGACAAGCTATGCGCTCGCCGCCGCGATCTACATCAATTTCTTCGCCCACCACTGGCTCTACGACATGCGCTGGTTCCTGTTCGCGGCGACCGCCCTGCTCTTCTGGCGCTGCCAGGTGTGGTTCCGCCCGCTGCACGTCCATCGCCGCATGCCGCTATTGCTCGGTTGGGGCATGGTCGCGCTGTTCATCTGGTTCGCCGAGAATATCGGCACCTTCGCCCGCGCGTGGAGCTATCCCAATCAGGACGATGTGTGGGAGATGGTCGGCATCGAAAAACTCGGCAGCTGGTACCTGCTGATGATCATCTCCTTCGTGCTCGTCAGCCTGGTGCAGCGGCCGAAGGCGCCGGACGCCGGCAAAGACGAAGCAGCGTCCGACCTCTATCCCGAATCGCTTTGGGTCGTGACGATCGAAGACGATATGTTGACTGTCACGGACGACAAGGGTGTGAAGCGAGCGATCGCCTTGTCCGCCCTATCCGGCATTGTCATCGCAACCGACGACAGCGGCCCTTGGGGCGCCGACGTCTGGTGGCTATTCTACGACCCGAACGGCCAGCTCGGTCCGGCCTATCCGCAAGGCGCGACGGGCGAGCGGCTGGTTCTGGACCGGATCACCCAATGGCCCGGCTTCGATCATTCCGCCATGATCGCCGCCATGGGTTCGACCAAGGATGCCACCTTCACCGTTTGGCGAAAATAGCGCCGCTCAATCGAACGGCCGGTCGATCGACGGCGGCGGTTCGCTGAACCATTTGGGGCCCGTCTCGGTCATATAGAAACAATCCTCGAGCCGGATCCCGAACTCGCCCGGAATATAGATGCCGGGCTCGTTCGAGAAGCACATGCCCGGCGCCAGCTTCGTCGTCTCGCCGCGCACCAGGTTGACCGGCTCGTGCCCGTCAAGCCCGATGCCGTGCCCGGTGCGGTGCGAGGTGCCGGGCAGTTTGTAGCCGGGGCCCCAGCCGAGCCCCGCATAATAAGAACGCACAGCATCGTCGACCGCGCTCGCCGGCGTGCCGAGCTTCGCCGCGGCGAAGGCGACATCCTGCCCCTTGCGCATCTGGTCCCACACCTGCCGCTGCCGCGGACTCGCCTTGCCATGGACGAAGCTGCGCGAGATGTCGGACTGATAGCCATGGACCGTCGCGCCGCAGTCCATCAGCACGACCTCGCCCTCGCGCACCACCTGCGGCTTGCCGCTGCCGTGGGGATAGGCGCTCGCCTCGCCGAGCAGGATCAGCTCGAACTCGCTCTGTCCGCCCAGCACCCGCGTCGTCGCCTTCATGATCGCCCCGATGTCGGCAGGGGTCATCCCCGCCTCGACCTGCGGCGCGGTGTGGCGATAGGCGGCGAGCGTGATGTCGGCGGCGATCTGCATCAGCGCAATCTCAGCCGCCGACTTGTGCATCCGGCACCCGCGCACCACCGGCGCGCCGTTGACGACCGTCGCCTGCGGCATCACTTTCTCGAGGCCATCGACGGCGAAATAGCGCACCGTTTCCTCGACGCCGATCCTGCCCTTAGCCAGTCCGCGCTTGCCGAGCCACGCCGCAACCGCGGCGAGCGGGTTCTCGTCCTCGTTCCACGTCAGCACCTGGGCATCGATGCCGACGCTCTCACGCACTGACGGTTCCTCGAAGAAGGGGGTGACGATCGCGACCTCACCCTCGCGCGTCAGCACCGCCGCGGTCAGCCGCTCGCTGCGCCACCATTCGACCCCGGTGAAATAGATGAGGCTCGACCCCGGCTCGATCAGCAGCGCGCCGATATCGTTCGCGCGCATCAACTCCTTCGCCTTGGCGATCCGCGCCACGCGCTCGGCCTTGCCGATCGGCACCGCCTTGGCGGCAAGATTGGGCAGACCGGCAGTGTCGGCGGCGAACGCCGGTGCGGGCAGCGTCGCGACCAGCCCGGTCAGCGCCGCGGTTCCCAGAAATTGCCGCCGGTGCGTGGTCATCCCCTCAGTCATAGATCAGCAGGTCGGCGATCTCTTCGCGCCACGCTGCCTCGTCGGGCCCCGCGAGCGCGTCGAGGTCGCCCGCTTCCGCCTCCGTATCGTCGACCCATTCGCGCAGGCCCGGGCCGCCGTTGATCACATCGATCGCGAGCACATCGTCGGTATATTCATATTTGAAATCCTTGCCGCGCCAGATCGGATAGTCGGGATAAAGCGACCGGATCGCCTTGAAGCCCAGCGCCTGCACGCGCCACGGCTGGAACGCGGCATCGTCATACCACGGCCCGTCGGCATGGATATGGACGCCGCTGTTGAGCTGGCCGACATGCTTGTGGAAGGTCGGCTGGAACCAGATATCGCGCAGCTTGCATCCGCCGAGCCATTGCGGCGCCAGCCGATGCATCTCGGCAATCACCGCCTTCGCATCGATATCGGGCGCGCCGAACAGTTCGAGCGGGCGCGTCGTACCGCGGCCTTCGCTGAGCGTCGCGCCCTCGACCATCACCGTCCCCGCATAGGCGCGCGCCATGTTGAGGTTCGCGGCGTTGGGGCTGGGGTTGATCCAGACGCGATCGGTCGGCCAGCCGAAGCCGGGTCCGTCGGGCTGCCACCCTTCCATTTCGATCACGCGATACTCGACGTCGAGCCCGAAGTGGCGGACGAACCAACGCCCCATCTCGCCCATCGTCAGCCCGTGGCGCATCGCCATCGGTCCGGCCCCGACGAAGCTTTCCCAGCCCGGTTGCAGCAAGGTCCCCTCGGCGGGACGCCCCGCAGGATTGGGCCGGTCCAGCACCCACACGCTCTTGCCGTGCGCCGCCGCGGCTTCGAGGACATAAAGCAAAGTCGTCACATAGGTGTAGATGCGGCAGCCCAGATCCTGCAGGTCGATCAGCATCACGTCGAACGTGTGCATCGACTGACCCGACGGCCGCCGCACCTCGCCATAGAGGCTGAACACTGGCATGCCATAGGTCGGATCGGTGAAGTCGGGCGACTCCATCATATTGTCCTGCAGGTCGCCGCGCACGCCATGCTGCGGCCCGAACACCGCGGTGACGTCGATACCCGCTGCGACCAAAGCGTCCATGCTGTGCGTCAGGTCGGCGGTGACCGAGGCCGGATGCGCGAGCAGCGCGACGCGCTGGCCCTCGAGCGGTTTGCGGAGCGCGGGGTCGGCGAGCAGGCGGTCGATACCGAAGAGGATAGTCATGCGGGCGGGGGTGCCTCAAGCGTCAGCGCAAAGCAATCGGGATGATGGAAGTCGGGCTTGCCCGGCGGATGACGGAGCGCCCAATAGCTTTTGGTGCCGTCACTTTCTTCGATGACGGCGGAGAGGGCGACGTCCCACGGCCTATCGCAATTCGGCGGCACCACAGGAACTATCGCCAGCCAGAAAGTATCGCTTCCATTTCCGGTCAGTTCGATCTCGGGAGCAATATCGATGGGGAAATCCTGCATCCCGGCCCGGTAATCGTCGAAGCCGTAGGCCGCCCATTGGCCTGAAGGCGAAAAATTATACTCGGTGTAGCCGCTGGTACCGGAGGGCTTGAGGAACATTTCGAAGCAGGTAGTCTGCCACAAGCCATCGGTGCGGCCTGTCGGGTTCCACCCGGCCAATCGGACATCGCCTGCTCCACTGACCATGAATTCGAGCCAGAGCTGGTCATTGGGCT
Source organism: Sphingopyxis sp. (assembly GCA_016793775.1). Taxonomy (GTDB): domain Bacteria; phylum Pseudomonadota; class Alphaproteobacteria; order Sphingomonadales; family Sphingomonadaceae; genus Sphingopyxis. The sequence goes on along the minus strand of JAEULK010000017.1, from coordinate 57,997 downwards.
GCCAGAGGACCTGCGCCGTGACCGACCGAAGCGTTCGTCCCGGCGTATCGGGGTGAGCCACGAGCCTATGCAAACCTAAAACGCTCCCCAAAGGCCCAACTCCGTGATAAGCGCCCGCGCGCTATGACCAGTTACAAATCCGATCTGCTCCGCGTGCTCGACACCCGCGGCTATATCCACCAGACGACCGATGCGGAAGGGCTCGACGCCCTCGCCGCCAAGCAGATCATCCCCGCCTATATCGGCTTCGACGCGACCGCGCCGTCGCTGCACGTCGGCAGCCTGGTCCAGATCATGATGCTGCGCCGCCTGCAACAGACGGGGCACAAGCCCATCGTCCTGATGGGTGGCGGCACCACGCGGATCGGCGACCCCACCGGCCGCGACGAGAGCCGCAAGATGCTCGACGACGCGACGATCGAGGCGAACATCGCGTCGATCCGCACGATCTTCGAGCCCTTCCTGACCTTCGGCGACGGCCCGACCGACGCGGTGATGGTCAACAACCACGACTGGCTCGGCCAGCTTGGTTATATCGAGCTGCTGCAACAGGTCGGGACGCATTTCACGATCAACCGCATGCTGACCTTCGATTCGGTCAAATTGCGGCTCGAGCGCGAACAGCCGATGACCTTCCTCGAATTCAATTACATGATCCTGCAGGGCTATGACTTCCGCCACCTGTCGAAGGAAATGGGGGTGCGGTTGCAGCTCGGCGGCTCCGACCAATGGGGCAATATCGTCAACGGCATGGAACTTGGCCGCCGCATGGACGGCGCAGACCTTTATGGCCTGACGACGCCGCTGCTGACCACCGCGGCAGGGGCCAAAATGGGCAAGACCGCCGCGGGCGCGGTATGGCTAAATGCCGATCAACTGTCCCATTTTGATTACTGGCAATATTGGCGCAACACCGACGACCGCGACGTCGGCAAGTTCCTGAAGCTGTTCACCGACCTGCCGCTCGACGAGATCGCGCGGCTGGAAGCGCTCGAAGGCGCTGAAATCAACAGCGCTAAGAAGATATTGGCCGACGCCGCCACCGCGCTGTGCCGCGGCGAAGGAGCGGCGCGCGCCGCAGCGCAAACTGCGGCGCAAACCTTTGAAAAAGGCCAGATTGGCGGCGATTTGCCGCAGGTCGCGGCCCCTGCTGGCGGCCTTCGCATCCTCGACGCGCTGCGCGAACTCGGCTTCGCGGCGTCGAACAAGGAGGCGCGGCGCAAGCTCGAAGAGGGCGCGGTCAAGGTCGATGGTGCGGTGATCCGCGACCCCAACCATGTCATTTCGCCCGCCGCCGACCCCGTTCCGGTCAGCCTCGGCGCCAAGCGCCACGGCCTCGTCACGCGCTAACATCCTGCCGCAACGTTTACCTATTTTTAGGTGAATCGGGTCGAACATCTCCGCTCGACCAGCGAGGGTTTTCGTATGCGTAAGATCGACACCAGCAAGGCCCATTATCTCGGCCTCGACCAGCGCCTTGCCGCGCGCAGCGATGTCTATTGCCGGCTGCCCATCATCCTGCCCGATGGCGGCCAGGAAATGTGCACCTGCGTCAACATCAGCGCCGACGGCCTGCTGATGCGCTACGAGCGCGGGCTGGAAGTCGGCGATCTGGTGGTGTTCCGCATGCCGATCATCGGCCGCATCGCGGCAAAGGTGATCTGGTCGCTCGCCGGCAAGACCGGGGTGCAATTCGAAAAGATGATCGCGGTCGAGGATTATCTCCCGATGATCCGCGCCATGGGCGCCCGCGGCGACGCCGCTTAACGACGAACAGCCCGACGCTCTCATCTCCCCTCCCGCTTGCGGGAGGGGTCGGGGGAGGGTCTGTCTTTCAACAAAGACCAGGGACGGAACACGCCCTCCCCTAGCCCCTCCCGCAAGCGGGAGGGGGACAAGCTACCCGCTCCGCAGCAGCGGCACCGCCGCATCGCGTTCGAACAGATAGAGGCAGAGCCGCACCGCTTCGCCGCGCGCGCCGTCCATCCCGCCGTCGCGCTCGACGAACAGCCGCGCGTCGTCGTGCGCCACGGGTAGCAGCCGGACCAATTGCTCGGCGCTGGCAACGCGATAATCGGCATCTCCCGACTGCTTGAGCCCGAGCAGTTCGCCGCCGCCGCGCAGTTCCAGATCCTTCTCGGCGATCACGAACCCGTCATTGGTCTCGCGCATCAGCGCCAACCGTTCGCGCGCGGTTTCGGACAGAGTTTGCGAGCGCAGCAACAGGCACACGGACTTCGCGGTTCCGCGCCCGACCCGGCCGCGCAGCTGGTGGAGCTGCGCCAGCCCGAAATTCTCGGCATGTTCGACGATCATCAGGCTCGCGGCAGGGACATCGACCCCGACCTCGATCACCGTGGTCGCGACGAGCACGCCGATCTCGCCCGCCTGGAAACGCGCCATCACCGCATCCTTGTCGGGACCCTTCATGCGGCCGTGGACGAGGCCGACGCGGTCGTCGCCGAGCCGCATCCGCAGCAGCGCGGCGCGCTCCTCGGCGGCGGCGAGTTCGCTGGCCTCGCTCTCGGCGACCAGCGGGCACACCCAGTACGCCTGCGCCCCGCTGGCGAGGTGGCGTTCGAGGCCGCCGATCACCTCGTCGAGCCGATCGACCGATACCACGCGCGTGTCGACCGGGGTGCGCCCCGGCGGCATCTCGTCGATCCGCGACACGTCCATCTCGCCATGGTTGGCGAGTTGCAGCGTGCGCGGGATCGGGGTCGCGGTCATCACCAGCAAGTGCGGCGGGCGCTGCCCCTTGGCGGTGAGCATCAGCCGCTGCGCGACGCCGAAGCGATGCTGCTCGTCGACGACGACCAGCGACAGGTCGCGATAATTGACCGCCTCCTGATAGATTGCGTGCGTGCCGACGAGGATGTCGATGCTGCCGTCGGCGAGCCCCATCAGCGTCGATTCGCGCACCCGCCCCTTGTCGCGCCCGGTGAGGATCGCGATGTTCACGGGCAGTCCAGCGAGCATCGCCTGCAACGTTGCGAAATGCTGCCGCGCCAATATCTCGGTCGGCGCGAGCAGCGCCGCCTGCGTCCCCGCCTCGACCGCGGTCAGCATCGCGCGCAGCGCGACCAGCGTCTTGCCCGACCCGACATCGCCCTGCAGCATGCGCAGCATCGGCACGTCCTGCGCCATGTCGCCCGCGATCTCGCGTCCGACCCGCTCCTGCGCGCCGGTCAACCCGAAGGGCAGCTTAAGCGCCCCGGTCAGCCGCCCGTCGCCGGCGATCCCCCGCCCCTTGCGCTTGCGCAGCCCCTCGCGGATCAGCATCAGCGCAACCTGGCTCGCGAAAATCTCGTCATAGGCGAGCCGGTCGTGCGCTGCGGCATCGTGCGGGCTCAAATGCGCGCGCGTCAGCGCCTCCTGCCACGCTGGCCAGTTGCGCAGCGCCAGCAACGGCCCGTCGATCCATTCGGCGAGCTCGGGGCGGCGTTCGAGCGCGATCTCGACCAGCTGGCCCAGCCGCGCATTGGTCAGCCCCTCGGTCAGCGGATAGACCGCCTCGCTCGTCGCGATGGCGGCGTCGCCCGGTTCGCCGACATGGTCCGGGTGGACGATCTGGCGCATCTCGCCATAAGCGTCGAGCCGCCCCGACACCTGCCGCGCCTCACCGAGCGGAAACAGCTTCTTCGCGAGCCCCGCGGTGCGCCCGAAATAGACGAGCCGGACATGGTCGCCAGCACCGTCGAACGCTTCCACGCCGAAAGGCGCACGCGGCGACCGTCCCGCGCGATAATCCTGCGCGGTCAGCGTCACGATGATCTGCTGCCCGACCTGCGCCGCGTCGAGCCGATCGACCGGATAGCGCTGCACCAGCCCGGTCGGCAGGTGGAAGAGCACATCGACCACACGCTCCAGCCCCAGCCGCGTCAGCGGCTTGGCGAGCTGCGGTCCGACACCCTTCAGGTCGGTCAGCGCGGCAAAGAGCGGATTGAGTATCTCGGGTCGCATGGCTAGTGCATCCCGTCTATCGCTTGCTTGCCCCGTGCGCCACTCCCGGCGTCATGGGCTATCGGGATTCGTGCCGTGCCCATGACCGACCGCCTCAAACGCCTCAAATTCCGCGCCTGGCATCGCGGCACGCGCGAGGCCGATTATATGATCGGCGGCTTCTTCGATCGCTATGCCGCCGCATGGAACGATGAGGACATCGCCTGGTACGAACTGGTGGTCGAGGAGGACGACGTCGACATCATGGCGTGGGCGCTCGGCACCGGGCATCCGCCCGTGCATCTCGACCGTCCCGACATGATCGCCGCGATGCGCCGGCTGGACTATATCCCGCTGCCATGACCTACAGAGCCTGTTGACATGAGCTTGCCCCATTTTGACGGAGCCGATTTCGGCCCAGTGCAAGGCGCGAGGAGAGGCGCGATGCGGACCATCGTGCCCGACGAGCAACGCAGCAATGGGCCGAAATCGGCCCGCCCCTTCGGGGTTGCGCAGCGAAGCAAGATGGAGCAAGCTCATGTCAACAGGCTCTAACGCCGCCGACATCTTTGCCGCGATCGCGTCGGCGCCCACGCCGCTGACGATTTCGCGCGCGGCCGACGGTTTCCTGCCGCTGCTGCTCGCCGAGCTAGCGCGCGCCAGCGACAAACGCCTTGTCTATGTCGCGACCGATGATACCGCGATGCAGGCGGTCGCCGATGCCGCGCCCTTCTTTGCGCCCGACCTCACCGTCCACCGCTTCCCGGCATGGGACTGCCTGCCCTACGACCGGGCCGGCCCATCGATGCGCGTCAGCGCCGACCGGCTCGCGACATTGTCGGCGTTGCAGGCCGTGCCGAAACGCGGCGAGCTGATCCTGACCACCGTCGCCGCGGTCACCCAGCGCACGCTCACCCCCTTCCGCATCCGCCGGCTCGCGACGACGCTTGGCCCCGGTATGCGGATCGACCGCGATGCGCTCGCCGAGTTGCTGGTCTCGAACGGCTTCAGCCGCGTCGATACTGTCGCCGACCAGGGCGAGTTCGCGGTGCGCGGCGGCATCGTCGACCTTTTCCCCGCGGGCGAAGAAACCGGACTGCGCGTCGATTTCTTCGGCGACGAGATCGAGAGCATCCGCCGCTTCGACCCCGCCGACCAGCGCAGCCTGGGGCCCGCGAAGGCGCTGCAACTGCTCCCTGCCGCCGAGACCCTGCTCGACCAGGACACGATCAAGCGCTTCCGCTCGGCGTATCGCGAAATCTTCGGCGCGCAGGCGACCGGCGACCCGCTCTACCAGGCGGTCAGCGAGGGGCGGCGCCAGGCGGGCATGGACCATTGGCTGCCCTTGTTCGAGGAGCGGCTGGCGACGATCTTCGACCATATCGATCCCGCAACCCCGGTGCTGCGCGGCCACCGCACCGAGGCGACCGCCGAGACGCGCTTCGCGGCGATCGCCGACTATCATGCGAACCGTGTGGCGGCGGCGCAGGAACAGGCGGGCAGCTATCGGCCGCTGAAGCCCGAGACGCTCTACCTGACCGAAGCCGAATGGGCGGGTGCCGCGGCGAGCCGCCCGGTGCATATCGTCACCCCCTTCGACGTGCCGCCCGCCGCGACCGTCGTCGACCTCGAAACCTTCGCCGCGCGCGACTTCACCCCCGAGCGCACCGCCGACCTCAACGTCTATGACAAGGTCGCAGACCATCTCTCCGACGAGCGCCGCAAGGGGCGCCGCACGATCATCGCAAGCTATTCGGGCGGCGCGCGCGATCGCCTGTCGGGGCTGCTGCGCGACCATGGCGTCACCTCGCTTGCGCCCGCCGACAGCTGGCAGGAAGCGCTCGGTACCGCGTCGGCGGAGAGCGGCGGCACGACCGCGATGGTCGTCCTGCCGCTCGACCATGGTTTCGCCAGCGACGCGATCAGCCTGCTCACCGAACAGGATATTCTCGGCGAGCGCCTGGTCCGTCGCCAGAAGCGCCGCAAGAGCGCCGACGCCTTCCTCGCCGAGCTCGCAACGCTCAGCGTCGGCGACCTCGTCGTCCACCTCGACCATGGCATCGGGCGTTACGAGGGACTGACCTCGATTCCCGTCGGCAACAGCCCGCACGACTGCGTCGCGTTAACGTACGCGGGCGGCGACAAGCTCTACGTCCCGGTCGAAAATCTCGACGTCCTCTCGCGCTACGGCGGCGAGAGCGAGGGGGTCGGACTCGACAAGCTCGGCGGCGAAGCGTGGCAGCGCCGCAAGGCGCGGATGAAAGAACGCATCCGCGAGATCGCCGGCGAATTGCTCGCGACCGCGGCGCAGCGCGCTTTGCGCTCGGGCGAACTGCTGGCGCAAGACGCCGCCTATCCCGCCTTCGCCGACCGCTTCCCCTATCAGGAAACCGACGATCAGGACCGCGCGATCGGCGACGTGCTCGCCGACATGGCATCGGGGCGCCCGATGGACCGGCTGGTGTGCGGCGACGTCGGTTTCGGCAAGACCGAGGTCGCGCTGCGCGCCGCCTTCGTCGCCGCGATGGCCGGAGTACAGGTCGCGCTCGTCTGTCCGACCACATTGCTCGCACGTCAGCATTTCACCAATTTCGTCGAGCGCTTCAAAGGCTTCCCGGTCAACATCGGCCGCCTGTCGCGCCTCGTCCCTGCCGCCGAGGCGCAAAGGACGCGCGACGGCCTCGCGAGCGGCCAGATCGACATCGTCGTCGGCACCCATGCGGTGATCGCGAAATCGGTCGAGTTCAAGAGTCTCGGCCTCGTCATCGTCGACGAAGAGCAGCGTTTCGGCGTCGCCCACAAGGAACGGCTGAAGCAGCTCAAGACCGACGTCCATGTCCTGACGCTCACCGCGACCCCGATCCCGCGCACGCTGCAGATGGCGATGTCGGGCCTGCGCGAACTCAGCGTCATCCAGACGCCGCCCGTGGACCGCCTCGCGGTACGCACCTATGTCGCACCCTGGGATCCCGTCGTGATCCGCGAGGCATTGCTCCGCGAGCATGACCGCGGCGGGCAGAGCTTCTTCGTCACGCCGCGGATCAAGGACCTCCCCGACATCGAGGAATTCCTGCGCACGCGCGTGCCCGAGATCAAATATGTCGTCGCGCACGGCCAGATGGCACCGGGCGAGGTCGAGGAGCGTATGAGCGCTTTCTACGACCGCAAATATGATGTGCTGGTATCGACGACCATCGTCGAATCGGGTCTCGACATTCCGAGTGCCAATACGCTGATCGTCCACCGCGCCGACCGCTTCGGCCTTGCCCAGCTCTACCAGCTGCGCGGGCGCGTCGGGCGGTCGAAGACGCGCGCTTACGCCTATCTCACCACGCCCGACCATGGCGCGATCACCGATACCGCCGAAAAGCGGCTCAAGCTGCTCGGCGATCTTGACACCTTGGGCGCGGGTTTTCAGCTCGCAAGCCACGACCTCGACATCCGCGGCGCGGGCAATCTCGTCGGCGACGAACAGTCGGGGCATATCCGCGAGGTCGGCTTCGAACTCTATCAGTCGATGCTCGAGGAGGCGATCCTGGTGGCCAAGGCCGAGGGCGCCGGAAAAATGCCGCCGCGCGAAGCCTTGTCGCCGACGATCACCATCGACGCGCCGATCCTGATCCCCGAGGACTATGTCCCCGACCTGCCGCTGCGCATGGCGCTCTATCGCCGCCTCAACGATGCGCAGGACCGCCCCGCGCTCGACGCCTTCGCGGCCGAGATGATCGACCGCTTCGGCCCGCTGCCGCCCGAGACCGCGAACCTCGTCCAGCTGATGGAGATCAAGGCCAATGCCAAGCTCGCGGGCATCGCCAAGCTCGACGTCGGGACCAAGGGCGCGCTGGTCAGCTTCCACGGCGACGCGTTCGCGAACGTCCCGGGCCTGATCGCCTATGTCGAGCGCCTGAAAGGCCGCGCGCGCATCCGCCCCGACAACAAGCTGTCGATCAGCGGCGACTGGATGAGCACCGGCGCGCGGCTGAACGGCGCGCTGCAATTGTCGAAGGGTCTGGGGAAGCTGGCACGGCAAGCAAACTAACGTCGCCCCCGCGAGGGCGGGGGCCGGTGGCGACCGTGCACAACACCAGTAGCGGCCCCCGCCTTCGCGGGGGCGACGATTACTCCATCAACCCGACCAGCTCATCCCCCGGCACCGGCCCCGACTTCAGGAAGCCCTGCCAGGTCGCGACGCCCAGTTCCTTCAGCCGCGCGAGTTGCGCCTCATTCTCGATGCCCTCGGCGACCACCAGCAGCCCCAGCGCGCGCGCCAGATCGACGATCGCCCGCACCACGATACGGTCGCGGTCGCTGCCGTCGATGGTGCGGGTGAAACCGCTGTCGATCTTCAGATAATCGATCGGCAGCCGGGCGAGCAGCGACAGGCTGGAATAGCCCGTTCCGAAATCGTCGATCGCGATGGCACAGCCCAATTCGCGGATCTGGGCCAGCTGTTCCGCGGCGCTCGCGGGATCGCTAAGCATCGCCTGTTCGGTGAGTTCGAGGGTCAGCCGGTCGGGATCGATCCCCGTCTGTTTCGCCATCGCCGCGAAGCGATCGGCGAAATCGGGATCGCCGAGGTCCGCGGCCGTGATGTTGAGCGACACGCGCAATTTCGCCAGAGCCTTCGGCCACGCCGCCATCTCGGCGAGTGCGACACGGTGCGCCTGTTCGGTCAGCTCGCACTCCATCCGTGCCGCGCGCGCCGCGGTGACCAACGCGCCGGCGCCAAGCAGGCCCAACTCGGGATGCTGCCAGCGTAGCAGCGCCTCCACCCCCGTCATCGCGCCGGTCGCGACGTCATATTGCGGCTGGTAGAAGATGACGACCTCATCGCGCGACAGGGCCGCCTTGACCATCACCCCGTCGCGCGCCGAGGCGGGGCGCGCAAGCTGGTCGCTCGCGGTGCGCAGCTGGTCGGCGACGGGTTCGTCGCGGACGATCTGCGCCGCGGCGATCCTGATCGCGAGCCGGCCATTGGGATCGCCGACCATCGGTTCGGCGAGCGCGACATGCAGCGCGCGTTCCTGCGCGCGCAGCGCCCCCAGCGAGAGCGCCGCCGCGGGCACGATCAGGAAGCGCGGTCCGTCGAGCCGGTCGACGTGCGACCCCCGCCCGAACTCGTCGCCGACGAAATTTTCGAGTCGCCGCCCGATCTCCTCAAGCACGGCATCGCCCGCCGCGGTGCCCCCCGCATTGTTGATCCGCGCCAGTTGATCGATCTGCACCAATATCACACCGACGTCCGAATTATGTCGCAAATGCAACGATTCAAGATGCCCGACAGCGGCGGAAAAAGGGTCGGCGATACGATTCATCGGCGTCCCCATAGCAGGCATTGCTTGCCAATCCCCTGCCTTTTGCAGCAAGGTTTACAAAGATGAGCCGATTGTCACCCTCGTCGCTTGCGCCACTCACCGACGGCCACGGCCGCCGGATCGATTATCTGCGCCTTTCGGTGACCGACCGCTGCGACCTGCGCTGCCGTTATTGCATGGCGGAGGATATGATTTTCCTCCCCAAATCGGCGGTGCTCAGCATCGAGGAAATGGCCGAGCTTGCCGAACGCTTCGTCGCGCGCGGCATCCGTCGCATCCGCCTGACCGGCGGCGAACCGCTGGTAAGGCGCGGCATCGATACGCTCGTCGGACGGCTCGGCGCGTTGATCGGACACGGCCTCGACGAACTGACGCTGACCACCAACGCGATGCGCCTCGCCGAACATGCGCCGATGCTCGCCGCGAACGGCGTGCGCCGCATCAATGTCAGCCTCGATACGCTCGACGCGCAAGCCTTCCGCCATATCACCCGCGTCGGCGACGTCGACGTGGTCCTGAAGGGCATCGCCGCCGCGCGCGCCGCGGGGCTTGCGGTCAAGATCAACATGGTCGCGCTGGCGGGGCTCAACGAGGACCAGCTGTTGCCGATGCTCGGCTGGTGCGCAGACAACGGCTGTGACCTGACGCTCATCGAAACCATGCCGCTGGGCGAGGTCGCCGACGACCGCAGCGATCATTATATCCCGCTCCACCAGTTCATCGCGCCGCTACGCGCCGAGCGCTCGATCTTCGCCGTCGACAAGAAAACCGGCGGACCGGCGCGCTATTTCGCGGTCGAGGACAGCCCCGTCACGCTCGGCCTGATCACGCCGCTGTCGGACAATTTCTGCACGGCCTGCAACCGCATCCGCCTTACCGTCGAGGGCCGCATCTATATGTGCCTGGGTCAGGACGATCATGTCGACCTGCGCGCCGCGCTGCGCGACGGCGGCCCCCATGCAGTCGATGGCTTGATTGACGGCGCATTGGCTGGCAAACCCCGCGCCCATGACTTTCATATCGAACGAAAGTCCAAACCGGCGGTCGCGCGTCATATGAGTGCAACGGGCGGGTAGGACCCCGCTCCTCGGGGGACCAACATGCATCGCAAGATCGCGCTCGTCGCGTCGAACGCGCCCGCGGGGCTGGAGGCTGAGGCCGAACTGCGCCCGCTCTACGACTTCGTCGATCTCAATGACGCCGATCTGCTCATCGTCCTCGGCGGCGACGGCTTCCTGCTGCACATGCTGCACCAATTGCTCGACCAGCGCCGGTCGATGCCTGTGTTCGGCATGAACCGCGGCACCATCGGTTTCCTGATGAACGAGTTTCGCATCGAGGGACTGCTCGAACGGCTCGCCGCCGCGCGGCCCTTTCTGATCCACCCGCTGGCGGGCGACATCACCACGATCAGCGGCGAACGCCATATCCTGCCCGCGATCAACGAAATCTCGCTGCTCCGCGAAACGCGTCAGGCCGCAAAGCTCGAAGTGCTGATCAACGAGAAGACGATGCTCGAGGAACTGGCGTGCGACGGCGTGCTCGTATCGACGCCCGCCGGATCGACCGCATACAATCTCAGCGCCAACGGCCCGATCCTGCCCCTCGAATCGCAGATGCTGGCGCTCACCCCGATCAGCCCCTTCCGCCCGCGGCGCTGGCGCGGCGCACTGGTCCCCGAATCGACGAGCATCCGCTTCAACGTTCGCGAAGCAGCGAAACGTCCGGTCAGCGCGGTCGCCGATCAGCGCGAAATCCGCGACGTGAAGACCGTGCTGGTTACCACCGACCGCAGCCGCCCGCTGACTTTGCTCTTCGATCCCGACCAAGGCCTCGACGAACGCATCGCGATGGAACAATTTATCGTCTGAGGGGGCTTGCAAAATACCGCGACCGGCGGCAAAGGGGCCGCCTTGTCCGCCACGGCGGTGTGTTCCTCGGTAGCTCAGCGGTAGAGCAATCGACTGTTAATCGATCGGTCGTAGGTTCGAATCCTACCCGGGGAGCCAGTACACCTACGGCGCTGATTTATATACATTTTTCGGTACCAAGCGGTTATAAACCGAAATCGCAACTTAATCACCTTTTCAGGCTTCACATCGCGGAAGCGATGTCGGGGCATGTTCAGGCGCTTGTCGATTCCGGCGACCTCGATTTCGGACGCACCTATGAGTCAGCAGGCAGCTGGCCGAACGGCGGCTTTGAATTCGTCGTGACTCCGCTATCGGTCGATAGTTTCAAGAATCAGGTAGCCGTCAACGCAAAACAGTCGCGAGCAAGAAACCCGCTGGCAGATTTGTGCGCTGCAGCGTAAGGGCGCGGTCATGAGGATCGCGATCATCGACACCAGCACGACGCGGGCGGCCATCATTTCCGATGGCCTGCGCGCGGCGGGGCTCGACGATCTCATCCTCATCGATCCCACCGGGCCGCTCGTCGCCCAGATCGAGGCCGCCACCCCCGAAGTCGTCCTCATCAACCTCGAAAACCCGAGCCGCGATTTGCTCGAGGATTTCTTCGCCATGTCGCGCGCGCTGGCGCGCCCGATCGCGATGTTCGTCGATCAGAGCGATACCGAGGCGACTTTCGCGGCGATCGACGCGGGCGTTTCCGCCTATGTCGTCGATGGGCTGTCGCAGCAGCGCATCAAGCCGGTGCTTGATCTCGCCGTGCGCCGCTTCCACGCCTTCTCGTCGCTACAACGCGAGCTGGACGATGCCAAACACGCCCTCGCCGAGCGCGCGGCCATCGACAAAGCCAAGGCGATCGTGATGAAGCGCCGCGGGATCGACGAACCCGCCGCCTATGCGCTGCTGCGCGGCCAGGCGATGCGCAGCAACCGCCGGATCGCCGAGATCGCCGAGGCGATCATCACCAGCGAAGCCTTGATGGGAGACATGGAATGACCGGCGAGCGTTTCCGCATCGGGTTCCTGCCGCTGGTCGATGCCGCGCTGCCGATCCTCGCGCACGAACTGGGCTTCGCGGCCCGCGAAGGCCTGGCCATCGAACTGGTGCGCGACATGACCTGGGCGACGGTGCGCGACCGGCTGCTCTATGGCCACACCGACGCCGCGCACATGATCGCACCGCTCGCGATCGCGACGACGCTGGGAAGAGACCGCCCCGCCGTGCCGCTCGCCGTGCCCTTCGTGCTGGGCCTCAACGGCAATGCCGTCACCTTCTCCGCGGCGCTGGCGGCAGAGGTCGGCCTGACCGACGCGCTCGGCGATCCACAGCAAATCGGCGCGGCGCTCAAACAGATCGCGCTAGCGCGCCTTGCCGCGGGCAAGCCGCTACGTTTCGGGGTCGTCCATCGCTATTCGAGCCATAATTATATGCTGCGCTATTGGCTCGCCGGGGTCGGCATCCGTCCCGATCAGGATGTCGAGATCGTCGTCACCAGCCCGCCCTTCGCGGCCGATGCCCTGGCGGCGGGCGAGGTCGACGGCATCTGCGTCGGCGAACCCTGGAACTCGATCGCGGTCGAGCGCGGCGTCGGCCATATCGCGCTCGCGACCGCGCAGATCTGGCGGCGCGGCGTCGAAAAAGTGCTCGCGATGCGCGAAGCGGTGCTGGACGACCGGCGCAGCGAAGTCGAAGCGCTCGTCCGCGCGCTTCACGCGGCAGCCGCCCATTTCGTCGCGCCGGGCGCGGCCGAGGCGAGCGCCGAAATCCTCGCGCGTTCGGAATATCTCGATGCACCCCGCGATGCGATCCTGCGCGCGATCACCGACCGCATCCGCCTGACCCCCGGCGGCGAGCCGATCCACTATCCCGACTTCATGTTCCAGTATCGCGAGGCCGCGAACTTCCCCTGGCGCAGCCAGGCGGCGTGGCTCTATTCGCAGATGGTGCGGTGGGACTATATGGCGTTCGATGCGGTGGGCGCGGCGGCGGCCAGCAATGTCTTCCGTCCCGAAGTCTATCGCGCAGCTCTCGCCGGTTCTGGCGCGCCCCTCCCCGGCGCAAGTTCCAAGCTTGAAGGCGGGCTCGACGAGCCGATCGGAGCGGGTTCAACGCAGGGCCGCCTCACGCTCGGCAGCGATCGCTTTTTCGACGGCCGCGCCTTCGATCCCGACGATATCGAGGCCTATCTAGCTGAACTGCCCTGACTTTACATTTATGCTGCATCTGCGAAATAACCGCTTGCGGCGTGCCTAAATATCAGGCAGTTTAATTGCACTCGGCAGGGCTGCCGGGGCAGGATAACGCGGCGACGGCTCCAACGAGGGGGCTGGCCCGCGCGGCACATGGGGAGCCTTTCCCCATAATCCAACAGGCAATGAAGCCGTCAGGATGCGCCCGCGTGGCCGCCGTCCTGGCGGCTTTTTTATTGCCCGTCACACAAGGGGACGGACGATGACGACTGCAACCACGGGCGCTGCGGCACCCAAATCGAGCTTCTGGGCGAGCGGCCACTGGCCGACGCTGATTGCTGCCTTTCTCTATTTCGATCTCGCCTTCATGGTGTGGGTCATTCTCGGGCCGCTGGCGCCAGCAATCTCCGAAGACTTGGGGCTGTCTCCCGCGCAAAAAGGGCTGATGGTCGCGGTTCCGACGCTTGCCGGTGCGCTGCTGCGCGTCGTCAACGGCCTCCTCGTCGACCGAATCGGGCCGAAGCGGTCGGGCGCAATCAGCCAGGTGATCGTGATCGCGGGGCTTTTCACGGCTTGGTTCATGGGCGTGCACAGCTTCGCAGGGACGCTCGCACTCGGCGTGATCCTAGGCTTTGCGGGCGCCAGCTTTGCCATCGCGCTGCCACTCGCAAGCCGTTGGTATCCGCCCGAGCATCAGGGCAAGGCTATGGGCCTCGCCGGCATGGGCAATTCGGGCACCGTGCTGGCCGCGCTCTTTGCTCCGGGCCTCGCCAAGCTGTTCGGCTGGAACGCGGTGCTCGGCCTCGTCTGCATACCGCTGACGATCGTTTTCTTCGTCTATCTCGTGATGGCCAAGGACGCGCCCAATGCGCCCGCGCCGAAGAAGCTGGTCGATTATTTCGAGCCGCTGAAGAGCGCCGATGCCTGGTGGCTGATGGCCTTTTATTCGGTGACCTTCGGCGGCTTCGTCGGGCTTGCCGCCTCGCTGCCCATCTATTTCACCGACCAATTCCACCTCACCCCCGTGATGGCGGGCTATTGCACCGCGGCCTGCGTCTTTGCCGGATCGCTAGTGCGCCCGATGGGCGGGGCGCTCGCCGACCGCATCGGCGGGGTCAAGGCGCTGATGATGGTCTTCGTCGTCGCCGCGCTGGCGCTCGCCGGCGTGCCGCAGGCCGCAAACCTGCCCGCCGCGCTGACCCTGTTCGTCATCGCGATGCTCGCGCTAGGCACCGGCAATGGCTCGGTGTTTCAGCTCGTTCCGCAGCGCTTCTCGGCCGAGATCGGCGTGATGACCGGACTCGTCGGCATGGCGGGCGGTGTCGGCGGCTTCTACCTCGCCTCCTCCTTGGGCTTCGCCAAGCAGTGGAGCGGCAGCTTCGGCCCCGGCTTCTACATCTTCGCCGGGCTAGCGGTCGTCGCGCTCGTCGGGCTCATCTTCGTCAAGGGCCAGTGGCGCGCGACCTGGGGTGCGGCCGAAGGCGTGCGAATCTAACCCATGACCCGCACCCTCATCATGCTGCTGGCGCTTGCGCCGGCCGGGGCGGCGCACGCCCAGGACGTCACCCTCAAGCCGCTCGGCGAGGCCCGGCTCCGCTATGAGAGCGTCGACCAGGACGGCCTCGCCGCCGAAGCCGACGCCTTGACCCTGCGCATCCGCGCCGGGGTCGAGGCGAAGGCCAGGCGCTGGTCGGCGCTCGTCGAAGGCCAGGGCAATCTCGCCCTCGTCGATGACTATTTCGACGGTCTCCACGGCGCCGCCGCGCGGCCACTCGTCGCCGATCCGGAGAATATCGCCCTCGCCCGCGCCCAGCTTCGTTACGCCGCGCCGACCTTCGCGGTAACTGCGGGGCGCCAGCGCATCGCGCTCGACGACGAACGCTTCGTCGGCGCCGTCCCCTTCCGCCAGAACGGCCAGAGCTTCGACGCGCTCCGCGCCGAAATCACACCGACCAAGGGGGTCAAGGCCGACCTGGCCTATGTATGGAGCGTCCGCACCATCTGGGGCATCGACGGCACCGGCGCACGGCAGGGGGCGGTGTCGGGCGACAATCTGTTCGGCAATGCCAGCGTCGCGACGCCGATCGGCAAGGCGGTCGCCTTCGCCTATCTGGTCGATCAGGACGAGGCCACGATGCAGGGCTTCCGCCTGTCGAGCCAGAGCTATGGCGTGCGGCTCGACGGCAACCAGCCGCTCGGCAAGGCGAAGATCACCTGGCAGCTGAGCTACGCGCGCCAGTCCGACTGGCACCGCAACCCCAACGATTATTCCGCCGACTATTGGCTCGCCGATGTCGCGGTCGATCTTGGCGGCCCCCGGGTCGGCGCCGGGTACGAGATACTCGGCGCCGACAAGGGGATAGCGCTCACCAGCTTCCAGACCCCACTCGCGACCGGGTTCAAATTCCAGGGCTGGGCCGACAAATTCCTCACCACCCCGCCCGACGGCGTACGCGACCTTTATGCGAGCGCGGGCTGGGGCTGGAAGGAAGTGGGGCCGCTCAAGGCGGTGACGCTGCAGGCGGTCTGGCACGACTATCGGAGCGACCGCGCCTCGCGATCCTATGGCGACGAGGTCGACCTGCTCGCGAGCGCCAAGCTCGGCAAAGTCACCACCTCCGCCCGTTACGCGCATTACGACGCGGACACTTTCGCCACCGACACCGACAAATTCTGGCTGCAACTGGACTGGATGCTCTGATGGAACACCGCCCCCTCAAACCCGACGCCGACACGCGCGAGCATCTGGTCGTCATCGGCAACGGCATGGCCGGCTGCCGCGCGGTCGAGGAACTGCTTGCGCGCGATCCGAGCCGCTACCGCGTGACGATTTTCGGCGCCGAACCGCGGGTCAATTACAACCGCATCATGCTCTCCCCCGTGCTCGCGGGCGAGAAATGCTTCGACGACATCGTGATCAACGGCGCCGCATGGTACTCCGACAATGGCATCGCGCTCGTCGCGGGCGACCCCGTCGCGGCGATCGACCGCGCCGCGAGGACGGTGACGACGCGCAGCGGGCTCAGCGAGACCTATGATCGGCTGCTGATCGCGACCGGCTCCGATCCCTTCATTATCCCCGTCCCCGGCAAGGACCTGCCCGGCGTCATCGCCTTTCGCGACATGGACGATGTCGACACGATGCTGGCGGCGGCCGACGCGGGCGGCGACGCGGTGGTGATCGGCGGCGGCCTGCTCGGGCTCGAGGCGGCGCACGGCCTCAGCCTGCGCGGCATGAAGGTCACCGTCATCCACCTTATGCCCACGCTGATGGAACGCCAGCTCGACGAGGCGGCCGGCTGGCTGCTCAAAAACGCGCTCGAAGCGCGCGGCCAGACGATCCTGACCGGCGCCGACACCGCCGAAATCGTCGGCGACGCCAAGGTCGAGGGCGTCAAACTCAAGGAGGGCACGCTCATCCCCGCCAGCCTCGTCGTCATGGCGGTGGGTATCCGCCCCTCGGTCGCCCTCGCTCGCGACGCGGGACTCGCGGTCGGGCGCGGCATCCAGGTTGACGACCATATGGTCACCAGCGACCCCGCCGTGCTCGCGGTCGGCGAATGCGTCGAGCATGACGGACAGGTCTACGGCCTCGTCGCACCCTTGTGGGACATGTGCCGCAGCCTCGCCGACGGCCTCGTCGAAGCGCCGACGGGCTATCGCGGTTCGGTCACCTCGACCAAACTCAAGGTCTCGGGCATCGACGTTTTCTCCGCGGGCGATTTCTCGGGCGGCGACGGCTGCGAGGATATCGTCCTCCGCGACGCCTCGCGCGGCGTCTACAAGCGCGTGATCGTCAAGGACGACCGCATCGTCGGCGCGGTGCTCTATGGCGATACCGCCGACGGCAATTGGTATTTCGACCTGCTCAAACGCCAAGAGGACGTCTCGGACCTTCGCGACCTGCTGATCTTCGGTCAGGCCTTCGCCGCGGGAGGCGGCGCGGCGGACCCTAAGGCGGCCGTTGCGGCGCTCTCGGACGATGCCGAGATCTGCGGCTGCAACGGCGTCGCCAAGGGTCAGGTCGTCTCGTGCATCGCCAAGGGCGCGCACAGCCTCGACGCGGTGCGCGGCACCTGCAAGGCGTCGGCGAGCTGCGGGTCTTGCACCGGGCTGGTCGAAAATCTGCTCGCGCTGACCCTCGGCGACGATGTCCAGTCGGGCCCGAAGACGATGTGCAAATGCACCAGCTTCGGCCACGACGATGTGCGCCGCGAGATCGTCGCGCAAGGCATGCGTTCGATCCCCGAGGTGATGCAGAAGCTCCACTGGACGACCCCCGACGGCTGCTCCTCGTGCCGCCCGGCGCTCAACTACTATCTGCTCTGCGCGCTGCCCGGCGACTATGTCGACGACCAGCAAAGCCGCTTCGTCAACGAGCGCCTCCACGCCAATATCCAGAAGGACGGCACCTATTCGGTCGTCCCGCGCATGTGGGGCGGGCTCACCAATCCGACCGAGCTGCGCGCGATCGCCGATGTCGTCGAGAAATATAACGCGCCGATGGTCAAAGTGACCGGAGGCCAGCGGCTCGACATCTTCGGGATCAGGAAGGAGGATCTGCCCGCGGTGTGGGCCGATCTCAATGCGGTCGGCATGGTCTCGGGCCACGCCTATGGCAAGGCACTGCGCACGGTGAAGACCTGCGTCGGGTCCGAATGGTGCCGCTTCGGCACGCAGGATTCGACCGGGCTCGGCGTCAAGCTCGAACGGATGAGCTGGGGCAGCTGGATGCCGCACAAGTTCAAGATCGCGGTGTCGGGCTGCCCGCGCAATTGCGCCGAGGCGACGATCAAGGATTTCGGTATCGTCTGCGTCGACAGCGGCTACGAGCTGCATGTCGGCGGCAATGGCGGCATCCACGTCCGCGCCACCGACCTGCTCTGCAAGGTCGCGACCGAGCAGGAGGCGATGGATTATTGCGCCGCCTTCATCCAGCTCTATCGCGAAGAGGCGCGTTATCTCGAACGAACCGCGCCGTGGATCGAGCGCGCCGGCATCGAGCATATCAAGGCGCGGATCGTCGACGATGCCATGGGTCGCGAAGCGCTTCGTGCTCGCTTCCTCTTCTCGCAAAGCTTTAGCCAGGACGACCCATGGGCACAGCGCGCCGAGGGCGCCGAAGCCGAGCACCACGCGCCGATGGCGCGCTTCATCCCGCAGGGAGAAATCGCATGACCACCGCCGAATGGCTCGACATCGGCTGGGTTGACCAGATCCCGGTCCGGGGCAGCCGCACCGTGCAGGTCGAGGGCGGCGACGACATCGCCGTATTCCGCACCGCCGAGGGCAAGGTGTTCGCCTTGCTCGACCGCTGCCCGCACAAGCATGGCCGCCTTTCGCAGGGCATCGTCCACGGCGGTGCGGTCGCCTGCCCCTTGCACAATTGGCGGATCAGCCTGTCGACCGGCGAGGCGCTGGGCGAGGACAAGGGCTGCACCCCGACCGTGCCGGCCAAGATCGACGGCGGCCGCGTCCTCATCTGCCGCGCGGGCACATTGAAGGCCGCCGCCTGATGACGGAAGCCGTCCGCACGACCTGCGCCTATTGCGGCGTCGGCTGCGGCATCCGCGCGACGGTGACCGGCGCGCGGAGCGTCGAGATCGCAGGCGACCCCGACCATCCCGCCAACCGTGGCCGCCTCTGCTCGAAGGGCACCCATCTCGGCGAGACCGTCGGCCTCGAAGGCCGCCTCCTCCATCCGATGATCGGCAACAAGCGCGCGAGCTGGGACAAGGCGCTCGACCTCGTCGCCAAGAAATTCCGCGAAACCATCGCGCGCCACGGCCCGGGCAGCGTCGCCTTCTACGTCTCCGGCCAACTGCTCACTGAGGACTATTATGTCGCGAACAAGCTGATGAAGGGCTTCATCGGCACCGCGAACATCGACACCAATTCACGCCTCTGCATGTCGAGCGCGGTCGCAGGCCACACCCGCGCCTTTGGCGAGGATATCGTCCCTGCGACCTATGACGACCTCGACGCCGCCGACCTGTTCGTGCTGGTGGGATCAAACACTGCCTGGTGCCATCCAATCGTCTATCAGCGCATCCGGGCGCGCTGCGAGGCCGGCGCCAAGCTGGTCGTCATCGACCCGCGTCGCACCGAGACCGCCGAGGAAGCCGACCTGCACCTCGCCATCCGCCCCGGCAGCGACGTCGCGCTGATGAACGGGCTGCTCCAGCATTGCCGCGAAACCGGCATCGTCGACGACGACTATCTCGCCGCGCATGTCGCGGTCCCCACCGAATTTTGGGACCAGCTTGGAGAGGGGAACGACCTGTGGTCGGTAGCACGGACATGCGACGTGCCGGCCGCCGACCTCAGGCGTTTCTACGAGCAGTTCGCGGGCACCCCGCGCACCGTCACGCTGTTCAGTCAGGGTATCAACCAGGCGACTGCCGGCACCGACCAGGTCAACGCCATCCTCAACCTCCACCTCGCGACCGCGCGCATCGGCAAGCCCGGCGCCGCGCCCTTCTCCATCACCGGCCAGCCCAACGCCATGGGCGGCCGCGAGGTCGGTGGCCTCGCCTCGACGCTCGCCGCCCATATGGACTTCGCGCCTGAAAATCGCGCGCGCGTCCAGCGCTTCTGGGCCGCGCCAACCATGGCCGAAAAGCCCGGCCTCAAGGCGGTCGATCTCTTCCGGGCTGTCGGTGAAGGCCGGATCAAGGCGCTGTGGGTCATGGCGACCAACCCCGCCGTATCGATGCCCGATGCGAACCGCGTCCGCGAGGCGCTGAAGTCCTGTCCCTTCGTCGTCGTCAGCGACGTGATCGAGCAAACCGATACAGGGGCCTTCGCGCATGTTCGCCTGCCCGCCGCAGCATGGGGCGAAAAGGACGGCACCGTGACCAACAGCGATCGCACAATCAGTCGCCAGCGCGCGCTCTTCCCGCTCCCCGGCGAGGCGATGCCCGACTGGTGGATCGTCAAGGAGGTCGGGCGGCGGATGGGGTGGAAAACCGCCTTCGCCTACGACCGCCCCGCCGACATCTGGCGCGAGCATTGCCGCCTCTCGACCTATGACAATGACGGAGCGCGCCTCTTCGCGCTGACCGGCGCCGCACAGGGCGGTACCGTCGCCTATGACGCGATGGCCCCGTTCCGCTGGGGTGGCGATCACCCCTTCGCCGACGGCCGCTTTTCGACCGACGATGGCCGCGCGCGCCTCGTCCCCGTCGCGCAAAAGCCGCTGCCCGAACCGCTCGCCAAATGGCCCCTGACGCTCAATACCGGACGCTACCGCGACCAGTGGCACAGTATGACGCGCACCGGCCTCGCGCCGAAGCTCGCGCGCCACCGCGAGGAGCCGCTGGTCGAGACCCATCCCGACGACGGCGCGCGCCTCGGCCTCAGCGACGGCGGCCTCGCGCGCGTCGAAACCCCGCAGGGCGACAGCCTCTATCGGGTCGCCTTCCATCCCGGCCAGCGCCCGGGCGAACTGTTCGTCCCGATCCACTGGACCGACCGCACCGCGAGCGGCGGGCGCACCGGCCTGCTCCCCCGTCCGCTCGTCGATCCGGTGTCGGGCCAGCCGGGGTTCAAGCGCACCCCCGCCGCGATCGCCGCCGTCACCCCCAAGTGGCGCGGCTTCCTGCTCCTCTCCCGCGAACTCGCCGAAACGCCGCGCTGCCTGTGGGCGACGCGCGTCGCGGTCCCGTCGGGGGTGCTGTGGGAACTCGCGGGCAATGGCGATCTCAAGAGCATCGAAGCGCTGCTCCCCAAAGGCGAGCGCATCGAGGCGCAGGACGCCGCGCGCGGAACGCGGCGCATCGCCATCGTCGCGAACGGCCGCCTCACCGGCGCGCTCTTCGTCACCGAGACCGGCGAACTGCCGCCGCGCGACTGGCTGATCGCTCAGCTTTCCGCACCCCAGGTCGCGCCGACGCTGCTCGCTGGCCGCGCGCCTGGGGTGCAGGCCGACCGCGGCCCGATCATCTGCGTCTGCTTCGACCTCGGCCTGAAAACGATCGCCGCCGCTATCCGCGATCAGAAGCTGGCTGACGTCGCGGCGATCGGTGCCGCACTAGGCGCCGGCACCAACTGCGGCTCGTGCCGCCCCGCGCTCACGCGCATCCTGACCGAGGAGACCAGCAATGCAGCCTGACGATTTCGCACCCGGTACGGTCTGGCTCGTCGGCGCCGGTCCCGGCGATCCCGACCTGCTGACCGTTAAGGCGGTACGGCTGATCCAGCGCGCCGATATCGTCTTCCACGACGCGCTTGTGGGCGACGGCGTGCTCGCATTGATCCCCCAGCGCACCGAACGCATCAGCGTCGGTAAGCGTTCGGGGCGCCATTCGAAGGATCAGGCGACCATCGACGCCTTGCTCGTCGTCGCCGCGCGCGCGGGCAAGCGCGTCGTGCGCCTCAAGGGCGGCGACCCGGTGCTGTTCGGCCGCGCGACCGAGGAAATCTCGGCGTTGCACGATGCCGGCTTTGCCGTCCGTCTCTGCCCCGGCATAACCGCGGCGAGCGCCGCCGCCGCTTCGGCGGGCATGTCGCTCTCGCTTCGCGGTGTCGCGCGCGACGTCCGGTTCGTTACGGCGCATAGCAAGCGCGGCGCGGCACTCGATATCGACTGGGCATCGCTCGCACAGGGTGGATCGACGCTCGCCTTCTACATGGGGCGCGACGCGGCGGGCGAGATCATGCGCGGGCTCATGCGCGCCGGCATGCGGAGCGACACGCCGGTGATGATCGCATGCGATGTCAGCGCGCCCGAGGAGCGACGACTCGCGACGCGGCTCGACCTGCTCGAACTGGCGACAAGGTCGTTCGCCGCCCATGCCCCGACGATGATCCTGATCGGCGCCGCGATCGCCCTCGCCGACCCCCCCGCCGCTTTCCCGACGAACACCGCCTGGGCGCCCCCAACCGGATATCCGGCAATCAGCGCGCCGCGCTTGCCTCGATCAGCTTAAGGCCCAGGGTCGTCGCGTTGAGCACCGCCTCTTCGCGGCTGCTGGCGCGCAATTTGCGCATCACATTCTTAAGGTGCCACTTCACCGTTTCGGGGGCGAGTTGCAGCGTACGCGCGATTTCCTTGTTCGATTCGCCAGCGTTGAGCGCGCTCAAAATCTCGATCTCGCGCTCGGTGAGGAAGGAGAAGGCTTCGCCCGGCGCGGGTCCGTTACTGCCTTCGAGCGCGGGGTCGTGGCGCGCCGGATCGGCGAGCTTGAGCAGCGCGAGGAAACAGTCCGAGCTATAGGCCTCGCTGCAGAAATTCTGCACCGCGCGCACGCCGGTGACGTCGAGGACATCGACGATCGTCCGCCGGAAGCCGAGGCTGGCGGCGCGGTTGAGGAAGCGCACCGTTTCGAGTTCCACCATCTTGTCGCAGCGTCCGCTGAGCTGTGGCAGGATGTTGAACAGCGTCGCCGAGGCCCTGAGTTCGGCGTCGTCGGCATTCGACGCAAGCCGCAGCAGCCTCTCGGCGACCACGGTCAGCCGCGGGCGGTCGCCCTGCGCGATCGCCTCATAGGCGCGCGCTTCGGACAGCAGGGCAAAGGCGCGCCCCTGCGCCGACAGCGGATCGATGACCGCGGCTTCCTCGTCCGCCGCCGCCACCACGGCTTCGGGGTCGATCGTCTGCGGCAGACGGAGCCGGGCGCGTTCGACGATGCACAGCGCCTTGAGCGGCGCCCAGCCGCGCGCGAAAGCAAGCAGTTCGGCGCGGTCGACCAGTGCCGCCGCGCGGTCGGTCTGCCCCATACTCGCCGCCACGCGGATCGCGACCAGATAGGCGTGGACCATCGCGTCCTGAAAGGCGCTGCGTTCGAGCAAAGGCAGCGCGGCATGGGCGAGACTCGCCGCCGCCGCGGGGTCGGCGCGCTCGTAACAGCAGCGCGCCAGCGCTGCATCGATCAGCGCGGCGGCGAGGGTCGCCCCCGCCGTCGTGCGCCGCGCATCGCGCAGCACGCGTTCGGCTTCGCCGAGCTGCCCCAGCGCCCGCGATGCCGCCGCGCGCGCATAGACGCCGAGCGCCAGCGACAGGTCGAGCGGCTTTCCGGCGCCGCGCAGCATCAACGGCCTTACGGCGTCGTGGACGAGCCCGAACAGGCCGCGCCGCGCCGCGCCATGCGCGCGCATCGCGCGCACCATCGCGACAGCGAAACAGGTAATTTCCCCGGGCGCGGCGAGGAGCTGGTCGCACGCCTCGGCCACTTCGTCGAGCCGGTCGCCGCCATAGGCGCGATCGAACAGCGACAGCGCGACAGCTTCGGCTTCCCCTCCCGACGACGCCAGGGCACCGATGGCGGCCGGGGCGTCGGCGCGCGCGGTCAGTACGGCGAGCCAGGCATCGGCGAGCAGGAGGCCGGATGTCCGGCCGATCGCATCGGCGTCCAGCCGCGCCAGCCAGTCGGCGACGCGCGCTGTCTCGCCCGCCGCCAGCATCGGCATGGCCAGATCGCCGAGCAGCGTCGCGGCCAGCGCCAGATCGTCGCCCGCAAGCGCTTGATCGACCGCCTCGGCCGTCATGCCCCGCACAGCATAATGGCGCGCGGCGGCACGGTGCGACTGGCCGCGGCTTTCGGCGTCGACATCGCGCAGCAATATGGCGCGAACGGCGGGATGGATGCGCCAAGCATCGCCGTCGTCGCCAGCTGCCTCGACGAACAGCCCCTGCGCGGCGAGGTCGCGCAGCACCGCGCCCGCATCGGCGTCGCCGCTCAGCGAGCGCGCCAGATCGGCATCGAGCGTCGGCGCGACCGCCGTTCGGCGCAGGATATGCAGGCTTGCCTCGGGCAGCTCGCCGATCGGCGCCGCGAGATGCGATCCGATCCGCTCGGTGAGCGCGCGCCAGCCATGGTCGCCGGCCAGCCCGCCACCCTGCTGCGCCGCGAGCCGGGCGCCCGTAGGCCAGCCCTCGATAAAATGATCGAGCGCCGCGAGGCGCTCGTCCTCGAGCGTCACCGCCGCCCCTTGCAGCAGTTCGCGCAGCATAGCCCCGGTCAGCGCCAGATCCGCGCGGCCGATGCGCAGCGCCATGCCGCGCCGCTCGGCCGCCGCGATCGATATCGCGGGGATCGCGCGGCTCGCCATCACCAGCCGCAGTTGCGCGGGCGGGTGACGAAGCAGCCGGTCGATCAGGCCGCGCGCCGACGCGTCGCGCAGCCGGTCGATATCGTCGAGGACCAGCAGCAGCGGCCGGTCGGCGGCGTCGATCGCTTCGGCCAGCGCGTCGGCGCGGTCGGCGGGCGACGTCAGTTCCGGGCCATCGCCCCGCCCCGCATGGCCGCGCGCCAGCCGCACGGTCTCGAACACATGACCGGCCGCGTCGCCATCCTCGGCTTCGAAAGACAACCAGGCCGTATCCCAGCCCGCATCGCGCGCTGCGGCAAACAGCGCGGCGCAAAAGGCGGTCTTGCCATATCCAGCAGGCGCGCGGACGAGGCATAGTTCGTGCCGCGCCAGCCGGTCGAGCCACGCTGGCGCGCGATCGAGGCCGACCAGGTCGGGCGGGAAGCGCGGCGGAGCATAGTGGCGCGGGACGACGCGCGGTCGGACGGCGGGCGGCACTGCGCGCAGCAGCGCCTTGGCTTCGATCCTCGATCCCGGCTGGACGGTCATGCCTGTGCCCCTCCCTTGTGCACATTGGCTACGCCGCGCGCGCGCGATCGGCAAGCGGCGCGCGGCCATCCCCCCCATCGCTCCCCCCGCCACCCGACCTGTCGCGGCGACCGCCGCCGCCATAGCCTTCCCCCATCGATGACCTTGCCGAGAAAAAGGCCGCGATCCGTGGGAGAGACGATATGACCAAGAAGGCTTTTCTGGCGACCTGCCTGTCCACCACCATGTTGATCGGCTGGCACGGCGCCGCCTTCGCGCAGGACGGCGCGGCCGCCGAAACCGACGACGGCGCCAACAGCAGCGGCGGCATCGCCGAAATCGTGGTCACCGCGCAGAAGCGCGCGCAGAATTTGCAGGACGTGCCGGTGGCGGTCTCCGCGCTCGCCGGCGACGAACTCGAATCGCGCGGGGTCAGCGAAACCTCCGACCTTCAGGGCTTCGTCCCCAGCCTCCAGATCACCACGCCCTATGGCCGCACCCAGCCGAACTTCTCGCTGCGCGGCGTGTCGGTCGCGAACGAATTTTCGGCTTCCACCGCGTCGCCGGTCGGGGTCTATGTCGATGAAGTCTATCAAAGCTTTCGCGCCAGCCATGGCCAGCAGCTCTACGACCTCGAACGCGTCGAGGTGCTGCGCGGACCGCAGGGCACGCTCTATGGCCGCAACACCACCGGCGGCGCGATCAGCTTCTTCAGCAACAAGCCGCAGCTCGGCGCGAGCGAAGGCACGCTGACCGTCGGCTACGGCAATTACGACACCAAGACGGTCGAGGGCGCGCTCGAAGCCACGCTGGTTCCCGACAAACTCGGCATCCGCGTCGCCGGCACCTTCGCCAAGGGCGACGGCTGGCAATATAATCCGGTGCAGGACCGGCATGTCGGCACGACCAACACCATCGCCGGGCGCGTATCGCTGCGCTGGAAACCGTCGGACACCATCGACATCAATTTGAAGGGCTATGTCGCGCGCGACAATCCGCTGGCGCCCAATCCCTATGCGCTGGGGCAGCTCGCAGGCGGCCGCGACGTGCTCGGCTATTCGCGTTTCGACCCGGCGCAGAATGGCGGCGCGCCGCTTGGGCGGAACGAGGTCGCCGCCGATACCGGCGGGCGCTATTTCACCTCGTCGCGCGGCGTCGCGCTCAACATCGCGGTCGAGCTCGACGACAATTTCTCGCTGACCTCGATCACCGGCTATGACGGCGGCAAATATCGCAACTCGCCCTTCGACTGCGACGGATCGCCGAACAAGGTCTGCGCGCTGCGCTACAATTCGGTCAGCCAGAATTTCAACCAGGACCTGCGCCTGAACTACAAGGGCGACCGGCTCAATTTCGTCGCCGGCCTCTATTATGGCGTCGACAAGATCGACACGCGCAACGAGATCGATTTCTTCGGGGTGCTGAAACCGATCCTGCTTGGTGCCGGCGTGCCGACCAGCTTCTTCAACGCCCCCGTCTCGGCGCCGCAGGCGGCGGCTATCGTCCCTGCCTTCGCGGTCAACCCGGCGCTCGATCCGACCAACCCCGCCAATTGCTCGGCGGTGCCGACGGGCAATCCCAATGGGTTCCTCGACGCGCGCTCGCTGATCGCCCTGCTCACCGACATCCAGGTCAATAATTCGGGCGGCGGCGGCTTCGGTGGTGCGATCTCGGCGGCGTGCCGCGCGGCGGGCGCTCCGCCTTTCGGCCCGATCGAGGGCGAGCAGAAATATACTATCAAGCGCCCCTCGGCGGCGATCTATTTCGACGGCAGCTATGATGTGACCGACGCGCTGACTGTCAGCGTCGGCCTCCGCTACACGATGGACAAGGTCAAATATCAGAACGGCCGCACGGTGCTCTACGACCTCGGCGGCACGATCCGCGCCAGCACCATCCCCTATACCTTCCCCTATGATCCGAACGCTCCGGCGCTCGAACAGAATGAGAAGGCGAACCGGCTGACGGGCCGCGTCAACATCAGCTATGATTTCGCCGACGATATCATGGGCTATCTCAACTACAGCCGCGGCTATCGCAGCGGCAGCTTCAACGGCCTCGCCTATCAGGGGACCAATCAGGTCTATTATATCCGCCCCGAGCAGATCAACGCCTATGAGGGCGGGCTGAAGATGCGGCTGTTCGACCGTCGCGTGCAACTCAACCTCGCGGGCTTCTATTATGATTACAAGAACCATCAGGTGACGCAGGTCATCGGCGCGACGACCTTCACCCGCAGCGCCAACGGGCGCCTCTATGGCGGCGAAGCGGAGCTCGCGATCCAGGCCGCCGACTGGTTGCGCTTCGACGCGTCGATGAGCCTCTTGCGCAGCAAATATAAGGGCAATGTCATCGACCCGACCGATCCGTCGAGCCCGACGCGCAACGTCAACGGCAACCCCTTTCCGAACGCCCCGCGCACGACTTTCTCGGCCGGGTTCGACTGGGATATTTTCGAGACGGACGACAACAAGCTGACGCTTCGCGGCGATGCGGCTTACACGGGCAAATATTATTTCGACCCGTTCGGCGACTATGGCCAGAACCCGTGCGACCGCCCCGGCGCGCCCGGCAATGTCCGCCCTGCGGGTCCCGCGATCACCTGCGGCAACCCCGGCTACTGGCTGGTCAACAGCCGGCTGACCTTCGAGCATGGCAATTATGCCGCCAGCCTGTGGGTCAAGAATCTGACCAACAAATTCTACTACAGCTATGGGCTGAACATCGACATCTTCGGGCTCGACTACCTCAATCGCGGCACCCCGCGGACCTATGGCGTCGAACTGACGGCGAAATTCTGATGGGTCGCGCGTTCCCCACCGGGGAGGGTCGGCGGGCACCCCCTCCTCCCGCCCGCCGGTCCCACCCCTGTTTGAGCCGAGGAGCACCCATATGATGCGTTTTACGGGAAAGAGCGTGCTGATCACCGGCGCCGCGCGCGGTATCGGGCTGGCGGCAGCACAGGAATTCGCGCGCGAGGGCGCGTGGGTGACGATCACCGACATCGACCTCGCTGAAGCCGAAACGGCCGCGGCGGCGATCCGCGGCGAAGGGTTTAAGGCGGAGGCGCGAAAGCAGGACGTCGCCAACGAGGCGGCGTGGGACGCGCTGATCGCCGATGTGACCGAGCGCGACGGCGGGCTCGACATCCTCGTCAACAATGCCGGCATGGGCTTCCTGAAATCGGTGGTCGATACCGGGCTGGCCGAATGGCAGCGGCTGATGGCGGTCAATCTGGAGAGCGTATTCCTCGGCACCCGCGCCGGGATCAAGGCGATGAAGGACAAGGGCGGCGTGATCGTCAATGTCGCCTCGATCGCCGCGAATGTCGCGGAACCGCTCTTCCCCGCCTACAACGCTAGCAAGGCCGGCGTCGCGATGTTCACCAAGGCCGCGGCGGTCGATTGCGCGCGCAAGGGCTGGCCGGTGCGCATCAACTCGCTGCATCCCGGCTATTGCGAGACCAAATTGGTCGTCGATGCGGTGGGCGCATTGGGCGACGAGGCTGCGGGCTTTGCCGCCGCTACCGCCGCTGCGATCCCGCTGGGCCGCATGGCGACGCCGTACGAAATTGCGCGGCCGCTGCTGTTCCTGGCGAGCGACGACGCGGCCTATATGTGCGGCAACGAACTGATCGTCGACGGCGGCTACACCGCGGTCTGACCGACCAAAATCAACGAAAAGGGAAAAGGGACATGAGCAAGAAACCGGTCATCGTCTATGGCGCCTCGGGCTACACCGGGCGCCTCGTCTGCGAATATCTGCGCGAGCTGCGCATTCCCTTCATCGCCGCCGGCCGCGACAAGAAACGCGTGCAGGAGGTGATGGACAAGGTCCCCGGCATCGAGACCGCCGATTACGAGGTCGCCGAGGTCGAGCACAGCGTCGAAGCGCTGACCAAGCTGTTCAAGGGCGCCGGCGTCGTTTGCAACATGGTCGGCCCCTTCATCAAATATGGCCCCGAAGCGGTCGAGGCGAGCCTTGCCGCGGGATGCCATTATCTCGACACCACCGGCGAGCAGGACTGGATGATGCTGGCACAGGAGAAATGGGGCGACGCCTTTGCCAAGAAGGGCCTGCTGCTCTCGCCCTGCGTCGCGCATATGTACACCACCGGCGAAATCGCCGCGAATATCGCGCTCGACACGATGCCGGGGCTCGACACGCTCGACATGCTGGTGCTGTGGAAGGGTTTTCCGACCTATGCCTCGGTCCAGACGATCTTCACCATCCTCAAGGCCGACTGGTATTATCTCGAGAACAACCAATATGTCCAATGGCCGACGCTGACGACGACCGAGTGCCAGGTCCCCGGCCAGCACGCCACCGCGCTGACCCTGCCGTGGGGCGGCACCTCGCATCCCCTGTGGTTCAAGAACGATCCGCGCGTCTCGACGGTCAAGGTCTATGGCGGCGTCTTCGCGCGTGAGGTCATGGACAATGTGGTCAATATGACCAAGATGATCGACACCGACATCAAGCCGCTGCCGTTCAAGGAACAGGAAGCCGCGCTCGCCAAGATGGCCGAATCGGTCCAGGGCGACATGCCGCCGCGCGAAAATCCGCGGCTCAACACCAGCATCGATTCGGTCTATGCCTCGGGCCCGCTCGGGCGCGTCCATGTGCTGCTCCACGGCAATTGCAACTACAAGCAGACCGGACTGATGCAGGCCTGGGCCGCCGCGAACCTGCTCCAGCAAGCGCCGCGCCGCACCGGCTTCGCCTCGGCGTGCCAGGCCTTCGGACACCGCGAGATCCTCGGCACCTTGCGCCAGTTCGGGCTGGTGCTGAAACCGATCGTCACGGTCAACGACTGAGGAGGGGCGCGCGATGCGGCTGGTCGACTGGCTCGACAAGGGGGCGTCGCTGGGTGCCGACGCGCCCTGCCTGACGATGGACGGGAAGAGCCTGTCCTATTCGGAGGTGCGGGCGCTCACCCACCGTGTCGCGCGCGGGCTGAATGCCTCGGGCGTTCTCCCTGGCCAGCATGTCGCGATCCTCTCGGGCAACGATCCCACCGCCTTCGCCTGCATCTTCGCCATCTCGCGCGCTGCGGCGGTGTGGTGCCCGATCAACCCGCGCAACGAGGGTGCCGAAAACGCCTATGTGCTCGACAATTTCGACTGCACCGCGCTGATCTTCCATTCCAAATTCGCCGATCTGGTCGACGAATTGCGCGGCCATTTGCCCCAGCTGAGTTTGCTCGTCTGCCTCGACGCCGAACAGGATTTCGCGCCGTCGCTGGCCGAGTGGCTGGCAGGCATCGACGCCAGTCCCTTTACGGCGACGCCCGTCAGCGACCTCGCGATGCTCCCCGGCACCGGTGGCACCACCGGCCATCCCAAGGGCGTGATGCTCACCAATCGCAACCTCGAGGCGATGACCGCGCTGACCCTGATGGGCTATCCCTTCACGGGCCGCCCCGTCTATCTCGCGATGGCACCGCTCACGCACGCCGCGGGGGTGCTCACCTTCCCGATCATGGCGCATGGCGGCGAGGTCGTGATCATGCCCTATCCCGACGTCGGCGAATTCCTTGCGCTCGCGTCGCAGCACCGCGCGACCCACACATTTCTGCCGCCGACGCTCATCTATATGCTGCTCGACCACCCCGCGCTGCCGGTGACCGATCTCTCGGCAATGCAGTGCTTCTGGTACGGCGCCGCGCCGATCTCGCCCGCGCGGCTCGAGGAGGCGATCGAGAAACTCGGCCCGGTGATGGCACAGCTCTTCGGCCAGACCGAGGCGCCGATGATGATCTCGATGATGGCGCCGAAGGACCATCTCAATCCCGACGGATCGGTCGCGCGCCACCGCCTGTCCTCGGCGGGCAGGCCGGGTCCGCTCGTCCGCGTCGCGATCCTCGACAGCGAGGGCCGCGAACTGCCGCAGGGCGAGCGCGGCGAGATCGTCGTGCGCGGCAGCCTCGTGATGGACGGCTATTACAAGAACCCCGAAGCGACGACCGAAGCCACGGTCGGCGGCTGGCACCGCACCGGCGACATCGGCTATCTCGACCCCGACAACTTCCTGTTCATCGTCGATCGCGCCAAGGACATGATCATCACCGGCGGTTTCAACGTCTATTCCGCCGAGGTCGAGGCGGCGCTGCTCGCGCACCCCGCAGTGCAGGACGGCGCGGTGTTCGGGCTGCCCGACGACAAATGGGGCGAGCGCGTCTGCGCCGTGGTGCAGCTGCGTGCGGGACAAGCGGCCGAGCCGGAAGATATCATCGCCTCGGTCAAGGCCGCGATCGGCAGCGTCAAGGCGCCCAAGGAACTCGAAATCTGGCCCGACCTGCCGCGCTCGAAGGTCGGCAAGGTGCTCAAGAAGGATATCCGCGCGGCGAAGCTCGCCGCGGCCAACGACATCTGAGCCGCCTCACTCCTCCCCGGGTTTCGCGCGCCGCCGTTCCCAGAAGCTTTCGACGAAGCCCAGCACGGTCAGCATCACCACGCTGATCACGCTCGCGATCGCGACGAGCGGCCATTGCGCCGCGCCGCACGCGACCCCGATCACCGCCGCGAGCCACAGATGCGCCGCGGTGGTCAAGTTCTTGACCTCGCCCTTGCTGAACACGATCAGCCCCGCGCCGATGATGCCGATGAAGGCGCCCGTCGCCTCGAAGATGCGCAGCGGGTCGGCGCGGTCGCCGCCGATCTGGCCGTAAAGCGAAATCATCGACACCGTCATCGCCGCGGCCGAAAAACAGATCAGCCCATGGGTGCGAAATCCCGCCGCATTCCCCCGCACCTCGCGGTCGAGCCCGAGCAGCAGCCCAAGCACCGCCGCCACCCCGAGCCGCGACAACAGGTCGAGGTCGATCCATTGGACAAGTATCGGCGCGTTGAGTTCCATCGATTGGCATAGCGCGGCAGCGGGAAAAGGGTTCCAATGGCGGAAGTTGGCGCACCGGAGGCCCCCGCGGCAATGCCAATCGCATCCGGCTCGTCGTTGATCAAACAGGCCCATGCGGCCCGGAGGCCTGTGCCTTCCGCCTCTGG
The DNA here is from genome assembly GCA_016793775.1 of Sphingopyxis sp. GTDB lineage: Bacteria > Pseudomonadota > Alphaproteobacteria > Sphingomonadales > Sphingomonadaceae > Sphingopyxis. The sequence goes on along the minus strand of JAEULK010000017.1, from coordinate 26,078 downwards.
TGACGATCTCCAACGCGAACTTGAGGCCTTGCGCAGAATGTTTTGAAGATTTCCACCCGACCCTATACGGGCACCGGATTAGTTGCTTCCATCGCCTCACGCTCGGCTTCCGCGCCGACCCGTTCGTATATGGGCAGATCGCCGGGATTTTGAATTACAATGAATTATCGCCACAGCTTTCATGCTGGCAATAGCGCCGATGTCGTAAAGCACAGCCTGCTGATCGCCCTCGTGCGGGCGTTGCAGCTTAAAGAGAGCCCGCTCACTTTCATCGACACCCATGCCGGCTGCGGGCTGTACGACCTTGGCGGCGAGCAGGCGAGGCGCACCGGCGAGGCTACACAGGGCGTAGTGCGGGCCTTTGCCGACACGAACCCGTTGCTGGACGACTATCGCGCCGCCGTGCAGGCGGTAAATGCCGGGGGCGAGCCGCGCCTCTACCCGGGATCGCCGCGATTTCTGGTGCAGCTTCTGCGCCCGCAGGATTTTCTGATCCTGAACGAGAAACATCCCGAAGACGCCTATGCCCTGCGCGGCGCGATGCGCGACACGTCCGCCGCCGTGCATCAGCGCGACGCTTATGAGCTTTGGCTGGCGATGCTGCCGCCCCGCACCGCGCGCGGCGTCGTGGTGATCGACCCGCCGTACGAGCAGGCCGACGAACGCGCCCGTATCACCGCCACGCTCGCCGCTGCGCATCGCAAATGGGCGCATGGCGTGACGGTGGTCTGGTATCCGCTGAAAGACCGTGCCACGCATGTGCGGTGGAAGGCGCAGCTACATAAGCTCGGCATCCCGAAGTTTCTGGTGGTGGAGCATTGGCTGTACGATAGCGATCAGCCCGACATCTACAACGGCGCGGGCCTCTTTATCGTCAACCCGCCCTATGCCTTCACGCAGGCGCTGCCGCCGCTGCTGGAAGCGCTGCGCGCCGCGCTCGCGCCAGAGGGGCATAGGGGAGAGATCACCGCCGATTGGTTAGGCGACTAAAGGGCAATCGGCGGATGGTGCACCGGGCTCAGCGAAGATGAGCAATACACCTTTGCTATGCTACTCCATCGATCGCCAACAAGGATCTCGGCGTATGGCAAACGAGCGTTCTGACCGATCCCAGATTATTGCGCGACCGAGGGTCCTCACCACTCCTGCTCTCGAATATGCTCGTTGCTATCAAGACATGCATGTCAATCGGTTGACCGAAGAACACGGTGCCGAAGGCTTCGGTCTCTGCATTCGCGTCGCAACGCCCGTTCCGGCCGATATGATGGCCCTTTCGCTCACGCGCGCTCCTGCATTTTTCCATGGGTCAAGGCTCGGTAGAGTGACACTAGATGTACGAATCGCGCGGAGTGGCGCTCGATGCTTTAAGCCTTCTCCGATTCGCCTCCTTCAGCCAACCTGTTCGCAAATTTCGACGGCGAAAATTCGACCGTCGTGATGGTGGCGCTCGGCTTCCCATTTAGGATCGACCTCGTGCTGATCGCGGACGGATTCAGGAGCAACGTGTCCAAACGCCATATATTCATGCCTATGCACGGCGATTGCGTTTTCAGTCGGCGAAAGAGCCCAATATATGGGCGCGCCGACAAGCGCAGAAAAAATCGGTCTCTAAGGTAAAATTCGTTCCAGCGGAGTGATTGTTCGAGCCACACGAAATGTACTGCGCAGAAAAAATCCCATCGCCGGAGGATTCGTCGCAGCCGCGCAGGCTTCCTGACAAATTCCGACCTTAAGTTGGATACCCAAATCCCAGCCAAGCATCGACGAGTGCGACGTGGAGGTGGACCCCGATCGGCAGCGCATCGTCGTTGAAATCGAAGCGCGGATTGTGAAGAGGAGCACCGGCGCCCTCCCCCGCCTGTCCTAACCAGATATAGGCGCCCTTGCAGGCTTGCAGCATGAAGGCGAAATCTTCCGACGTAAAGGCGGGACGAGCCGACGCAATGTCGGCCCCTATCGATGCCGCGGCGCTGAACACCTCTGCGGCGGCATCCTCGTCATTGATCGTCGCGGGGTAATACCGATCATAGTGAATTTCGAAATCTAGGCCAAATGATTGGGCCGTGCCGGCCACCATTTCGCGCAAGCGGGTTTCAATGACATGCTGCACGTCCGCATCGAAACTGCGGACGGTCCCTCCCAGGGTCACGCGCGCCGGTATGACATTATGAGCGTGTCCGCCGTGGACTTGGGTAATCGACAGGACCGCCGAAGCCGTCGGGTTGACGTCCCGGGATATGATGCTGTTGAGCTGCGCGATCAGCACGCCCGCAGCCATAATGGCGTCGGGCGTGTCGTACGGCATCGCCGCATGGCCTCCGCGTCCAACGAGTGCGATCTCGAACCGGTCCGCTGCCGCCATGATCGGCCCTGGGCACGTCGCGACGGTGCCGAGCGGCAACTCCGGCCAATTGTGAAGCGCAAAGACGCGATCGCAGGGAAAGCGCCGAAAAAGACCATCTTCGACCATCGCGCGCCCACCCGCCAGCCCTTCTTCGGCCGGTTGAAAGATGAAGTTCACGGTCCCATTGAACCGCCGCGTCCGCGCAAGGTGCAACGCCGCGCCGAGCAGCATTGCAACATGGCCATCATGACCGCATCCATGAAAGATGCCGTCATGCCGGCTCGCGTAAGGCAGGCCCGTCTCTTCCTGGACCGGTAGCGCGTCCATATCGGCTCGAAGGCCGATGGAGCGGGCCGAATCGCCGTTCCGCAGAACGCCGACCACCCCGGTACCGCCGACACCCTCATGAACCTCGATACCCGCCGCACGCAGACGGGCCGCGATCAGCGCGGCGGTGCGCATCTCTTCAAAGCCGAGTTCGGGATGCGAATGGATGTCCCGGCGAAGCAGGACCATATCTGCGACGAGATCGTCGAATTCGGAATGGGCCATAAGTTATTTCCCTGGTGGACCGCGCGGTGAGGCCTTGCACAGCGCGATCGTCAATCGGCGTCGAACAGGCTCTGGATCGGGTAGTGATGTTTGACGAAAGGCGACTTTATAACGACGTAACTGAAGTATTTTTCGATTCCATAATCGCCATCCAGCATGCCTTCGATGATGGACTGATAATGGCTGACGCCGCGCGTCACGAATTTGAGCAGATAGTCGTAGCCGCCGCTGACGAGATGGCATTCGACGATCTCGTCGAGTTTGCGGATCTTCGATTCAAAGCGGGAGAAGTCGCCCGACCGATGCTCCGTCAACGTGACTTCGGTGAATACCACTAGTATCTCGCCGAGCTTCGCGAGGTTAATCTGCGCGTTATAGCCGGTTATATAGCCCGATTTTTCCAGTCGCTTAACGCGCGTCAGGCACGGGCTAGGTGACAAGCCAACGGCGTCAGCCAGTTCGATGTTCGTCATCCTCCCCGATTTCTGAAGCTGAGCGAGTATCTTCAGATCGATACGGTCGAGCCTGAGTCCCGGCGCCATGGCTGACGTTCCCTCAGCCTACCGCGCGCCGGATGTCGGGCTCGTCGAGAAGCTCGTCTAGCGTCTTGCGGATGCGATGGAAAATCATGTCCATTTCGTCATCGGAGCAACAGAGGGCGGGCGCAAGCCCGATAATATTATCGGCGAAGGCGCGGAAAATGACGCCATTGCCATAGCCGCGTGCGAAAAGCCGATCGGCCAGGCCGAGCGACGGATCGAAGCGCGCCTTGCTGTCCTTGTTCACAACCAGCTCGATCGCGCCGAGGAGCCCCCGCCCGCGAGTGTCTCCCACCAACGGATGGTCGTCCAGCGCCGCCAGACCGGCCGCGAAGCGCGGTCCTACGGCCTGCCCGTTGGCGAGGATTCCGCCTTCTTCATAGAGCCGAAGTACCTCCAGACCCACTGCCGCACTGACTGGGTGGCCCGAATAGGTCAGGCCGTGGCCGATGGCCAGATTTGCGGCGGCGCCATCGGCAATGCCCTCATATACACGTTGGGACATCAGCAATGCGCCCATCGGCGCATAGCCGGCCGTCAACCCCTTGGCCAAGGTCATAAGATCCGGCGAGACATCCTCATCCGCGCAAGCGAACAGCGGCCCGGTGCGACCGAACCCGGTAATCACTTCGTCGGCAACGAACAGGATGTCGAGTTCGGTGCACAGGTCGCGCATCGCCTTCAGCCAGCCGCGCGGCGGCACTATCACCCCACCCGATCCTTGGATGGGCTCGCAGAAAAAAGCCGCGACATTGTTCGCGCCCAATTGTTCGACCTTGGCGCGCAACTGCGCCACCGACGCCGCGATGATCGAGGCATCGTCGGTCGAGTCGCTGCGATAGGCGTAGGGGGAAGGGATATGATGCTGCCAGGATCGCGGGACATCAAAATTGCGGTGGAAATTGGCTAACGCTGTCAGGCCTGACCCATTGCTGCTTGACCCGTGATAGCCGCGATCGAGCGCGATGAACTGCTTTTTGGCTGGCTGACCGACGGCGTTCCAATAATGGACGATATAGCGGATCGCGCTGTCGACCGCGTCCGATCCGCCCAGCGTGAAAAAGACATGGTCGAGGCCTTCGGGTGCCAGCGCGGCGAGGCGATGCGCCAGCCGGATCGCCGGTTCGCTCCCGAAATGAAAATATCCAGTGGCATAGGGCAGGTCACGCATTTGCTGTGCCGCCGCCTCGACGATCGAATCTTGGCCATATCCGACGTTGACACACCATAGGCCGGCAAAGGCATCGAGAAGGACATTGTCGTCCATATCGGTCAGCCACATGCCGCGACCGCTTTTCAGGATTGTTGCGCCGCGCATCTCGTGGCCGCGAAAGGATGTCACGGGATGGATCAGATGGTCGCGGTCCATTTCAAGCAGGGAGATGTTCGATCTGGTCATGGCCCCGGTTCTTCTTTCGGATGTGGATGTCGATGCCAGCCTAACCTTGTCTTCCGGAGCAAAGCGCCGACTTCTCTTCGTCAGGGGCAAAAGCAGCCGCCATATCGCGCCGATCGCGGCAGAAAATGCCGCGATCGCGGCCCGCGCCGGGGATCAGGTCATCGCCGCGGCGACGGCCTTTCCACATTCCTCGGTACTCGCGGTCCCCTTCAGGTCGCCGGTGCGCAGGCCGGGCTCAGCCAGAACCGCTTCGACCGCGCGCATGATGGACGCCGCCGCCGCCTGTTCGCCCAGATGGTCCAGCATCATCGCCGCCGACCATATCTGTCCAACAGGATTGGCGATGCCCCGTCCGGAAATGTCGGGCGCCGACCCGTGGACCGGTTCGAACAGCGACGGCGCGGTCCGGTCGGGATTGATATTTCCCGATGGCGCCACGCCGATCGTTCCGGTGCACGCCGGGCCCAGATCCGACAGGATATCGCCGAACAGGTTGGATGCGACGACGACGTCGAAACGATCGGGGTTCAGTACGAACTGCGCGGTCAGGATATCGATGTGGTATTTGTCCACCCGAACGTCGGGATATTCGCTCGCCATCGCCTCGACGCGCTGATCCCAGAACGGCATGGTAATGGCGATGCCGTTCGATTTGGTCGCAGAGGTCAGGTGCCGCGCCGGGCGCGTGCGTGCGAGATCGAACGCATAGCGCAACACGCGATCGACGCCGTGCCGGCTCATGACCGTTTCCTGGATGACGATCTCCCGCGGCGTGCCGGGGAACATGTGGCCGCCGATCGCTCCATATTCGCCTTCGGTGTTTTCGCGGACGATCCACATGTCGATGCTGCCCGGACCCCGCCCCGCCAACGGCGATTCCACGCCGGGCATCAGCCGCGCCGGCCTCAGGTTGACATATTGGTCGAACTCGCGCCGGAACAGCAGGAGCGATCCCCCCAGTGAAATATGATCGGGAACCGTGTCGGGCCAGCCGACCGCACCAAAGAATATCGCGTCGGACCCGCCGATGCGGTCTCTCCAATCATCGGGCATCATCGTGCCGTGACGGGCATAATAGTCACAGCTGGCGAAATCATGCCATTGCTGGTCGATGGCGAACCCATAGAGGGAGGCGGCGCGTTCCAGGACACGGACACCTTCGGGCATGACTTCCTTGCCGATCCCGTCGCCAGGAATGACCGCGATGGAATAGATGTGCGTTGTGTTCGTCGTCATAGCTTGTCCTGTCAGATATGTAGTCCGGCGATATGAAAGGCCTTGGGTTCGAGATATTCCTCGATACCCGCGCGGCCACCTTCGCGACCGAGGCCCGACATCTTGACGCCGCCAAAGGGAGCCATCTCCATCGCGATGGCCCCCGTGTTGAGTGCGACCATGCCGGCCTCCAGGCGCTCGGCGACCCGGAACGCGCGCCGGATATTCTCGGTATAGAAATAGCTGGCAAGGCCATAGTCGGTGTCGTTGGCGATCGCGATCGCCTCATCCTCGTGCCGAAACCGGAACAGCGGCGCGACGGGGCCGAAGGTCTCTTCGCTCGCGAGCCGCATCGCCGACGTGGCGCCGGTCAGAACGACCGGAGCGACAAATCGGGAACCGAGTCCTGCCGCATCAGCGCTGGCGTGCAGACTCGCCCCCTTGCTCAGCGCGTCGCCGACATGTTCGGCGACCTTCGCTGCAGCCTGATCGTTGATGAGCGGCCCGATAGTGATACCGTCACGGTCGCCCGGACCGACGCGAAGATCGCTCACTGCAGCCGCCAGCCGATCAGCGAACATGTCATAGACGCCGTCCTGCACGAGGATGCGGTTCGCGCACACACATGTTTGACCGGCGTTGCGGAATTTGCTGATCATCGCGCTGCGCACCGCCAGGTCGATGTCGGCGTCGTCAAAGACGATCAGCGGCGCGTTGCCGCCCAATTCCATGCTCGTCCGCTTGACGGTGTCGGCGCACTGGCGAAGCAGCAGGGTGCCGACACGAGTCGACCCGGTGAAGGATAGCTTGCGAACGGCCGGGCTGGACGTGAGCGTCTGTCCGATCGCCTCGGGTTGCCCGGTGACGATGTTGAAAACGCCCTTTGGAAAGCCTGCCAGTTCGGCGAGGCGCGCCAACGCGAGCGCGGTAAATGGCGTCAGGTCGGACGGCTTGACGATGACGGGACATCCCGCCGCCAGTGCCGGCGCACATTTGCGCGTGATCATCGCCGCTGGAAAATTCCACGGCGTGATCGCCGCCGACACGCCGACCGGTTGTTTAAGAACAAAGATGCGGCGGTCGGTGTCCGGCGCCGCGACGTCATATCCTGATGATCGGCGTCCCTCTTCGGCAAACCATTTGACGAAAGTAGCGGCATAGCGGATTTCGCCCTCCGCTTCGGCCAGCGGCTTGCCTTGCTCCGCCGTCATGATGCGGGCGAGGTCGGCCACATTGTCGAGGATCAGGGCGTGCCATGCTTCGAGCAGGCGCGACCGGTCGTTCGCAGCCCTGGCTCGCCATCCCTCGAAGGCGTCCGCGGCGGCGGCGATCGCCTGCTCAGTCTCCGCTGCGCCGCAGTCGGGAACCGACCCGATGATGCGGTCGGTGGCCGGATCATCAACGCCAAGAGTGCGTGCCGATGCGGCCTGCACCCACGCGCCGCCGATGAATATGGCTTCGCGGAACAAGTCCGCGTTCTGCAAATTTTTGATCATCAAGCGAAACCTGTTCTTCCAACGCGGGGCGGGATCGGCCCCGCCCGATTAACCCAGCGCCTGATTTGCAAGCGAATAGACGTGAAAGTCGGGGTCTGCTGGCGGCAGGGCGCCGCGGCACATCCGCGTCACGCGCCCCACGCACGGCAGGCCGAGGCCGTCGAGCCATGCGGACAGCCCACTTTCCTCCGGCACGTCGAGGCGGCAGAACATGCCGGGGTTCGACCCCAGCCACTGGGTAATCAGGGCCTTGGCGCCGCCGCGATCGGGAGCGACCACCGGACCGATCGAAAGGCCGCGACCAAAGCGCCGAAACAGTGCGTATCCAGCCTGTTCGCCGCTACGATTGAGGACCACACCCTGCGCATGATCGCAAAGGTAAAGCACGACATCGCGGCGATCCATGCCGACCGCGCGCCGATCGAGCGTCACGATCGCCTCGATCTCTCCGGCCTTCATCGGCGCGATGCGTTCGTCGGGAATCAACTCGGCGATCGGGACGCCGAAGGCGGCGCCCTGATGCTGAAAGATCGTGCCGATCGCTTCAAAACCGAGCGCCCGATACAGCGACAGTCCGGCATCGGTAGCGTTGAGAAGTATCGACCGGTCGCCGATCGCGTCGATCGCGGCGTCCATCAAGCGCCGGCCGAGTCCGTTGCCCTGCTGGGAATTGGCGACGATGACCATCCCGATAACGGCATGGCCGGCCCCATAGGTCCACCACAGCGTGGTTCCAACCACATGCCCGTCACATTCGGCGACGACGCCTTGTCCAAGTTCGAGGAGACGCCCCCAGTCGGCTTTGCGATGTGGCCATTGCTGCTCGCTCGACAATTTGTGCGCTGACAGCAGATCCTGCCCCGTCATCGCGCGCAAGGTTGAGACGCCGCCCATCCCCATTACCATTTCAAAGCCTCCATCCCGGCCACTCGCATTTCCCCGGTCGTCGAACCGGACCACACGGCAAAGTTAGAAAGTGCTGATGGAATTAGCTGCCGCGTTGACGCTTGTTTCGGAAGAATATCGCGGATTTTTCGATCGGTAAAATCCAAATGCCGCCTGGTCGGCAGTTTAATGTGGCCACGCAATCAAGAAATTTTGGAGTAACGCATGAACGGCTTCGATCCTGATCTCGTCGCGGTCGGTCCCGCGAACAATTTTGTCGCCGGTCTGCGCCTTCGGGGAAATGGCGCCCATATGGAGGTGCTTCGGCCATCCGACGGGCGTGCCTATGGTGATCTGGATTCGGCCGATATCGGCCAAGTGGACGAAGCGGTCTCGGATGCATGGCAGGCCTATCGCAAAGGCGACTGGGCAAAGGCCGAACCGCGTCATCGCATCCGCGTGATGCGCCGCTGGGCCGATCTGCTCGAATCCGACGCGGCGGCGCTGGCGCCGACCGAGGCCGCGGGATCGACGCGCCTTTTTGGCGAGATTTGTAGCTGGGACCTTGGCTATGCCGCCGACTGCATCCGTTTTTTCGCCGAGTTCGCGGACAAGACATGCGGCGAGTCGGTACCGACGACACCCGACAAAATGGGATTCACACTGCTTGAACCCTATGGTGTGATCGCGGCGATAGCGCCGTGGAACCTGCCGATCGTCATGGCGATCTGGAAAATCGCGCCAGCGATAGCGGCCGGCAATTCGGTGGTGCTCAAACCTTCCGAGCTGACGCCGTTCAGCATCGTGCGTGTCGCCGAACTCGCCATCGGCGCGGGGCTACCCCCGGGCGTATTCAACGTCGTGCAAGGCTATGGGGCGTCGGTGGGCGACCGGCTGTGCCGCCATCCGCTAGTGGCTAAAGTTAGCTTTACCGGATCGACTCAGACGGGGCGCGCGATCATGGCCGCCTGCGCCGCGGAAGGCCCGAAGCCGGTGACGTTGGAACTAGGCGGCAAGAGCGCCCAGCTGGTTTTTTCCGATGCGCCGGATCTGGCGCAGACTGCCGCGACCCTCGCGCGCGGTATCACGATCAATTCGGGGCAAGTCTGCGTGGCGGGATCGCGGCTGCTCGCGCACGAAAAAGTCGCCGACGAATTGGTCGATCGCATATCCCGGATATTTTCCGCGAATCGCATCGGCGCAACGTGGGACGAAAGAACGACGATGGGACCGATCATTTCGGAAAGGCAGCTCGGCCAGATCGATGCGATTGTTGGCCGTGCGCTGGCGTCGGGCGGGAGTGCGGTCGTCGGCGGAACCCGCGCGGCGGCCCCACTGGACGGCAGCTATTTCTCACCGACGATCATCGCCGGGCTGGCCTCCGACGCGGAGGCGATCTGCGACGAGATTTTCGGGCCCGTGTTAACACTCCAGACCTTCGCCGACGAGGAGGAGGCCTTTGCGCTTGCAAACAACAACAAATATGGATTGGCGGCGGGAGTACATACCAGCGACCTCAGCCGGGCGCTTCGCGCGACGCGCGCGCTGGAAGCGGGAACAATCTGGGTCAATCGCTACGGCCGCAGCAACGACTATATCCTGCCGACGGGCGGTTATAAGCAGTCGGGAATCGGCAAGGATCTGGGGCGCGAGGCGTATCTGGGGAGTCTGCGGTCCAAGGCCGCGCTAATCCAGCTTTGACCATGCCCGGTTCAGGCTGCACCGAACCGGTCGGCTCGATAGGGCGTAAGGTCGATGTTTGTGCGGCCCGTGGCGATCAACTCAGCCATCGCGTCGCCGACGCCAGGGCCGAGCTGGAATCCCGCGCCGGCAAAGCCGAACGCGTAATATAAGCCGCTGGTGGTGCGGCTTGGCCCCATGACGGGTGCGCTGTCGGGGAGATAGCCCTCTATCCCGCTCCACGTGCGGATGATGCCGACGCGACTAACGGCGGGGATCAGCCGCTGGATCTGGCGCCAGAGGCTCAGGCTGTTTTCGGGTCGGACATCGACACGAAAGCGGTCGGGATAACTAGGGTTATAGAAGCTGCCCCCCATCACCAGATTGCCGCGTTCGACCTGACGGATATAGACCGACTCTTCGGTATTCGGGGTCACCACGCCTATCGATGGCCGTAGGACATAGGGCAGCGGTTCGGTCACGCACATATTGGGCCCGCGCGACGAGAGCGGCAGCGGCTCGCCGAAGGCGGACGCGAAACGATCGCCCCATGCCCCAGCGGAGATCAGCAGAACGGGAGCACGAAACTGGCGGGCGTCAGCCGCTACGACCAGAAAATCGTCCCCCGCCTTGCTCGTTTCGGCGACGGCGCAACGTTCATGAACAACCGCCCCCAGCCGCTGGGCAGCACGGGCGAAAGCGGGCGAAACCAACCGGGGATTGGCATGTCCGCAAAAAGGCGAAAAAGAGGCTGCGAGCACCTCCTTCCCCAGAAAAGGAAAACGAGCGCGAAGCGTGTTTCCGGACAGTATCTCGAGGTCGAGATCGCTGTGTCTTGCGTCGGAGGCATACTGCTCCATCGCGGCCGCAAGTTCGGGCCGCGTTCGGTAACAGACACGCATATGGCCGAGCTGGCGATATTCGACATCGCAATCCAGAAGCATCCCTATCTCGCGCCATATGGCGATCGCGCGGTTGGCGAGGGCAAGCTGATAGAGCGGGCGCCCCTGTCGCCGGACATTGCCGAAATTGGTGCCGCTCGCTTGCCGCCCGACCAAGTCGCTCTCAAGTAAGGTCACCGACAACCCGCGCCGACGAAGAAAAAAGGCCGCCGAACAGCCCATGATGCCGCCACCAATGATGATTACGTCGCTGGACGCGGGCGCAGTCATCTTTCGCATCGCCCACCCGAAGCGATCACGATCGGCTTCACCGGCGCCGCCGCACGCAGGCGCCCGACCGCCTCAACCGGCGTACCGACCGCGGCAGAGATCAGTTCGGCAGCTGCTAGGCCGCAGTAACGCCCTTGGCATCGGCCCATGCCGACGCGGCTGAATGCCTTGGCGCGGTTGGCCTCGTCTGTCTCGGTCTCCGCGATCGAGCGCCGCAAGTCGCCCACGGTGATCGCTTCGCAGCGGCAAAGGATCGTTGCATTGTCCAGCCTGGAAATCTGTTCGCGGGGCCAGGGAAAGGCGCGTGCCAGTCCTTCGGCGAAGCGCCGCGCGCGCGCGATGGTCCGCTTCGCATCCTGTCGCGCGGTTTCGCATACCCGATGTCCGCGATCGTCAAGAGTTGTCAGTGCCGCCAATTCCCCCGCCGCCTCGGCCGCGACGGCGCCCAGGATGCGCGCGCCATCCCCGGCCAGATAGACGCCGGGCTGCGACGAGCGCCCGTCGGCATCGCGCACGGGCAGCCATTGGCCGATCATGCGATCGAAGGCGAACGCGCATCCGGCCAGTTCGGCCAATTGCGTCTCGGGCCGCAGATGATGCCCCATTGCGACTGCATCGCAATCGATGGCCAGGATGGCGCCATGGCTGGTGCGCACGCTTACACCCGACACGCCGTGGTCGGGTTCGCCATGAATTTCCATCGGCGTGACACCCCGATGGACGGGCACACCGGCGCGCCGCAGGTCGCGAAGCAATCCCATCCCCACGCGCAATGTCGCAGGCTGGGCAAGCAGCCTCGGCAGCGCCGCGAGCGAGGCCGACACCGGCGACGTGTCGAGCACCGCTGCGACATGCGCGCCAGCTTTCGCATATTGCGCGGCGACCAGATAGAGCAGCGGCCCTGCCCCCATGAAAACCGTCCGGCGCCCGATGGCGCAGGCCTGCGCCTTGAGCGCGATCTGCGCGCCGCCAAGACTGTAGCAACCGGCCCAATGCCATCCCCTCACGGGCATGATCCGGTCGGTCGCCCCCGTGCACAAAATCAGCGCATCGAAGGGCAGAACATGCTGGCCGGCTGGCCCGGACGTAAAAATCCGCCGGTCGGATATTGTCCAGGCCAACGTTTGCGGTCGATAGTCCAGTCGGTCGCGCAGCGCGTCGAAACAATCATGAACCGCCCTCGCCCGCTCCGCCTCGCTGCCGTAAAGATCGGTATAGGAACGGAGAAACCCTTCGGGCTGGCGTCGATAGATCTGTCCGCCCGCGCGCATCGCTTCATCGATCACGACGGGGCGCACCCCCGCCGCGACCAGCGCGGCCGCCGCCCGGACACCGGCCGGACCGGCGCCGACGACCGCTACGACAGGGTCGGCCATGCGGTCGCGGGCTGCTGCGTGCAAAGGCGGGCGCCATCGACGGCGGGCGTCGAGCAGGCGCGCAGCCGGTTGCCATCTTCGGTCCATATCCAGCAATCCTGGCACGCCCCCATCAGGCAAAAGCCCGCGCGCCTTTCGCCACCGAATTCGGATCGGCGGAGCGAGGCGCGCGCGGTGAGTATCGCTGTCATCAGCGTGTCACCGGCGAGCGAGCGCATCGGAACGCCATCGACGAAGAGCGTAATCGTTGCGCGGCCTGCCTCGGCCAGCCGCACGAAGCGCCCGCTCATGTTGCACATATCTGGCTGTGCGCCGGGGGCGCCAGCCGCTGGTCGGCGAAATGGCACAGGATCTCGTTGCCGGCCGGCAGTCTCTGTCGCGCGGGAAAACTGGCATCGCAAAGGCCAGCTTCGCGGGTGTCGCACCGCGACAGAAAGGGACAAAGCTCCGCGGCGTCGACACTTGCGCTCACCGGGGGAAGCGCTGGCGCCGACCCGGCTTCGGGCAGCCAGCCGACGCGCAGCTCGGGCACCGATGACACCAGCAGCCGGGTGTAGGGATGATGACGGGCTTGTGTGAACGCATCGCGCGGCCCCTGTTCGACCGCATGGCCGTGATATAGCACCAAAATGTCGTCGCAAATCGCGCGCACCGTCGAAATGTCGTGGCTGATGAATATGATGCCGATGCCAAGGTCACGCTGGAGGTCGGCCAGCAGATCGAGGATCGCGGCCCCCACGACAGTATCCAGCGCCGACGTCACCTCGTCACACAGGATGAGGTCGGGATTGGCGGCAAGGGTGCGTGCCAGGTTGACGCGCTGCTTTTGACCGCCAGACAATTCGGTGCAGCGCTTGTCGCCAATCGATGCTGGCAGCTGGATCAGGTCGAGCAGCTCGGCGATACGCGCCGCTGCCGCCGCCCCGCGCAACCCATGGTAAAAGGCGAGTGGTCGGTTCAATATCTGCCTTACGCTCTGCGCCGGGTTCAACGCGACATCGGCGTTCTGGAACGCGATCTGAACCCGGCGAAAATTTTCGCGCGAGCGTCCCTTCAGACCTGGTGGTAGCGGCGCACCGTCCAGGAGCACCTCGCCGCGCGCTGGCGGCAAAAGGCCGCAAATCGTGCGAGCCAAGGTTGATTTTCCCGACCCCGACTCGCCGATCACGCCCAGCGTCTGACCACGATGTAGTGTCAGGGAGACATCGCGAAGCACCGGGGTTGCAGGCGTGCCTGCGGCATCGATTCGGCCATAACCCGCGGTGACGCCGCGCACCTCAAGCAGCGGCACGGAGGCGACAGGACCCCGTTCGGCCATCGCCGGCGCCGGGTGCGCCGCCGCCATAAGGGTACGGGTATATTCCTGTGCGGGCGCCTCGATCATTCGGGCGGTCGCGCCCGTTTCCACGATGTGCCCCTGTTGCAGGACAAGGATGTGGTCGGCCATTTGCGCGACGACGGCAAGGTCGTGACTGACATAGATGGCGGTCGTGCCCCGCCGTCGCACGACGTTGCGGAACGCCTGCAGCACGCCGATCTGAGTTGTGACGTCGAGCGCGGTGGTCGGTTCATCGAGGATGACGAGGTCGGGGTCGGACATCAGCGCCATCGCCGCCATCAATCGCTGCAACTGGCCGCCGGAAAATTGATGCGGATATTTGCGCCCGATATTTTCGGGGCGCGGCAGGCCGAGTTCGCCGAACAGGCCGATGGCTTTGGCCTCGGCTTCTGCGCGCGACATCAGGCGGTGTACGCAAACGGCCTCGACGGCCTGATCCATGATCGTGCGCGCGGGATTGAAAGCCGCCGCCGCGCTCTGCGCGACATAGGAGATGCGGTTGCCGCGCAGCGCGCGCATATCGGTCGCGCCCAGCGACAGCAGGTCGACGTCGCCGACGCGAATGCTGCCGCCGGTGATCGCCGCTCCGTTCCGGGCATGGCCGAGCAGCGCCAGCGCGATCGTCGTCTTGCCCGACCCCGACTCGCCGATCAGCGCCAGCACCTCGCCGCGCGCCAGCGTAAAATCAATGTCCCTGACGATGTCGAAATCGGTGCCGTCGGGACCACGCGCCGACACGCGCAAGCCCGACACGGCGACATAGGAGGTGGCGGGCGCGGGGGCCATCACTTCCGCCCGGCGTGCGGCAGCGCGTCGATGAGCATGTTCACGCCGACGGTCAGCGTGGCGATAGCGAGCGCGGGAATTAAAATGGCGGGGGCGCCTTCGACGATCCCTGATATATTCTCACGCACCAGCGACCCCAGATCGGCGGCCGGCGGCTGCACACCCAGGCCGAGAAAACTGAGCGCGGACAGCAGCAGGACGATGAATACGAAGCGGAGGCCGAAATCGGCCAGGAGCGGGTGGATCATGTTCGGGAGAATTTCGGACAGGGCGATATGCAAGGCGCGTTCGCCGCGTGCGCGGGCCGCGACGACAAAGTCCATCTGGTTGAGATTGACAGCAAGCGCGCGCGCGATGCGGTAATTGCCAGGCACATATGTGAAGGCTGCTATCACCATCAGGAGGAGGAGCGACGATCCGAAGGCCGCGATCAGGACGAGTGCGAGAATCTTTGACGGGATCGACAGCAGCGTGTCCATGAACCGCGACAACAGTTCGTCTGTCCAGCGACTGCCCAGCGCCGCGACCAACGCCAGCCCGGTGCCGACCATGCAGGCCGCAATGGCGGCGCTGGCCCCAAGACCGATCGTATAGCGCGCGCCCGACAACAGGCGGCTCAGCACGTCGCGGCCAAGGTAGTCGCTGCCGAGCGGAAAGCTGCTGGAATAGCCGCCGAAAACGTTGCGATCGACGAAGGCGCCGACCGGATGCGGCGCCAGCATCGGGCCGATGAGCGCGGTGACGACCCAGAACAGGACCAGGCCGAACCCGATGCGGCCCGCCAGCGAAAGACCGCGCAGCGACCTAAGGAAGCGTCCGACACTCATTGGTTGCGAAGCCTTGGGTTGGCGAGAATCGCGGCGACATCGGCGATCAGCATAAGCGCAAGATAGGCGGCGCAAAAAATCATGGCACAGGCCTGCAACAATGGCATGTCGCGGCTGGTCACGGCGTTGACCATCAGGCTGGCGAGACCGGGATAGTTGAAGATCGTCTCCACGATAATCGCGCCGCCAAGCAGATAGGACAGGCTGAGCGCGACCGCGTTGAAGATCGGTCCAACGCTGTTCGGTAGCACGTGCGTGAGGATGATCCGCCGCAGCGAAAGCCCCTTGAGGACCGCCATTTCGACATAGGGCCGATCGAGCTGGTCGATGATCGCGGCACGAGTCATTCGCGCCATCTGCGCCATCACGACGATCGCGAGCGCGGCGACGGGCATCGCCAGCGCCTTCAGCAACTCGGCCACGCCCGCCTCTTCCGGCACCAGGGCAATGGAAGGAAGCCATTGCAACCACACCGAAAAAATCAGCACGGCCAGTGTCGCGACGAGAAATTCGGGCAGCGCGACCATCGAGAGGGTGGCGATATTGAGGGCGCGATCGAGACGCCCGTCGCGGTTCATCGCGCTGGCGATTCCGATGCCCAGCGCGAGCGGCACGGCGACCAGCGTCGTTATGGCAGCCAGAATCAGCGAATTGGGCAGCCGTTCACGGATGATGTCGCCTACGGGCATGTTGGCGACCAGGGACTGGCCGGCGTCCCCGCCGATCAGACCCCATGCCCAGGTCCCGAACCGTTCATAGGCGGGTCGGTCGAGGCCCATTTCCTGCCTAAGCGCGGCGATCTGTTCGGGCGTCGCACTCTGTCCCAAAGCCTCCTGCGCGGCATCGCCGGGCAGGAGGCTGCTGATCGCAAATACGACCAGCGCGACCAGAATCAGCGTCACGACGGACGCGCCGATCCGGCCGAGGATCATCAGCGCCAGTTGGCGCCCGCCCTGGGTGTGCGCGTCGGGCGAAGCCGTCATGGCGCTAGTCCTCCCACCACAGATGTTCGGCAAAGGCGTAGCCCATGAAGCCTCCCAACGGCACCGGATACCATCCTTTCAGCCGCCGGTCGTACCCGTCGAGCAGGCTGATGAACACCGGAATGCCGATGCCGCCATGATCCCTGACGAGCCCCTGCATTTCGCCGTATAATTGCTTGCGACGCGCTTCGTCACCCTCGCCGCGGGCTTCGACCAACAAGCGATCGAAGGCTGGATTATTCCAACCGGATTCGTTCCACGCTGCGGTGGATTCGAAAAACAGGCTAAATACCAGGTCCGCCGTCGGGCGCGGATTGACCGACCCGAAACCCATGGGATGCTTCATCCAGTGGGTCGACCAGTAACCATCGGCGGGGACGCGGTTGACCGCGATGTTCAACCCCACGCGGGCACCATATTCCTGAAACACCGATGCCATGTCGACAGAGCCTTCGGCGGCGGGCGTTGCATAAATGGGCAGAGGCGTGCGGCCAATGCCGGTGCGCTGCAGATGCCAGCGCGCGCGGTCCAGATCGAGTGTCGTCTGCGGCAGATCTGCCCGGTGATAGGGATGAAAGGGCGGGATCGGATGGTCATTGCCTACCGTGGCGAAATCGCGAAACAGGGCGCGCTTGATCAGGTCGCGATCGGTCAGAAACTTCATAGCCGCGACGAAATCAGGGCTGGATCCCGGGAAACGGTCCACCCGCATCACCAGATCGGTGTAGAGGCTCGACGGCGTCTCGCGCACGACATGGCCAGGCGATGCCGCGATCCGGCCAGTCGAGCGCGGATTGACCGACAATGCCATGTGGACGTCGCCCGCCAGCAGGGCGTTCACCCGACTGACCTCGTCCGCGATGCCGATCAGTTCGATCTCATCCAGATGCGGCTTGCCCGGCTTGAAATAGGCCGGGTTCTTGCGCGCGATCGTGCGGACGCCCGGCGTGAAGAAAGCAAGCCGATAGGGACCGGTTCCATTGCCGCTGGCGAAGCGCGTCTCGCCGTCGGGCACGATGCCGAAGTGCGACTGCGACAGGATGATCGGCAGGTCGGCGTTCGCCCCTGAAAGCTCGATGACCAGATCGAGCGGTCCGTCGGCGCGCACCGCTGCAAATTGTTCCGCAATGCCTGCGACCTTCGACCCGGTCAGCGGCTGCTTGTGGCGCAACAGCGAATAGGCGACGTCGGCGGAGGTGAGCGACTTGCCGTCATGAAACGTCACGCCGCTGCGCAGTCGAACGTGCCAGACGCGCTGGTCCTCGCTGACGATGCTTTCCGCAAGATTGGGACGCGGTCTCTGGTCGCGGCCCAATTCCGTCAGGCAGCTATAGATCATATAGTGCCGGACATAGTCGCTCGACAGCGCGGCTTTCGCCGGATCGAGCGTATCCGCCATCGAAAGCGACATGCATGCCGCGCGGATCCGGCCGCTGGCGCTCGCCGCGCCCTTCCGCGCGGCAGATCCGCATCCGGCCAGCAGCAGCGACCCCGCGCCGGCCGCGACGCCGCCCCCGAGCGCCGTTTCCAGCCATCTTCGCCTTGAAATGGAACCGTCGTCGGACATCAATAGAGCGCGTCCTGGATCTTGTACCACGCTCCGACCATCGGCAGGAACCAGGGTTTGCCCAAATGGCCCGGGATCGCCGGCCAGGGCATATCGGCCCATGGATTGGCGCTGAGGTCGCCGCCCATATAGCGTGCCATATTCTGGCCCATATGGACCGACATCTGCACCCCGTGACCGCTATAGGCCATGGCATAGAACAGGCCGTCCTGCTCGCCGGCGCGTGGCAACCGATCGGCGGTCAGGTCGATCATGCCGCCCCAGATGTGATCGACGCGCACGGCGTCCAGTTGTGGAAACATGCGCCGCATCGCGGACGTCAGGATGACACCGCTCTTACGGTCAGACTTGCTGTCAGACAGCGCGAAGCGCGCGCGGCCGCCGAATATCAGGCGATCGTCGGCAGTCAGGCGAAAGAAATTGCCGATGACCCGGCTGGTGACATAGTTGCGTCGCGTCGGGAAAAGCTCGTCGATCAGCGCGGGGCTCAGCGGCTCGGTCGCGATCACGAAACTGCCGACCGCGACCATGCGCCGCTGAAACCAGCGGAACGGGCGCTGCGGCGCCGCGCCGCCGGTTGCGACCAAAACCTGCGCTGCGCGAACCCGGCCGCGGGTGGTCGAGACCAACCAACGGCCGTCGGGTGCGCGCGACAGACCATCGACCGCCGCCTCTTCGAAAATATGCGCGCCTTGAGCCGCCGCCGCGTTCGCGAGCGCGATACCGAATCGTCCGACATGCATCTGAGCGCTGGTTGTCTGCAGCAGACCGCCATGAAATTCTTTCGACCGAACCTCGGTCGCGATCCGGTCCGGCGTCACCAGCTCGACATTCGGATCTACTTCCGCCTTCAATAGCAAATAGGCCTTTTCGATCTTAGCGAAATGTTGAGGCTTTGCCGCGATCTTCAGCCTTCCGCAGCGATGGAAATCGCAGTCGATTTCATATTTCCGGACGGTCGCCTCGATCGTATCGACCGCATCGACGTAAGCCCGATAATAGGCTTGGGCCCGGTCACGGCCGATCTGGCCAACGAGCGCGCCGTAATCCTGATGCGTCCCGTTGTTGCACTGACCACCATTGCGTCCCGACGCCTCGCCGACCACCTGGCCTGCCTCGAACAGCGCGACCGACGCGCCGCGCTCGCGCAGTGCGAGCGCGGCGGACAGTCCGGTGAAGCCGCCACCGACGATGGCTACGTCATAGTCGCCGTCCGGCGTATCGGCGACCCCCAAGGCAAAGGACGGCGCCGATGCGAGCCAGTAGGACTGGGGACTGGGCTGCATGGTCGGGCGGTCAGACCTGATCAAAGGCCGACGACGGCGGGAAGGCAGCCGATGTGCGGGATTTCGACATCTCGATAATTGGCGTTCGACGGCTCGTGCGCACGATTGACGAACACGCGGCAGCCGAAGCGTAAGTCGCTGGCCGTATTGTGGTCATAGCGGAAGCTGGAAGATACATGCATCATCTCTTCAGGACCGCAGCCAAGCTGCTCGAACATATATTCGAATGCCTGCATCCGCGGCTTGTAAGCCTGCGCCGATTCCGCCGTATAGACGCGGTGAAACGGAGCGCCCAGCTTATCCACATTCGACTGGATTTGGCTATTCATAGCGTTCGACAAGATGACGAGCGGGATCTTATCCGCGATTTGCGACAGGCCGCCGGGCACGTCGGCATGCGGCCCCCATGTCGGCACTGCGTCATAGATCGCCTGCCCTTCGCTGTCGTCGAAAACGATGCCCCATTTGGCGCAAGCGCGCGACAACGAATTCACAATGACGTCGCGGTAGGGTTTCCACGGGCCAAGTACCTCGTCGAGCCGGTAGCGTGCCCAGTCGGTCAGAAAGGCTTCCATCCGGTCGGCCGGCACCTGGTCCTTGTAAAATTCTTGCGCCATTTCCGACATCTGGAAACGCGTCAGCGTACCGTAACAATCAAAACTGATATATTTGGGCCGAAAGCTGCTCATCGAAGATTGTCCCTTTGAAAGACTGGTTGCTGAATGGAATTAGTCATGCCGATATCGAAAGTTTGCCCTGATGTGAGCGGGACGAGCAGCAGTATCATGCCATTTTTGCCTTGATTTGGCATTGTTTGCCGCGTTGGTGGCGCCTGGTTCCCACGGCGAGGGCCGACCTGCGGAAGCAGGCCGGCCCCCTTCCGGATTCGACGAAAGTTAGTCGGTGTGTCTCCTAACCTGCGGCGACTGGCGAACCGACGCTAGAAGCGATAGGTCGCGCGGACCGTGAAACGCCGCGGCGCGCCCGGGTAGGTCCACAGAGCGGAATAGGAGTTGGCGAACCAGCGCTTGTCGAACAGATTTTCGACATTGCCACTGATCCGCAGATTTTCAGTGACATCCACCGAAGCCATCAACCGGACGAGCGTCACTGCGGGCAGGAAATAATCGGTAGCCGTCTCGCCAAGCCGCTTACCGACATATTGAACGCCTCCGCCGATCATCGCCGACTTGCCCCCGCCGATCTCGAACTCCTTGGTCAGCATCACATTGCCGCTGTGCTTCGCGACGTTGATCAGCGGATCGCCCGGCAAGATCGCTTTGCCGAAATCAGGATCAAGGATGCTCGACGTCGAAAAGGCGTCGACGTAGGAATAAGCAAGCATCACATTGAAATTGTAGGGCAGCTTGGCATTCACATCGACTTCGACGCCGCGGCTCCTGGCACCGCCAACCGCGATGACATAGCCCGAACGTTCCGGATTGGGATCGGCCGTCAGAATATTGGTCTTGGTCATCGTGAAAAGCGCGAGCGAAGCGGTCAACCGATTGCCGGGCAAGGCATATTTTGCGCCGACCTCATAGGATTCCGACTTCTCGGGGGCAAAGGCGTTACCGAAGAAATCCTGGCCGCTGTTCGGACGGAAACCGCGGCCGAAACTGCCGTAGAATGATAGGGTATCGGTGGGCTGAATCACCAAGCCGGCCTGCGGGCTGAAGGCGGAGACGTTTTGCCCGCTGGTTCCCAAGGTTGTGCGGTCGAAGATGGTTTGTCGAAACTCGTCATAGCGGCCGCCGACCCTGACCTTCAGCCATTCGGTGAGGTCAATCTGGTCATAGAAATAGGCGCCCCAGCTTTTCGCAACCTCATCCTGATCAAACACGGTCGATGCGAAGGGGTTCGGCAAAGTGTAGGCGCCATAGACCGGGTTGAGAACATTGATCCCGTTGATTTGCTCAAGTGACATGCCCGGCACGTAGGCCGGGGGGCGAAAGCGGGTCTGAATACGGTCGAGATCCATATAGTCATAATCGATGCCGACGACCAACGTATTCGAAAGAGCGCCAACGTCGAAGTGACCGGTGAGTTCGGCGCGGGCGATCAGGCTTTCCGAGCGACTGTCTTCGTAGCGCCGCTGCCGGGACAAGATCGTGCCGTCAGCGAAGAAGGGCTGCCGACTAGCGACAAGCTCTGGATACTCGCCGGTCCCGCGCAGGCGAGTCTTGCGATAAGATGCTCCAACCAGCAGGCTCCAGTCATCCGAAAAATCATGCTGGAACTGAACCTGATTGCCCCAGACGTCGATCTTGATCGGACCGTCGCCGGGCTCTCCCAGAAAGCGCGTCACGGGGAGTCGGTCGAAGTCGTTGTTGAAAATCGGCAGGCCTCGGTCGAAGGGGATCTCCTGCGACGAAAATTCCATTTCGTACGAGACGCTTGTGCGATCGCCGATCTGCCACAAGACCGAAGGGGTCACAAAGAACTTCTTGGTCCGGATGGTGTCCCGGAAGCTGCCGGCGTCGTCATAGGCTGCGTTGATGCGGAAGGCGAGATCGTCTGACACCGGGGTCGTATAGTCCGCTTCGGCACGGAAAGATTTCCAGCTCCCCCCCTGCAACAGGACATATCCCTCTGGTCGAAACTCGGGCTTTTTGGTGACGATGTTTACCGTGCCACCGGGTTCGCCGCGACCGAAAAGAGCCGAGGTAGGGCCCTTTAGGACGTCGATTCGCTCGACGCTTGAAGTATCGCGCGGCCCCCCGAAACCGCGCGCGCCGTTGAAGCCATTGACCAGAAAGCCGGAGGGAAGGCCAGCGACGTCGCCGGAAAAGCCGCGGATCGCGTAACTGTCCCAGAGGCCGCCGAAATTGTTGAGGTGCGATACGCCGCTAACCAGATCGAGCGCGCCGCTTAGCTGGGTGATCGCTGCCATGTCGAGCGTTTCGGTCGACAGCGACTGCACGTTCTGCGGAATATCCTGAACCGGGAAGTCGCCGATATAGGCCTGACGCTGCCCGACAACGACGATCGCGCCATCGTCCGCGTCGGGATTATCCGCGTCCTGAGCAAGCGAGGGAGTAGAAAGCAGGAGTGAGGCGAGAGAAACGCCTTTCGTCAGCCGGATAAAAACGCGACTATTATTCATGTTGTTTCCCCTTATAATTAATTTTTGTTCAAATTCCTGCAAACAATTATTATTTATTTTGATTGTTTATCATAATTTTTGAACTCAAACGCTCCTGGGGGAAGGAACTCGTCCTATTTTCTAAAATATCGATCCATGCGAGAATCTTTCTTCAAAAGCGGGGGACGCAACAGCGGATTGTTGTGAATGCTGACCCTTATGCGTGGAATGTGCTGCCGGGGGCCCCGCCGCATCCACGACAGCCGCACGCGGACCGCTCGCCGATCCGGCATAGTCTCTCCACCACCAGCGCCACATCGGCACAAAATGTCGGGCGCCCCACCTAAAGCATGGCCTGTCTTGTATCCAGGAAAGGCCTCGCCCCTCATGACCACGCCAGCCTCGCCTACCCCCAAAATCCATGACCGCGCACGAGCCCCCTCCTTCCTTGACCTTCGCTCCTTGGCGAACGACTTCGCCATTCGCCTGCGCGAGCGCGCTGACGGCGCGGAGGCCTTCATGCAATCCCGCGAGCCGCTTTGGGCTGCAGGCGCTCCGTCGGCGGTGGGAGTGATGCGCCTCACCGGCGGCGGCAGCGTCGAATCGATGCCCGCCGACGAATATGTCATCGTGATACAGGGAAGCGTGACCTTGAAAGACGGCCACGGGACTGTCGAACTCGCCGAAGGCGAAAGTGCGGTTCTCCTCAAAGACAGCGGCTTTGTGTGGCAGGCCGCAGACGAAGCGCTTCTTGCCTATATGCGTAATTTCGAGAGCGACGACGGTGACGCCACAATCATCGCAATCGGCAGAGCGCCGAATCTGGCTCCGTCAGCCGCACCCGCGGAAGACCTGCTTATCGGTCCCGCGCCCCTGTGCCGTACTCATCTCGACTATTCGACGAACAAAGGTCGCTTCAAATGCGGCACATGGGACAGCACGCCCTGCCGTCGGCACGGCTTCCGCTATCCGCACCATGAGATCATGCACATCCTCGATGGCGAGGTGACGCTGGAGGATGATTTCGGCGCCGTCCACCGCTTTGTCCAAGGCGACATCATCCTCGCGGAAAAGGGATCGCATTGCGCGTGGGACAGCCAAGTGCCGGTGACCAAGACCTTCGCCATCTACCGCCTCGCCCCATAACTCGCTGATCGCCCCCGCAGGCCGGGGGGCGTATCAGCCGACCAGAAGGTGGTCGATCGCCCCTTCCAGCAGGTCGGCCGCGACGGCGATCTTGGCGTTGGTGTCGCCATACCATTTGAGGTCGTTGACCAGCGCGGCCTCATGACCGGCAAGGGCGTCTTCGACCCGCGCGCGCGCAGGACCGCCTGGCAATCGCTGCCGTGCCACGGAACGGCGGGGATCGAGCGCGTCATCGATCACCCCTTGCGGGATTGATAACGCGCGGTCGATCAGCTGCCTTGCGGCCTCATCCACCAGCGCCGACGGCAGCGTCTCGGGGGTGTGCCCGGCGTTGATAGCGAGTCGGACGGTCATGCCGGTTATCTGATGCGCCGCGCGCCAAGGGATATCGGCGTGCCGCACAATAGCGGCGGCAAGATCGGTTGCCGTCGACCAGTGGCGTGCCGAAGCGGCTTCCATCCGCTCGCCATGGACGGTCAGGTCGCCCAAGACAGCTGCCATCAGGCGCAGCCCGCCCGCGACTTCGTCATAACAGCGCCACGCGTCGCTCATCGACCGGACCCAGTCGAAGACGGGTACGGTCGATGGGCTCTTGTGGACCATGATGGTGCTCATCAGGAAACCGGTGGTCGTCGCCACCACGCCCTTCAAACATTCCAGCGCATTCGGGTTCTTCTTTTGCGGCATGATCGAACTGGTGCCGCAAAAGCCATCGGCGGTTTCGACAAAGCCGAACTCCGGCGCCGACCACAGCATCAGATCCTCGGCGAAGCGATTGAAGTCACCGGCCAGAATGGTCATCACCGCCTGCGCCTCGATCTCGATATCGCGGCCCCAGACGGCATCGCGCGTGTTCAGCGCCAGTCCGTCAAACCCCAGGAAAGCGGCGACCCGATCGCGATCGAGCGCAAATTCGGAACCGTTGAGGATGGCGGCCCCCGCGGGACTCAGATTGAGCCGCGCATAAAATTGCCGGATTCGCTCGGCATCGCGATCGAACGCCGACGCCCAGGACAGGAGATAATGACCAAAGCTTTCAGGCTGTGCATGCTGCAAATGCGTGCAGCCCGGCATGACCGTGTCTACATGCCGCCGCGCAAGATCGAGTGTCGCACGGCGCACGGCGTCGAGCTGCGCCACGACGGCCAACAGCCGCGCGCGCAGTGTTAAACGATAGCTCACGGCCAACAGGTCGCCCGAACTACGGCCAAGATGCATCGTCCCGGCAACGTCCTTGCCAAGCGCGGCAGTCAGGATCGCCTCGCCCGAATGCATATGTTCGGCCGTCGCGGCTCGCGTGGCAACCATATCGCCCGCTTCCATACGGCGCAGTTCCGATAACATCGCTCGCGCGCCCTCGCGCTCGATCAGCCCCTCCTCCGCCAGCATCACAATATGCGCCTTGTCGAAGGCGTGGAAGGCGTCCAATTGCGGGCGCATCCGGGCATATTGGCCGAGGACGCCCTCATCGGGACCGGGCAGGCAAATCTCGGCGAGTTCAGGCCGGACGTCTTCGGTCAGGCGAATATTCTCGGCGCGATAGACGGACAAGATGATCCTCCTGCGACTTAGCCAAATCCAAACTTCATTTCACTCCTAAGGGTTTGAAGCGGCAGATCAGACCGAAAATGCGAGAAGATTGAGCATGGCGTGCTTAACGCGATATCCAATCGAGATGGGAAAATGGTATTTTTGACGGGTGCTGACTGGCTTCACGATAGCGAGCCCGGTCAGCCTCGTGATGAAGGGGGAAAGGTTTGTTGTCATGAAATCGCCCCTTCAGGATGGCACGCGACGTGGCCCGGCTGGGCCAGTTCGAAAGCCAGCTTAGAGCAGTTCCAGCGGCTGATGGCCGACAATGGGGTCACCTGCTCGATGAGCCGGTCCGGCAATGTATGGGATAATGCCGCCATGGAGAGCTTCTTCTCCTCGTTCAAGACAGAGCGGATCGGGAAGAAGATCTACCGCACGAGGGCGCAGGCCAAGGCCGACGTGTTCGATTATATCGAATGCTTCTATAACCCAACCCGACGTCACTCGACCCTAGGTTACCTCAGTCCTATCGACTTCGAACGTGAAGCTGGGGTAGCCTGAATGAACTTATCTCGGTGTCCATCAAACCGGCAGCAGGCCAGAATACCGGATCGACTGCCGCGCCGCCACCAGTAGATGCAAAGGCTGCCCAGAGCTTTTCTAGCTCCTCTCGCGATCTCGCGGGTTCTTGGTTCAAGGCATAAATGATTGGCCCTATGCGCCTCCAGGCAAGCTCCGAAATCGTTATTGCCTCCGGAGATGCAGTCGGAGGAAGCGGTAGATTGGAACGTGCCAACTTCGCACAGGCTGCGGCGAAAAGAGCCACAGAAGACTGAACCGAGATCGACGGCGTAACTGGCGCAACCAC
>JAEULK010000031.1 GCA_016793775.1 Sphingopyxis sp. | reverse complement strand
GACCTCTCCCCGCTGCTCGCAAGTGTCGGGCAACGCAAGGACATCGCCGATATCTACAGGGTCGGCCGCGCCGACGTCGTCAAGAGTCCCGTTGGTCCCGACCCACGCGATCCGGAGACAAAGCCGCTCGGCCGCAATCCGCGCGACATCTATATTCCCGACCTCCGCCTCGGGTCGGGTATCATTCCCGGCCAACCCACCGAAGGCATCAAGATCAAACCTCGGGATTTCCGTTAGCTTTCAAATGGCAGGGGCCGGAACTCTGCATGGGTTCAAGGGTCTAGATCATGAGGGGCCAGAGCATGCCCCGCCAAGGTCGGCCCGGCACGCAACCAAATGGAGTGATGCCGATGAACCGCCTGATGATCCTTCCTCTCGCCGCCGCAACCGCCATGGTCGGGGCCTGCGCCTCGACCGGCAGCAGCTATGCTTATGACGATGGCGGCTATGGCTATTATGATCGCGCCTATTACGACCAATATGGCCGCTATGACTATGATCGCCCCGACCCGCGCTACAGCGGCTATTATGCGGAGAATTATTATCGCAACGACCGGCGCTATCGCGAACGCCGCCTTAGCGACAACGACCGCATCTATCGCGGCCGCGACAATAAATATTACTGCCGCCGCAACGACGGATCGACCGGCCTGATCGTCGGCGGGATCGCGGGCGGCGTGCTCGGCAACGTGATCGCCGACGGCAGGTCGGAAACGCTCGGCACCGTGATCGGCGCCCTCGGCGGCGCAGCCGTCGGGCGTGAAATCGATCGCAGCAATGTGCGCTGCCGATAATAAAAATCGACGCCCATGGGAACAATCCTCCCGCCTGCGCGTCAATAGGTTGCAAGCTCGGGTCTCAGGACCCGACTTCAGGAAAGCCCCGCCGCCTTGTGCAGCGGGGCTTTACCATTTTAGGCATCGAGCGCCCCGTCCTTCCAGCCTTGTTGACGCTCGCGGTCTAGGCTGAAAGCGTTCGGGATTTCAGGAGGTTCGGCCGTCCTCGGGTGGGACCGGTCCTCCACGGGCGTTTCGACGTCGATCGGTTACCTTGTCTGCGACGACCTGTCGCGCGACCTTGAACAATTGATCAGCCTCGCCGACGAGGCGCATTATATCGTAGAGCGAAGCGGCCGCAGCATCTGCCGATATCAGGACGCTGCAGAGGTGCAGGCAGCGGCTTAAATACACCCAAGGAGCAGCAACATCCGTTCACGTCGCGCGTTGGTGCTGCGAGGGGGATCGAGGATCAATGATGCCCCGTATTCTACTGCTCATGACGTCCGTTCTCGCAATCGGCGCCGCCACCCTTTCGCTCCAGTCCTGCGGCAGCGAACCGGTTGAGGCCGCACCGCCGGAAGCAGCGACGAGCGCGCTCATCACGCTGCCCGATGGATCGACGATGGCGGCAGCATCCGGATCGCTCACGCGCGAGATGGCCGATTGGCTTGCATCGCGCGATGGCCAAAGCGAGACATTCACTTTTCATGGCTTCGACGAAGACAGGCCCAAACTGACAAGCATTGGACTCGGGCGCGCCGCAGACCTTGCCACCGTCCTTCGCGCGGCTCCTGCCGCGACAATCGAAATAGCCGGCGACGAAGCACAGATCAGCCTTCTCGCCCATTTGCTCGAGGATCGCGGCATCGCATCCGAGCGGATGAGGATAGTCCCTGCGGCCGGGATCGGAACCGCCATGCTGACGCTCCATCGCGGCGCGCCGTCTCCGCTGATGACGGCGAAGTCCTGAACCGCTGCCAGGCGAAAGATGGCCGACTTTAGTCGGTCAACTCCTCGAACCACTGCGCATAGGGCGTGTTGACTGCCATGTGTCGATTGAAGTCCGGGGCTCCATCGTCCCACCACACCGGCCCGCGCTCGCCAAGCGCGCGCTTCGAGCGATCGACCGCGGAGCGAGCCCGCCGAAGCGCTATGCCGTCCTTGGCTGCGAGCGCCGCTCGCACGCCCCGCCGGGCAGTCATCAATTCGGATACCAGTCGCTCGCGCTGGCCAGGCTCTAACGCCGGGTTCGACATACGCCAAAGTCGGCCGCGAATAACGAAATAGCGGCCGTCCGGCGTGACGTCCAATGTGTCGGGCCGGTGCTGAGACACGGCCGATATGGGAGAAGATATAGTCGTGTGCCGGCGACCGAGGGGTTTGTGATCGCCGGCACCCGTGAGGATGGCAAAGTCGGAAACTTCGGCCATCCCGGAAACTCAGGGCAATGTGCGGCGTCCGCGCCCAAAGACGAAGGCAACGATGAAGAGGACGACGCCGATCACGAGCAAGATCTTGGCGAAGTCGGCCGAAAGGCCGGCGATGCCGCCGAAACCGAGAAGCGCCGCGACGAGCGCGACGACGGCAAAGATGATAGCCCATCTGAACATGATAATTCTCCCGTCTGTACGCAGTCCGCCACTCGCCCGACCGCACTTGCGGGGGACGTTGAAAGCTGCGCCAATTCATCCGTGGTGGATGTCCGGGTAACGCTGGCTCGCTTCGAAAGTTCCGCGCCGCCCCGGTCTCAGCACCCCCGGAATAACCTGTGTTAATCCGAAAATTTTCTCGGGAACGCTTGCCGCCGTCGGCGCGTCATTCGGGGTTGAGAGCGCCACTCCGCTCAACCGGCGGAAGAGGTATCGAAGGCAAGGTGCCGACAGAATCGCGGCACAGACAGGCGCAGATTGACTGCGCCTTCTGGGCCGGGCCGCAGCTCCCGCGCGGCCCGGCTTCGCGAGCGCAGACACAGGAGACCATGATGGCGGACGACAAGAGACTGACGGGCGCCCCCGATCGCGATCGGATCAGCCTTTCCGAAGATTATGAGATCCGCGATTGGACCGAGAGCCTCGGCGTGGGCGAGGAAGAACTTCGCGAGGCCGTCGATGCAGTCGGAAACAGCGCGGACGACGTGCGCGCCTATCTGAACCACGGCCGATGACCTGGGACGCGGCCGCAACGGCTCCGGTCGAGCGGATAGCCAGGGTCCTTGCCGGACATGAGCTCAGCCGGAACGGCGAAGGCGAACTGCGGTCGGCGGCCGATGCCGTCGACATGCTCTGGCCGGAGTATACCGCCGCGGCGCTCGCTATCCTCAAGACGATGCGGGAGCCGAGCGGGCGCATGCTGGCAGTCGGGGATGCCGGGGTGTGGGAAAGAATGATCACCGCGGCGAT
>JAEULK010000015.1 GCA_016793775.1 Sphingopyxis sp. | reverse complement strand
CTGCTCGCGATTCCGCGCGATCCCGTGAAGCTCGCGCAGGACGCCGCCGAGATGCGCGACAAGATGGCGGCGCACAAGCCGCCGCAGGGCGCGCTCGACATCAAGGGCGGGCCAGGCGGGCTCGTCGACCTCGAATTCGCGATGCAGGTGACGCAGCTTGCCAGCGGGCGCTGCCACGACCCCAACATCGGCTCGGCGCTCGCCTGCCTGAAGATCGAGGGGCTGGCGCCGCCCGAGATTTGCGACGCCCACGGCCTGCTGGCGCGGATGCTGGTGATGCTGCGGCTGACCGCGCCCGAAGGCGAACCCGCGACCCCGGCGGCACGCCAGCTTGTTGCGGCAGCGTGCGGCGAGCCCGGCTGGCCGCAACTGCTTGCCGCGCACGACGCGGCGCGGCAGGAAATCGTGAACTGGTGGGCGACGATTCGCGACCGCGCGCAATAAATAGGGACAGTCCCTATTTAACGGCGAAGCGATCCGGCAATGGCGCTGTCGGCTCGGTTAAATAGGGACTGTCCCTATTTATTGAGGAGAAGGACCATGGCCCTTGGTATCGGAGACGCCATTCCGGCGGTGACACTGCTCGACGCCGACGGCGCGGCGATCGGCCTCGCGGCGCTGAGGGGGGCGCCCTTGGTCGTCTATTTCTACCCCAAGGCCGATACGCCTGGCTGCACCGTCGAGGCGCAGGATTTCACGCGGCTGGCGCCCGAATTTGCCAAGCTGAATGCGCAAGTGCTCGCGGTGTCGCGCGATGCGCCGGCCAAGCTGTGCAAGTTCCGCGACAAATATGGGCTGACCGTGCGTCTCGCGTCGGACGAGGGCGGCGCGGTGTGCGAGGCCTTCGGCACCTGGGTCGAGAAGCAGAATTATGGTCGCACCTATATGGGGATCGAGCGTTCGACCTTCCTGTTCGGCGCCGATGGCAAGCTGGCGAAAGAGTGGCGCAAGGTGCGCGTGAAGGGCCATGCCGAGGCGGTGCTGGAGGCGGCAAAGGCGCTTTGACGACATTGGGCGAAGCCGCGCGCGCGGTGCTGCTGACCGCCGACCCGCATGCCAAAAGGCGCGCGGCGCGGGGGCTGGCGCGCGCCTGGCGGAGCGGTCATCTCGACCATCGCTGCGAGGTCCAGATGCCCGACCGGCCCGCTTGGCCGGCCGAGCCGGAGTTGCTGCCGCCCAACCGGATGCCGAGCCGTCGCAAGGGCGGGTCCGAGCGTGGACGGATCGCGATGCTCCACGCGCTCGCGCATATCGAGTTCGTCGCGATCGACCTCGCGGTCGATCTGATCGGGCGCTTCGGCGGCGAATTTCCGCGCGGCTTCGTCGACGACTGGATCGGCGTGGCGGCCGACGAGGCGATGCATTTTGCGCTGATCGACCGGCGGCTGCGTCAGCTCGGCAGCCATTATGGCGCGCTGCCCGCGCACGTCGGCCTGTGGGAGGCGGCTGAGCAAACGCGCGACGATGCGTTGGCGCGGCTCGCGATCGTGCCAATGGTGCTCGAGGCGCGCGGTCTCGATGTGACGCCGACGATGATCGCCCGGTTGGACGGCCTTGGCGACACCGCCTCGGCGGCGATCCTGCGGCGCATCTATCGCGACGAGATTCGCCATGTGAGCGCGGGCACAGACTGGTTCAACTGGGCGTGCGATCGGCGGGGATTCGCACCTGCGTTAACCTGGCAAAGCCTCGTAAAATCGCGATTTCGGGGGTCTTTGAAGCCGCCATTCAACGACTCAGCGCGCCATGACGCCGGTTTAACGCAAGAATACTACGCCGTTATTGCTTCGTAACGATTGCCCCCGCAGACAGGCTGCCGGGCGGATGATCAATCATCCAAT
This sequence comes from Sphingopyxis sp., assembly GCA_016793775.1. Lineage (GTDB taxonomy): Bacteria > Pseudomonadota > Alphaproteobacteria > Sphingomonadales > Sphingomonadaceae > Sphingopyxis. Next base: position 27,056 of record JAEULK010000015.1, on the reverse strand, counting down.
GCAGACTAAACCGGCACCATCGGAAAATTTTTTCCGATGGCGACAAGGCAGATGCGGGGTCGTTAAGTGATAAACACTCTTCTGGTGCAAAAGTTTCGTTTTGGACTGATTTTTTGTGCCACCGCGCTGATGGGCTTCGCCGCCCCGGCTGTCCAGGCCGCCGAAACCAGCGCCGACGCGGGCATCGTCGTTCCCGACGAACCCGATGACGACAGCTTCACCGCAGGTGTCCCGTCGCCGACCGAAGACAGCGAAGCGCGCGCGATTTTCCAGGCCTGGAAGCGCCTCGACACCGGCCTGACGCAAAGCCTGGGCGTGTCGGTTCCCTCGCGCGTTCCGATCCAGAACATGTCGCTCTCGTCGTCCTACGGCATGCGCGTCCACCCGATCACCGGCAAGGTCGCGCGCCACAACGGCATCGACATTCCGGCGCCGCACGGCACCCCGATCTACGCCACCGCCGACGGCATCGTCGGTCGCGCCCAGCGCCTCGGCGGCTATGGCAATTATGTCGAAATCGAACATGGCAACGCGATCCAGACGCGCTACGGCCATATGTCCTCCTACATCGTCCGTCCCGGCCAGCAGCTGAAGAAGGGCGAGATCGTCGGTTATGTCGGCTCGACCGGTCGTTCGACCGGCAACCACCTCCATTATGAAGTCCGCATCGAAGGCGCGCCGGTCAACCCGATGCCCTTCTGTCGCCAGGACAGTATGGCGATCGCGGCGATCACCGGCGACAAGCTGGCGATGGGCGGTCCCGAGTAACGCAAGCTTTCAGGGTCGGAGAGGATAGGGCGCCCAACGGTTCAAGCCGGGGCGCCCTTTTCATTTGGCGCGTGGCCCCCTATCTTGGCGCCATGGCCACGCAGCTTTCCGATATCACCCTGTCCCCCGCCGCCGCGGCGCGCGTTCGCTGGATCGCGACCCGCAAGGGCGACACCGAGGCCGCGTTGCGGCTCGCGGTCGATGGCGGCGGCTGTTCGGGCTTCACCTATCGCTTCGGGCTGGCCGATAGCATCGACGCCGACGATGTGGTCACCGAGACCGACGGGGTGAAGCTGGTCGTCGATCCGGTCAGCATCGACCTGGTGCGCGGCTGTATCGTCGATTTCGTCGATTCGCTCGGCGGATCGTCGTTCAAGGTCGAAAACCCCAACGCGGCTTCGGGCTGCGGCTGCGGGTCGAGCTTCGCGATCTGACGCCTTTCGCGGGGCGTCGCATGCTGCCATAGATGCGGCATGAAAATCGCGACCTTCAACATCAACGGCATCAAGGCGCGGCTGCCGCGCCTCATCGAATGGCTCGAGGAAACCCAGCCCGATATCGCCTGCCTGCAGGAACTGAAGTCGAGCGACGAGACGATGCCGACCAAGGAGATCGAAGCCGCGGGCTATGGCTTCCTCTATCATGGGCAAAAGGGGTTCAACGGCGTCGCGATCCTCGCCAAGGGGGTGATGCCGGTCGAGACGCAGCGGGGCCTGGCGGGCGAGGCCGAGGACGAGCAGTCGCGCTATCTGGAGGCCGATATCCACGGCCTGCGCGTCGGGTGCATCTACCTGCCCAACGGCAACCCGCATCCGGGTCCCAAATTCGACTATAAGCTGCGCTGGATGGCGCGGCTGCGCGAGCGCGCGAAGGCGCTGCTCGCGGCCGAGATCCCGACGATCCTGACCGGCGACTATAATGTCATCCCGCACGACGACGATGTGTGGGACCCGCGCGGGCCGATGGCGGGTGACGCGCTGATGCGGCCCGAATCGCGCGATGCCTGGTTCCGCCTGCTCGGCGACGGCTGGACCGACGCGGTGCGCAGCCGCCATCCGGCGGGCGGCGTGTGGACCTTCTGGGACTATCAGGCGGGCGGTTGGCAGCGCGACCATGGTTTCCGCATCGACCACCTGCTCTTGAGCCCGGCGCTCGCCGACCGGCTGGTCGATGCCGGGGTCGACAAGGACCATCGCGGGCGCGAGAAAGCGAGCGACCATGCGCCGACCTGGGCGGTGCTCGCTTGAGCGCGCTGTCCGCCACGACGCTGGCGGACGTGCCGTTGTTCGCGGGGCTCGATGGGGCTGCGCGCGCCGAGCTGGCCGATGCCTTCAGTCGGCGCCACTTCGCCGACGGCGAGGCCCTGCTTGTCCAGAACGAACGCGCCGAGGGGCTGTACCTGATCGACGACGGCCGGGTCGATATCGGCAAGCGCCTGCCCGGCGGCGGGCTCGCCTTGCTGGCGCAGGTCGGTCCGGGCGAGGTGATCGGCGACATGGCGCTGATCGGCCGCGACATCCGCCGCTCCGCGATGGGCATCGCGCGCGGGCCGGTGTCGAGCTGGTATATGGGTGCCGACCAGTTTCGTGCCGCGCTGTCGCAGCTTCGGCCCGCGTCGCTGCAATTGCAGGGCGCGCTCGGTCGGCTCGTCGCGGCGCGCGTCGCGCACAAGACGGCCGACATAGCGGCCATGTTCGCCGAGACCCCCGATAGCTTCACCCCGCGACCGCAACGCGCGCTTGCGCCGGTGATCGAGGAGGATTTCGCGGCCGAGGCGTTCCTGGCTAAGCTACCCTGCTGCGCGGCGATGACGCCGGGGCAGCGGCGGGCCTTCTGGGACGCCGGCGTGCGGGTCGATGTTTCGGCGGACCAGGATTTGGCGACGGTCGGCGCCGCGTCCGACACGTTGTGGCTCGTCGTGCGCGGCGCTGTGCGCAGCGCGCTGCCGCACAGGCATGGGATATATCAGCTGACCGTCACCGGCCCCGGCCAGCTGATCGGCGTGTCGCCGCACTTGCTGGGCGCGCCGCACGACCGGTTGCTGCGGACGAGCGAGCAGGCGACTTTGCTCGCCTTCGACCGCGCGACCTTTGCCGAGATGCTGGGCACCGGCGACGCGCTGAGCCGCGAGGTCGGGGCGGCGGTGAACGCCGACCTCGTCACCGCATTGGACGCGCTCGACCAGGTCGAGGCACGCATCCTCGCGATGCGGCGCGGGCATGCGGTCGCGGCCTGACCGATGGCCGTGTCGCGCTGGAGCGCATTCGCCCTTTGCCTGATCGCCACCGCGCCGGCGGTTGCCAGTGAGCAGGATTTCGACAGCGCGCTCCGCGATTTTCGGGCCCTGCATCGCGCCGAAACGACCCGCGCCAAGATCGCCGGGAGCAGCTTCTACGTCATACGCGACGGGCGGATCGAGGCGGCCGACCATCTGGGGGAGCAAGATGCCGACGCGCATGTCCCGGTCAATGCGCGCACCATCTATCATTGGGCGTCGGTGACCAAGACGATGACGGGCATCGCGATCATGCAATTGCGCGATCGCGGCCTGCTGTCGCTCGACGATCCGATCATGAAATATGTGCCCGAACTGGCGGCGGTGTGCGAGGCGCTGGCGCAATGACCGTTCCCTGGCGAAAGCCGGGGTCTAGAATTGGCGCATTTTGTCTGGGCCCCGGCTTTCGCCGGGGAACAGGATGAGGCTACCGGTTCTTCCGTCCTTCGATCAGCCCGTCGACAAGGCTCGGGTCGGAGAGGGTCGAGGTGTCGCCCAGCGACCCGAAATCATTTTCCGCGATCTTCCTGAGGATGCGGCGCATGATCTTGCCCGAGCGCGTCTTGGGCAGGCCGGGGGTGAGGTGGATATGGTCGGGGGTCGCGATCGGGCCGATTTCCTTGCGGACCTGCTGCTTGAGCGCCGCCTCGACTTCTGCCGATGCTTCGACCCCGGCATTCAATGTGACATAGGCGTAAATGCCTTGGCCCTTGATATCGTGCGGGAAGCCGACGACCGCCGCTTCGGCCACCAGGTCGTGCAGCACGAGCGCGCTTTCGACCTCGGCGGTGCCCATGCGGTGGCCCGAGACGTTGATGACGTCATCGACGCGGCCGGTGATCCGCCAATAGCCGTCGGCATCGCGGCGGCAGCCGTCGCCGGTGAAATATTTGCCCTTGTAGGTCGAGAAATAGGTCTCGGCGAAGCGGCCATGGTCGCCGTATATCGTCCGCGCCTGCCCGGGCCAGCTGTGCGTGATGCACAGATTGCCCTCGGCCGCGCCGCCGGTTTCTTCGCAGACGAGCTTGTTGCCTTCGGCATCGACGAGTTCGGGGCGGATGCCGAAGAAGGGCTTGCCTGCACTCCCCGGCTGCATCGCATGCGCGCCGGGCAGGGTGGTGATCATGATGCCGCCGGTCTCGGTCTGCCACCAGGTGTCGATGACGGGGACGCGGCCCTTGCCGACGATGTCGCTGTACCAGCGCCAGGCCTCGGGGTTGATCGGCTCGCCGACGCTGCCGAGCAGGCGGATCGACGAGAGATCGTGGCGCGTCACATACTCATCGCCCTCGCGCATCAGCGCACGGATCGCGGTCGGCGCGGTGTAGAGGATGTTGACCTGGTGCTTGTCGACAACCTGCCAGAAACGGTCGTGGCCGGGGTAGTTGGGGACGCCCTCGAACATCAGCGTGGTCGCGCCATTCTGGAGCGGGCCATAGACGACGTAGCTGTGCCCGGTGACCCAGCCGATGTCGGCGCTGCACCAGAAGATTTCGCCGGGGCGATAGTCGAAGCCGTACCAGAAGGTCGTCGCGGTCCAGACGCTGTAGCCGCCGACGGTGTGGAGCACGCCCTTGGGCTTGCCGGTCGAGCCCGAGGTGTAGAGGATGAAGAGCGGATCCTCGGCGTTCATCGGTTCGCACGGGCAGTCGGCGGGGACGTCCGCGGACAAGGCGTCATACCAATGGTCGCGGCCTTCCTTCATGCTGACGTCGCCGCCGGTGTGGGCGATGACGACCACCGCCTTCACGTCGATGCGTTCGAGCGCCTTGTCGACATTGGCCTTGAGCGGAACGGTCTTGCCGCCGCGCAGGCCCTCGTCGGCGCAGATTACCCAGTCGCTCGCGCAATCCTCGATGCGGCCGTGGATCGCCTCGGGCGAGAAGCCGCCGAAGACGACGCTGTGCACCGCGCCGATGCGCGCGCAGGCGAGCATCGCCACCGCGCCCTCGGGGATCATCGGCATATAGATGGTGACGCGGTCGCCCTTCTGGACGCCCATTTTCTTGAGGGTGTTCGCCATGCGGATCACGTCGCCGAGCAATGCAGCATAGCTGATTATGCGCGTCTCGCCGTCGGGCGCGTCGGGTTCAAAGATGATCGCGGTGCGCGCGCCATGGCCGGCGGCGACATGGCGGTCGACGGCATTGTGGCAGAGGTTGAGGACGCCATCCTCATACCATTGGATGCCGACGGGGTCGTAGGACCAATTGGCGATTTTGGTGGGCGGGACGATCCAGTCGAGGCGCTTCGCCTGTTCGGCCCAGAAGCCGTCGGGGTCCTCGACGCTCTGCCGGTAGAGCCGGTCGTAATCGGCGGCGGTGCAATGGGTGTTGGCGGCGGCGTCGGCGGGAACGGGGACTAAAGGTTCGGAGGGGGTTAGGTCGGACACGTCTGCTTCTCCCGCTTTCGATTTGACTCGGTTGCTGGCTGCGATAACCCGCGAGCCACAAACTGCAAGGGCGCGCACGCGCCGGCGAAGGGACAGAATATGCTTGATATGGGCCAGCAGGTCGCGGCGCTGCTCGATGGACTGGGCGTCGATCGCCGCGCCTGGACCGAAGGGTCGATGCCTTCGATCACCCCGCTGACCGGCGAACAGGTCGCGATGGTGCGCGTCGCCGATGCTGCGGCGATCGACGAGGCGCTCGGTAACGCGACCGCAGCGTTTCGCGCCTGGCGCCATGTCCCGGCACCGCGCCGCGGCGAACTGGTGCGGTTGTTCGGCGAGGAACTGCGCGCGGCGAAGGACGATCTGGCCAGACTGGTGACGATCGAGGCGGGCAAGATTCCGTCCGAGGGCGCGGGCGAGGTGCAGGAGATGATTGACATCTGCGATTTCGCGGTCGGGCTGTCGCGCCAGCTCTATGGCCTCACCATCGCGACCGAGCGACCGGGGCACCGGATGATGGAGGTCTGGCACCCGCTGGGCGTCGTCGGGGTGATCTCGGCGTTCAACTTTCCGGTCGCGGTGTGGGTGTGGAACGCGGCGCTGGCGCTGGTGTGCGGCAACAGCGTCGTGTGGAAGCCGTCCGAAAAGACACCGCTCACCGCACTCGCAACGCAGGCGATTTTCGAGCGCGCGGTGGCGCGCTTCGGCGACGCGCCGGCGGGGCTGTCGCAATTGCTGATCGGCGGGCGCGAGGCGGGCGAGGCATTGGTCGACGACAACCGTATCGCACTGCTGTCGGCGACGGGGTCGACGCGGATGGGCCGCGCGGTGGCGCCGCGATTGGCCGAGCGCTTCGCGCGGGCGATCCTCGAACTCGGCGGCAACAATGGCGTGATCGTCGCGCCGTCGGCCGACCTCGACCTCGCGCTGCGCGGCGTGGCGTTCGGGGCGATGGGCACCGCGGGGCAGCGCTGCACGACGACGCGGCGATTGTTCCTGCACGACAGCATCTATGACGGCTTCGTCGCCAAGCTGAAGGCGGCCTATGTCAGCGTCGGCGTCGGCAATCCGCTGGAAGGCGAGGTGCTCGTCGGGCCGCTGATCGACCGCGCAGCCTGGGAGATGATGCAGGAGGCGCTGGTTGCGGCCAAGTCGGCGGGGGGCGTCGTGACGGGCGGCGAGCGCGTCGGCGAGGGAGCGAGCTTTTATGTGCGCCCGGCGCTGGTCGAGATGCCGGGGCAGGTCGGGCCGGTGCTGGAAGAAACGTTCGCGCCGATCCTCTATGTCATGCGCTACGACGATCTGGGCGCAGTGATCGACGCGCATAATGCGGTCGCGGCGGGCCTGTCGTCGGCGATCTTCACCACCGATATGCGCGAGGCCGAGCGCTTTCTTGCCGCGAGCGACTGCGGGATCGCGAACGTCAATCTCGGCACCAGCGGCGCCGAGATCGGCGGCGCGTTCGGCGGCGAGAAGGAGACCGGCGGCGGGCGCGAGAGCGGCTCGGACAGCTGGCGCCAATATATGCGGCGCGCAACGAACACGGTGAATTATTCGGACGCGCTGCCGCTGGCGCAGGGGGTGTCGTTCGAGATCTAGTTCCCCTCCCGCTTGCGGGAGGGGTTAGGGGAGGGCATGTCGCTCTCCCGCGGCTCGGTTCCGGAACAGGCCCTCCCCCGACCCCTCCCGCAAGCGGGAGGGGGAGGCTTATGCCCGCCAGCCGAAGCGGTCTTCGCCCAGCGCGACGACCTCGCCCGCGGTGCCCACTGGTTCAGCGGCGCCGTCGGTCAGGAAGGCCAGCATCGCCGCGTCGCTGACGTCGACATGCGCCAGCGTGCGCTGGCTGCCAGGCGTGCGGGCGACGACTACCCCCGCCTTCGGGGCGCCGTCGCGGCCGTAGAAAACGGTGTAGCTTTCGATCGTCGCGGGGCCGGCATAATCCTTGACCAGTTCGGGGACGGGGCCGCGCTTTTCCTCGGCTTCGGCCTGATAGTCGTAGTCCTGCGGGAAGGTCGCGGCGGCGATCGGCTCGCTGCCGAGCACGATGCAATGATTGTCGGTTGCGAAGCCGCCATTGGCGAAGAGGAAGCCGTAGCGGCCCTCTTTGCGCAACTTCGCGACCATCGAGACCACCGCGTGGCTCATATAATTGGCGATCGGTCCGCCGCCGAAGGTCAGCCCGCCGAACACCGTCGCGGGCTTGTCGGCAGGCCAGCCGAGGGTGCGGCGCGCCATCTTGGGGACGCAGGGAAAGCAGCTGTAGAGTTCGACATGGTCGAAATCCTTCACCGTCATCGCGTTGAGCGCGAGCGTGCGGTTGATGCTCGTTTCCATGCTGACGCTGCCGTCGTAGCGGTCGCGCCACAGGATGTTCGCCGGCTCCTTCGCCGCAGCGCCCATGCCGACGTAGATGAGCCGGTCCTCGGCGATGCCGCGGCGGCGTGCCTCGGCGAGGCTGGTGACGAGGAAGCCCGCGCCCTGGTTCACCGACGAATTGGCGACCATCAGCTTCGAATAGGGGAAGGCGATCGGGCGGTTGCGTTCGTCGACGCGCAGGATGTCGGCCGGGGCGGCAGGCTTGCGGATCCACGCGCCGTCGTTGGCGGCGGCGACTTCGGAGAAGCGCGACCAGATTTGCGCGCTCTCGTCCTGCGCTTCGGCGAGGCTCTGGCCCCACGCGGCGCGGGTGGCGTTTTCGTAGAGCGGATAGACGTCGACAGGCGCCGACAGGCCGTGGAGCTGCGAATAATTGGGTTCGCGGCGCGTGGCGACCTGACGGATCGCGTTATAGCTCTTGTCTTCGCCCTTCGCCGCCTTGGCGGCGCGGCCGGCGGCGGTGCGCAGCGCCTCGGCGCCGACGATGGCGGCGAGCTTGGTCTCGCCCGCGCCGATGCGGTTCGCGGCTTCGTTGAGCAGGCGGATCGGGGTGTCGCCGTGCGGGGCGTCGGACTGATAGTTGATCTTGGGGCTGGCGCCGATCGCCGCGGCGAGCGGTTCGGGCAGCTTGCCGAGGCTTTGGAAGCTGATCTGGTCGACGATCGCGAGGCTGTCGATCTCGGTGAGCGAGACGCCGGCGTCCTTGGCCGCGACGTTCAGCGCCGCGACCATCAGGCCGAGCGAGTCGAGCCCCTGATCGGGTTCCTCGGGGCGGTCGTTGACCTGGCCGACCCCGATGATGACGGGGATCAGTTCGGGATCGGTCATTTTGGTCTCTTGGCCCATCTCAGCGCGCCTTCCATTCGGGCTTGCGCTTTTGCGCAAAGGCGAGCGGGCCTTCGCGCGCGTCCTCGCTGCGCATCAGCGCGTTGCGCTCGATCCTGTTATGCTCCCAATAGGCGGCGTCCGACGCGATGCGCCCGTCCTGGATGCCGAGCGCGACGCGTTTCGACACCTGCACCGACAGCGGCGCGTTGCCCGCGATCTTCTGGGCGAGCGCGGTGGCGGTCGGGAGCAGGTCGGCGAGCGGGACGACGTGATTGACTAGGCCGAATTCGGCGGCGCGCGCGGCGGGGATCGGGTCGCCGGTCAGCATATATTCCATCGCCAGCTTGCGCGGCAGTTGCTGCGCGAGGCGGAAGGCGCCGCCCGCTGCGGCGAACAGGCCGACCTTGACCTCGGGCAGGCCGAACTGGGCATGGTCGGCGGCGACGATGATGTCGCTCATCAGCGCGATCTCGCAGCCGCCGCCGAAGGCGAAGCCGTTGACCGCGGCGACGATGGGCTTCGAGATCGGGTGCGACACCATGCCGGCGAAGCCCCATTCCTGCTGCGCGGGATCGCTCGGCGCGAGATGCTCGCCGCGCGAGAGGGCGACGAGGTCGGCGCCGGCGCAAAAGCTCTTCTCGCCCGCGCCGGTGATGATGACGACGCGGATTTCGGGGTCGCTTTCGGCTTCCTCGAGCGCGGTGCCGATGCCCACATGCACCGCGGCGTTGACCGCGTTGCGCGCCTCGGGTCGGTTGATCGTGACGATCAATATATGGCCCCGGCGTTCGCTGAGGACGGCGGGGGCGGCGGTGTCGGTCATCGAATCTCTCCCTTTGTCGTAGGAGAGTATCGGCGTGAGTTGACGTTTACGTCAACTGTAAAGGCATATCGTCGCCCTCGCGAAGGCGGGGGCCGCTATCGGTGTCGCGCAAGGTGGCCAGCGGCCCCCGCTTCGCGGGGGCGACGGTTTCAGATCGACTGGCCGGTCTTCGCCCAGTCGGCGAGGAAGCCTTCGATGCCCTTTTCGGTCAGGATATGCTTGAACAGTCCCTTGATGACCGAGGGCGGCGCGGTCATCACATCGGCGCCGATCTTGGCGGCTTCGAGGACATGGATTCCGTGGCGCACGCTCGCGACGAGGATCTCGGTCTCATAGCCATAATTGTCGTAGATCAGCCGGATGTCGGAGATCAGCTGCATGCCGTCGAAGCCATTGTCGTCGTGGCGACCGACGAAGGGCGAAACGAAGGTCGCGCCGGCCTTGGCGGCGAGCAGCGCCTGCGCCGCCGAGAAGCAGAGCGTGACATTGACCATCGTGCCGTCGCTGGTCAGCGCCTTGCAGGTCTTGAGACCATCGATGGTCAGCGGCACCTTGATGCAGACGTTGGGGGCAATCTTGCGGAGGATTTCGGCCTCCTTCATCATCGTTGCATGGTCGAGTGCGACGACCTCGGCCGAGACGGGGCCTGTGGTCAGCGCGCAGATTTCCTTCGTCACTTCCTTGAAATCGCGGCCCGACTTGGCGATCAGCGACGGGTTGGTGGTCACCCCGTCGAGCAGGCCGGTCGCGGCGAGTTCCTGGATGTCGGCGATTTCGGCGGTGTCGGCGAAGAATTTCATGGCGCTTGGGCTTCCTGTCGGGAGGGCGATTCGTTCGGTGCCTATAGCCGCCTAGCGCGCGAGGCCAAAGACGGCGGTGAGCAGCGGGCTGCCGGTTTCGCGCGGGTTGGCGCGGATCGCGGCTTCTTCCCGGCCGATCGCCCGGTAAATGCCGTCGTGGGTGCGGTCGCTGACGTCCTGCACCAGCCCGCGGAAATCGATGCCGGTCGCGGCGCGCAGCGCCTCGGTGACGACGGCGTTGTCGGCGAGGCGAAGCCCCTCGTTGATGCCGGGGAACATCGCGCCGACGAGGCTGCGGCCCATCGATCGTTCGAGCAGGTCGGTCGCCGCGGTCGGGCCACCGCGCACGATCGCGGCGGCGTCGGCGATGCTGATGCTGCGGATCGCGTCGGCGACGAGCGGCGCCGCGCGTTCGGCGCCGTTGCGCGCGGCGCTGTTGACCTGCCTGGTCAGCCGCGTCTTGAACGCGCCCGTCATCAAGACTCGCGCGACGATCGACGAGGCGCCGGCCCCGCCGAACTGGGGCGGCAAGTCGATGCGCGCGACCTGGCTGTCATAGAAACCGTTCGGTTCGAGCAGCAAAGCGAAGGCGCGCTGCGACGACAGCGTCAGCAGTTCGCGGATCGCGTCGGTCAGGCTGAAGCCCGGCAGGCTGGCGCAGCCGGGCAAGGCGAGGATGGGCGCGAGCGCGAGCCCCGACAGCAATGTCCGTCGGTCGGTGAAGGGGGCGGTCATCGTCATTCTCCCGAAAATTCTGGCGTTCCGCCTTTGTTCCGATTAAGCGAACGGCATGGCCAAAGCGAAGCGTCAATATGTCTGCCAGAATTGCGGGTCTGTCACCTATCGCTGGCAGGGGCAATGCGCCGATTGCGGCGAGTGGAACACGCTGGTCGAGGAAGCGGGCGAGACCGCCTTTTCGGCGAAGCACGACCTCAGCAAAGGCGGGCGCACGATCGCGCTCGAATCGCTCGACGCCGACAGCGTCATGCCCGAGCGGATGCTCTGCGGGATCGCCGAGTTCGACCGCGCCATGGGCGGCGGCTTCGTCGCGGGATCGGCGACCTTGATCGGCGGCGATCCGGGGATCGGAAAATCGACCTTGCTGTTGCAGGCCGCCGGGCAGCTGGCGCTTTCGGGCAAGTCGGTGGTCTATATCAGCGGCGAGGAGGCTGCGGCGCAGGTGCGGCTGCGCGCAAAAAGGCTGGGGCTCGGCAAGGCGTCGGTGGCGCTGGCGAGCGCGACGTCGGTGCGCGACATTCTCGCGACGCTGGGCGGCAGCGACCCCGACTTCGTCGTCATCGATTCGATCCAGACGATGCACAGCGACCTGATCGAGGGCGCCCCAGGAACGGTGAGCCAGGTCCGCGCCTCGGCGCAGGAGCTGATCCGCTTCGCCAAGGACAGCGGCGCGGCGCTGGTGCTCGTCGGCCATGTCACCAAGGACGGCACGATCGCGGGCCCGCGCGTGCTCGAACATATGGTCGACACCGTGCTGGCGTTCGAGGGCGAGCGCAGCCATCAGTACCGCATCCTGCGCGCGGTCAAGAACCGCTTCGGCGGCACCGACGAGATCGGCGTGTTCGCGATGGGGGAGGGCGGGCTGGGCGAGGTCGCCAATCCGTCGAGCCTGTTCCTGACCGACCGAAGCCGCGACGTGCCGGGGTCGGTGGTGTTCCCGGCGCTCGAAGGCACGCGGCCGGTGCTGGTCGAGGTGCAGGCGCTGACGGTGCGGCTGGCGAGCGGCGCGACCCCGCGCCGCGCCGTCGTCGGCTGGGACAGCGGGCGGCTGGCGATGGTGCTCGCGGTCTTGGAGGCGCGCTGCGGGCTGCAGCTCGGCGGTGCGGAGGTCTATCTCAATATCGCCGGCGGCTATCGGCTGACCGATCCTGCGGCGGACCTCGCGGTCGCGGCGGCGCTGATCTCGGCGTTCAGCGAGCGGCCGGTGCCCGCCGATGCGATCGTCTTCGGCGAACTCTCGTTGTCGGGCGAGGTGCGGCCGGTGTCGCACGACGGGCTGCGGCTGCGCGAGGCGGCGAAGCTCGGTTTTGCGACCGGCTGGGGACCGCAGGGGATGAAGGGCGTCGGCGGGATTTCGGTCACCGGTTTCGCGCGGCTCGGCGAACTCGTTGACCTGATGCTGGGCCGTGACTAGATCGCGACTATCAAAGCCGTTCGTCCTGACGAGGGGCTGAGCCTGTCGAAGCCCCCTCTCGAAGGACTTTGACGCCTCGGTCCTTCGAGACGCCATTTCGACAAGTTCAATGGCTCCTCAGGACAAACGGGCTTTTAGTGCGGCAATTTGGCGACCACTGACAGGCGACTATGGGAAGTTTGACGGCTTTGGATATCCTCGTGTTGCTGCTCGTGGGCGGCGGCGCGGTGCTCGGTTTTTCGCGCGGACTGGTGCAGGAGGTGACGACGCTCCTCGCCTGGGTGCTCGCGATCCTCGCGGTGCGCCTGTTTCATGGCATGGTGACGAACCTCGTCAGCGGCTGGGTCGGGACCGAGGGTGGCGGCGCGGTACTGGCGTTCGTGATCGTGTTCGGCGGCGTCTTCGCGGCGGCCAAATGGGGATCGCGCGCGATGGGCCGACGCAGCCGCGCGTCGCTGGTCGGCGGCTTCGACCGCGGCCTCGGCGCGGGCTTCGGCGCGGTCAAGGGCCTGCTCATCGCTTCGATCGGCTTCATGCTGGTCACCCTGCTCTACGACATCGGCTATGGCGATGCGCAGCGCCCGGCATGGATGACCGACAGCCGCACCTATCCCGCGCTCAACGCGACGAGCGCCGCGATGAGCAAGGTGATCGCCGAACGCCGCGCGGCGGCACGCGAGGCCGAAGCGAATGGCAGCCCAAAGGGCAACAAGGACGCGTCCGCCGCGAGCGCGAAATGAGCGCGCCGCTCTATAACCGCGACATATTGTCGCTGGCGGTCGCCACCGCCGACTATCTGCCGCTTCCCGATGCACGCTATCATGCGTCGCTCCGCGCGCCGCTGTGCGGCAGCCGCATCCTGCTCGACCTCGATACCGACGATGCGGGCCGGGTGACCGCGGTCGGCCTTCATGTCGAGGCGTGCGCGCTCGGCCAGGCCTCGGCGGCGCTGCTCGCGCGCCACGCGGCGGGGCGCAGCATCGACGACATCCGCGCCGCGCGCGCCGCCGTCGCCGCCTGGTTCGGCGGCACAGGCGCGCAGCCCGACTGGCCGGGCTTCGACCTGCTCGCGCCCGCGAAGGATTATCCCGCGCGTCATGGCGCGATCCTGCTGCCCTTCGACGCCGCGATCGCGGCCTATGCGCCACAGGCGGCGGGGGCATGAGCCTGTTGCTGCTGACCGCCGCGACGGCCGATATCGCCTCGGCCAAGGCGGGCGAAACCGCTACCGACACGATGTTGCTGGAGGGTGCGATCCTGCTCGGGGTCGCGACCCTGTTCGTGATGCTGTTCCGCCGCCTCGGGCTCGGCGCGGTGCTAGGCTATCTGATCGCGGGCGCGCTCGTCGGGCCGCACGGTCTCGGGCTTGTCGGCGGCGGCGAATCGAAGCTCGCCTTCGCCGAGATCGGCATCGCCTTTCTGCTCTTCCTCGTCGGGCTCGAGTTGCACCCGCGGCGCCTGTGGGACCTGCGGCGTGCGATCTTCGGGCTGGGCATGGCGCAGGTCGTGATCTCGGGGCTGGTGCTGACCGCGCTGATCCTCGCGACGCTCGGCTTCAGCTGGCAGGCGGCGCTCGCGCTCGGCCTGCCGCTCGCGCTATCCTCGACCGCGCAGGTGCTGCCCAGCCTCAAAAGCTCGGGCACGATCAACTCGCCTTTCGGCGAAAAGGCCTTTTCGATCCTGCTGTTCCAGGACCTCGCGATCGTGCCGATGATCACGATCGTCGCGGCGCTGTCGCGCGCGCCCGCCGTTCCCTCGGCGCCGCCGGGGTGGCAGATGGCGCTCTATACCGTCGGCGCGATCGCCGCGCTGGTGCTCGCGGGACGCTTCGTCCTCAATCCGTTGCTGCGCCTCGTCGGGCGCTATGGCGAGCGCGAATTGTTCGTGGTTGTCGGCCTGCTCGTCGTGCTCGCGAGTGCGGCCTTCATGCACAGCCTGCATCTGTCGACCGCGCTCGGCGCGTTCATCGCGGGGGTCATGCTCGCCGATTCGCCGTACCGGCACGAGATCGAGGCCGATGTCGAACCCTTCCGCCTGATCCTGCTCGGGCTCTTCTTCCTCGCGGTCGGCATGGTACTCGACCTCGACGCGGTGATGGAGCGACCGTTTCTCGTCGTCGGCCTTGCGGCGGGGTTGGTCGCCGTGAAGATCGCGGTTCTCACGGGCATCGCGCGGATTTACGGCATGGGTTGGCGCGCGGCGCTGGGGCTCGGGCTGCTGCTGAGCCAGGGCGGTGAATTCGGTTTCCTGCTCTTTACCCAGGCCGCCGACGCGCTGCTGATCGCGCCCGAGGCCGCGAGCCTGTTCAGTGCGGTGGTCACGCTGTCGATGGTCTCGACGCCCTTCCTGATGCTGTTCGCGCGTAACCTGGAATTCGCTCCAGACGAGCGAGGCAAGGAAATGGCGGGTCCCGAACATGCGCCGCGCGGATCGGCGCTGGTGATCGGTTACGGCCGTTTCGGGCAGATCGTGTCGCAGATGCTGCACGCGGTCGATTGTTCGGTGACTTTGATCGACAAGAAGCCGAGCCAGATCGAGCTGTCCGAACGCTTCGATACCAAGGTCTATTTCGGCGACGGGTTGCGACTCGACCTGCTCCGCCGCGCCGGGGCCGACGAGGCCAAGCTGATCGTCTATTGCATCGACGACCGCAGCGTCGACGCCGACGCGCTGCGCCCGGTGGTCGAGGCTTTTCCGCATGCGAAGATCCTCACCCGCGTGTTCGATCGCCGCCAGCTGATGGCGATCGACGGCGCGGGGGCGACGGGGGCGGTGCGCGAGGTGTTCGAAAGTTCGATCGCGCTGGGGCTGATGGCGCTGCAACAGCTTGATATCGACCGGCGCGAGATCGAGGATGTCGAGGCGGCGCTGCGGCATCTGGACGAGGTGCGGCTGGGCGCGCAGCTCGTCGATGGCGATATTTCGGCAGGCATGGACCATCGCTTCCAGCCCGGCGGCAGCCGCGAGGGGACGAGCATCCTCGAAAAATTGCGCGAGACGCGGGCCGCGGCCAAGGCGGCGCGCGAAGAGGCCGAGGACGAAGCGGCCGCCTAGGCGGCGTTGCCGTCCAGGAATGCCGCGACGCGATCGAGGCCATATTCGTCGGTGACGAAGCTCTGGCCGATGCCGTGGGTCAGGATCAGCGGCAGCTTGCCGCCGCGCACCTTCTTGTCATGCGCCATATGGCCGGAAAGCGTCGCACCGTCGCTGTTGACGCCCGCGCTCGCGAGGCTGTGCGGCAGATCGACGCTGGCCAGATGGTCGCGGACGCGCGCGGCATCTTCCCTCGAACACAGGCCGTTCGCGGCCGAAAACTGATGCGCGAGGACCATACCCGCGGCGACCGCCTCGCCGTGGAGCAGGCGGTCCGAATAGCCGGTTTCAGCCTCCAGCGCGTGGCCGAAGCTGTGGCCGAGGTTGAGGAGCGCGCGGACGTCCTGCGTCTCGCGCTCGTCGGCGGCGACGATGCGCGCCTTGGCGGACACACTATGGGCAATCGCCTTGTGCCGGGCGGCGCTGTCGCCCGCGAGCAGCGCGGCGCCATGATCCTCGCACCAGGCGAAGAAGGCCACGTCGTCGATCAGGCCATATTTGACAACTTCCGCGTAACCCGCGCCGAGTTCGCGGCGCGGCAGCGTGGCGAGCGTCGTCGGATCGATCAGCACCAGCGCGGGCTGATGAAAGGCACCGATCAGGTTCTTGCCCGCGGGCACGTTGATCGCGGTCTTGCCGCCGACGCTGCTGTCGACCTGCGCGAGCAAGGTGGTCGGCACCTGGACGAAGGCGCAGCCGCGCTTGACGATGCTGCACGCAAAACCGACGAGATCGCCGATCACGCCGCCGCCGAGCGCGATGACATGGTCGCCGCGCTCGACGCCCTCGCCGATCAGCCATTCGGTGAGGCGGGCGAGACCGTCCCAGCTCTTGGTGCCTTCGCCGGCGGGCAGGACGAGCGCGCTGTGCGCGATGCCGGCGCCCGCCAGCGAAGCCTCGACGACCGCGAGATAGTGCGGCGCGACATGTTCGTCGGTGACGATCATCGTGCGCGGACGTTTCAGCAGCGGGGCGGCATGCGCGCCGATCGCGGCGAGCAGGCCGTCGCCGATCAAGATGGGATAGCTGCGGCTGCCGAGCTCGACAGTCAGGCGTTCCATTGCGAAAGAGCCTCCATGATCGCGCGCACCGTATGATCGTGCGGGCTCGCCGCCGAACTGACGCGGATATGCGCTTCGGCATAGATGGGATTGCGCACCGCCGCTAGGTCGCGGAGTACTTCGCCGGGGTCGCGGCCCTTGAGTAGTGGGCGGTGGTTGCGGCGCGCGACGCGTTCGACCAGGGTCGGGATGTCGGCATCGAGCCAGATCGACAGGCTGCCGTCCTTGATCAGCGCGCGCGTCTCGTCGTTCATGAAAGCGCCGCCGCCGGTGGCCAGCACGAGCGGCTTGCCCGTCAGCAGCCGTGCGATCACGCGGCGTTCGCCGTCGCGGAAATGCGCCTCGCCGAAACGGGCGAAAATCTCCGAAATCGTCATGCCCGCGGCGCGCTCGATTTCGTCGTCAGCGTCGGCGAAGCGCATGCCCAGCCGCGAGGCGAGGCGGCGCCCGATCGTCGATTTGCCGGACCCCATCAGCCCGACGAGCACGATCGGCCGTTCGCGGATCGCCGCGGACAGGGCCGCCGACGGGGTCGGGGCCGGGCTTTTCGGGTTTCGCGTCATGCTGGGCGCGGCTATACCCGCTGAACCGCGCGGGACAATGGTTTTGCTGCGCCGCGCAAAACGGGGTTCCGACGGGCAAAGGTGGCATTGGATATTGCGCAGGCGGGGCAGATCGGGGAAAGGCCGATGGATCGGGCGACTGGTCGTGCTTCTTCTGGCTTTGCTGGCTTTCTGGCTGTTGCTGATTTTTATGGGCCGACCGATCGAGCCGCGAATGATTGAGGTGGATGTGACCGACCAGATTGCCGCAGGCGCGCCGCGATGAAGACGAAAATCCTGTCGTTGACGCTGGGCCTGTCGGGCGCCGCGCTCGCCGCCGCGCTGGTGCTGCCCGCGCTGGCGCAGGAATCGCTATTGCCCGACGGTTTCGGCAATCCCGCGCCGACGCCGAGCCCGTCGCCGACCCCCGCGCCGAGCGCGACGCCGACGCCCTCGGCGACCCCGAAGGCGGGTTCGACCGGCCCCACCGCACCGACGGTCACCGCGACGCTGCCTGGCACGGATGTCGCCGCAACCGACGAGGAAGAGGGCGAGGACGGCGAAGAGGTCGAACCCGGCACGCTGAAATATGACCTGCCGCCGGGCGCGCGGCGCCTGCTCAGCCGCATCGGCCCGTTGACTCCCGAAACCGGCGGCCTCGGCCCCGACGCCTTTGGCGTGCGCGGCCAATATGCCGCCGCGATCATGCGCTCGACCCGCGCCCCGCTCGCCTCGCGCTGGGGCGCGATCCTGCTGCGGCGCTCGCTCGCCTCGGCGATCGACACCCCCGATACGATCAACGGCGCCGACCTTGCCGCCGACCGCGCCGCGCTGTTGCTGCGCATGGGCGAGGCCAGTGTCGCGCGCGCGATCGTCCAGTCGATCGATTATGACCGCGCCAGCCCGCGGCTGGTTCAGACCGCGCAGCAGGTATTCCTGGCCAACGCCGATCCCGCGGGCATGTGCCCGTTCGTGACCGCAGGCCTAGCGCATGGCGAGGAGCATAGCTGGCGTCTTGCCGCCGGCATCTGTTCGGGGCTGTCCGGCGATTCGGGCCCCGCCGGCTGGGCGATGAGCCGGGTGCGGTCGAGCGGCAAGGTGTCGAATTTCGACATTTTGCTCGCCGAACGCGTGCTCGGCGCCAGCATCAGCGGCGGCCGCTCGATCACGATCCAGTGGGATAATATCGACAAATTGACGAGCTGGCGGTTCGGCATGGCCACGGCAACCGCGACGCCGATCCCCGCCGAACTGCGCAAGGACGAAAATGCCGCGATGCGCGCCTGGACGGTGTTGGCTCCGATGAGCGACATGGGCGACCGCGTCGCCGCGGCGCCCGACGCCGCCGCGCGGGGGGTGCTGTCGAGCGAGGCCTATGTCTCGCTGCTGAGCGCCGCCGCGAGCGCCGAGGAGCCGCCCGAAACCTTGACCGCGCAGACCGACCTGCTGCGCGATGCCTTCGGCGGCGCGAGCGGCGCCGATCGCTATAAGGCGATGGAAAGCCTGTGGGGGCTCGGGACGGATCCGGTCGACCGTTACGCGGCGATGGTCGCGACCGCACGCGCCGCGGCGGCGCTGCCGGTCGGCACGACCGTCGCCGACGATCCGTGGCAGCTGATCGGATCGATGTTCGCGGGCGGTTACGACAATCGCGCGATCGACTGGGTGCCGACGGTCAATGTCGGCAGCCGCGCCTGGGGCGTGCTCGCGGTCGGCTCGCCGCGTCCGCTCAACGGTACGACCGCGAGCGCGGTGTCGAGTTTTTCGGGCAGCGACGACAGCGAGGATTATCATCGCAGCAAGCTGCTTCTCGCCGGTCTCGCGGGTCTTGGCCGCATCGACAGCGGCCAGGCGGCCTCGGCGGCGAGCGACCTCGCAGTCAATCTGGGCAAGCAGACGCGTTGGACGCGCGCGATTTCGGAGGCCGCGGCGCGCGGCGAGCCGGGCATGGTCGCGCTGCTCGCGGCGACGGGGATGCAGGGCGACTGGGCGGCGATGCCGCCCTATCATCTCTATCATATCGTCAAGGCGCTGCGCGAGGTGGGCCTGGCGTCCGAGGCGCGGATGATCGCGGCCGAGGCGCTGGTCCGGGTCTGACATGCGCGACGGCGACGCCGCGCTGATCGACCGTTTCCTCGAGATGATGGCCGCCGAGCGCGGCGCGGCGCGCAACACGCTCGCCGCCTATCGCCGCGATCTCGAACAGGCGGCGGCGCTGGTTTCGGGTGGCCTCGAAGGCGCCGATACCGCCGCGCTGCGCGGAGTCATGGCCGGATATCAATCGCTTGCGGCGAGCAGCGCGGCGCGCAAATTGTCGGCGCTGCGGCAATTTTACGCCTTCCTGCGCGACGAGGGCGAGCGCGCCGATGATCCGGCGCAGGCACTGGCGCGCCCGGCGACGCGCCGCCCGCTGCCGCGCATATTGACCCACGACGACGTCGAACGGCTGTTTGGACAGGCGGGGGAGGAGGCCGGGGGCGAGGCGCCGACTGCCGCCGCGGTACGGATGCTGCTGCTGCTCGAACTCCTCTATGGATCGGGGCTGCGCGCGAGCGAACTGGTCGGCCTGCCGCGCCGTGCTATCGCCGGCGAGCGGCAATATCTGGTCATCCGCGGCAAGGGCGACAAGGAACGGCTGGCACCCTTGTCGGAACGCGCGCGGGACGCGCTCGACCGCTGGCTGCCGCTGTTGGCCGACGGATCGCCCTGGCTGTTTCCCTCGGGCAAGAGCCATATCTCGCGGGTGCGGCTGTTCCAGATGCTGCGCGATCTGGCGGGCCGCGCCGGGCTCGACCCGGCGGCGGTCAGCCCGCATGTGCTGCGCCACGCCTTTGCGACGCATCTGCTCGAAGGCGGCGCCGACCTGCGCGCGCTGCAGCTGATGCTCGGCCACGCCGACATCGCGACGACCGAAATCTACACCCATGTCGACAGCCGGCGGCTGGTCGAGCTGGTCAACCGGCGGCACCCGCTGGCGCGGATGGACGGCGTTGACCTGACGCCGCCTTCGGCCTAGCGACGTCCCCCATGACAGCCTTTCTGGACTTCGAAAAACAGGTCGCGGCGCTCGATCGCCAGATTGCCGAACTGCGCGAAATGGGCGATGATCCGTCGCTCAATATCGACGGCGACATCGCGCGGCTCGAGGATAAATCCTCGAAAATGCTGCGCGACATCTATACCAAGCTGACGCCCTGGCAGAAGACGCAGGTCGCGCGTCATCCCGACCGGCCGCATTTCAAACATTATGTCGCGGGGCTGTTCGACGACTGGATGCCGCTCGCCGGCGACCGCAATTTCGGCGACGACCAGGCGATCCTGGGCGGCCTCGCGCGCTTTCGCGGCCGCCGGGTGATGGTGATCGGCCATGAAAAGGGCGACGATATCCCGTCGCGGATGAAGCATAATTTCGGCATGGGCAAGCCCGAGGGCTATCGCAAGGCGATCCGCCTGATGCAACTCGCCGACCGTTTCGGGCTGCCGGTGGTGTCGCTGGTCGACACGTCGGGCGCGTTTCCGGGCATCCAGGCCGAAGAGCGCGGACAGGCCGAGGCGATCGCGCGTTCGACCGAACAATGCCTGGCGCTGGGCGTGCCGATGGTCGCGACGATCGTCGGCGAGGGCGGTTCGGGCGGGGCGATCGCGATCGCCGCGGCGAACCGCGTCCTGATGTTCGAACATGCCGTCTATTCGGTGATCTCGCCCGAGGGTTGCGCGTCGATCCTGTGGCGCACCGCCGACAAGGCGGCCGACGCGGCGGCGGCGATGAAGATGACGCCCGAGGATCTGCTGGCACTGAAGATCATCGACCGGATCGTTCCCGAGCCCGTCGGCGGCGCGCACCGCGCCCCCGAAATCGCGATCAAGGCGCTGGGCGATGCGATCGCCGAGGAACTGGACGCGCTGGCGGGCCTGCCGCGCGACACGATCCTCGCCGCGCGCGAGGAAAAATTCCTCGCCATGGGCCGCGCTTAACGCCGATTTCGGCTGGAACCCGATCGCCGAGCCGACGTTCTGCCTGTCAATCGCCTGAACCCGATGGTCATGGCGCGTCTTGCCAGGCGCCGCTATGGTCGGGGCGAACGAGACCGAGGGAGGCATTTATGGCGCGGACGAAACTGGCAATGGCGGCGCTGCTGGCGACCGCGGTGACGCTGGGCGGCGTCGCCGATGCGAAGACCAAAGCCAAGACGATCAAGACCGCGACGGCGATCACCGCCGCCGAACGGAAGCAGGGCAGCGACGCCCATCCCGAGCTGGTGCAGGAATTCGGCGGCACTTACACCGGCCCGCAGGCCGCCTATGTCGCGCGCGTGGGGCAGAATATCGCCGTGCAATCGGGGCTGTCGAACGCGCGTAGCGACTTCACGGTCACTCTGCTCAATTCGCCGGTGAACAACGCCTTCGCGATCCCCGGCGGCTATGTCTATGTCACCCGCCAGCTGATGGCGCTGATGAACGATGAGGCCGAACTCGCCGGTGTGCTCGGGCACGAGGTCGGCCATGTCGCCGCGCAGCACAGCAAGAAGCGCCAGTCGGCGGCGACGCGCAACGCGGTGCTCGGCGTGCTCGCCGGGGTGCTCGGCGGCGCGATCGGCGACAATGGCGGGCTGCTCGGCGGGCTCGGCGGGTTGCTTCAGAATAATGCGATGAAAGTGGCGCAGCTCGCAACGCTGGGATTCTCGCGCAGCCAGGAGCTGGAGGCCGACCAGCTCGGCGTCCAATATCTGCGCAGGGCGGGCTATGATCCTCTGGCGCTGTCGAGCGTGCTCGCGAGCCTCGCCAACCAGACCAGTCTCGAGGCGCGATTGTCGGGCGGCGACGCCCGCGCGCTGCCCGAATGGGCGAGCACCCACCCCGATCCCGCCTCGCGCGTGCGCAATGCGCAGACGCTGGCGAAGGCGGCGGGAACCGGCGGCGTGCGCAATGCCGAGGCGTTCCTGACCGCGGTCGATGGCGTGCTTTATGGCGACGATCCGGCGCAGGGCGTGGTCGAGGGCCAGGAGTTCCTGCACCCTGATCTCAGGCTCAAATTCGCGGTGCCGACGGGTTACGGGATGCAGAATGGCGCGACCGCGGTGTCGATCAGCGGCAGCGGCGGGCAGGCGCAGTTCACGACCGCGGCCTATAATGGCGACATGAACGCTTATGTCGCGGCGGCGTTCAAGTCGGTCGCGGGCAATACGGCGCTGTCGCCGAGCAGCATCCAGCGCACGACGGTAAACGGCATCCCCGCCTATTATTCGACCGCGCGCGCGAACACCCAGTCGGGGGCGGTCGATGTCACCGTCTTCGCCTATGAATTTTCGCGGAGCAGCGCCTTCCACTTCGTTGCCTTGACCAAGGTCGGCGGCGGCGGCGCGTTCGACAGCATGTATAACAGCGTCCGGCGGCTGAGCACGGCCGAGGCGGCGGCGATCAGGCCGCGGCGCGTCGATGTGGTGACCGTCGCGCGCGGCGACACCGTCGCGACGCTGGCGCGGCGTATGGCGTACGCCAATTACCAGACCGAACGCTTTCAGGTGCTCAACAGCCTGACCGCGACGAGCCGGCTGACCCCGGGGCAGAAGGTCAAGATCGTGGTCTACGCCAGCCGCTAAGCCTGGCGGACGCAAAAAAGGGCGGTGGAACAAGCCACCGCCCTTTCTTGTTTTGGCCTTCGCCTGCCGAGACTGGCGAAGATGTCCGAAGACTTAGTTGCTCGTCAGCGCCGCATCGACGTTGTTGAACGTGCCGCTGACGCTGGTGCCGACCGAGGTCATCGCGGTGATGCCGGCAACGGCGATCAGAGCGGCGATCAGGCCATATTCGATGGCGGTGGCGGCTTTGGTGTCGCGAGCGAATTTCTTGATGAACTTCATGTCTGGTCTCCTGATAAGTCACTTACCCTGTTGACGGTCTGGTCGGGTCAACACCAGCGGTTCTAAGTCTAATTGGTTTTGAATTTCTTAATGGCCCGATGATGCCGATGACGGTTGCGAGTCCCATAAATGGACAGGGCTACATATTGTCCGTCGCAGCGTCGGAGACATTGTTCCACATGCCGATGGTGGATTCGCCGACCGAGGTGATCGCCCCCATGGCAGCGATGAAGATCAACGCGAGTATCAGCCCATATTCGACGGCCGTCGCGGCCTTGGTCGACCGAAAAAACGCGGCAATCCTGGTCATTGTTCTGCCCCTGCCTATTGCCAGGATCAGTCTTCCCAAATCGCAGGGCGCCTCATTCTTGGCTGGCTGCGGTGCGTTATTGGCACTGGTCCGTGCCCGCATCGCGTCCTGGCGCTGAACAAAATCCGTTTAACCTCAGCCGTGCAATTCGGGGATTCTGGTCCTAGAGTTCCCGAGGATTCCGGATTTCGCATATCAGGGTTAATAATTTGTCCTCGCTCGCCTCGATAAAAACCGCCGAAAATTGTCTCATTGTGGTCGCCGCGACGATGGTCGATCGCGATGGCCGCGTGCTGGTCCAGCAACGCCCGGAAGGCACCGCGATGGCGGGGTTGTGGGAGTTTCCGGGCGGCAAGCTCGAACCCGGCGAAACGCCCGAAGCGGCGCTGATCCGCGAACTGCACGAGGAATTGGGGATCGAGGTCGATCACGCCTGCCTCGCGCCCGCCTGTTTCGCGAGCGAACCGCTGGGCGACCAGCATCTGCTGCTACTCGTTTACGCCTTGCGCAAATGGAAGGGCGTGCCCGAGGCGCGGCACACCACCGCGCTGCGCTGGGTGCGGCCGGTGGAGCTTTACGGGCTCGACATGCCGCCGGCCGACCGCCCGCTGATCGGACTGCTCGAAGCCTTGCTCTAGCCCCTTGGTTTCAGCGCCTCGACGAGCGAGGCCGTGCCGCTGCCGCGCCGTGCGGGTTTGGGCTGGTCGGGGTGCGGCGCCCAGCCGCTGAAATGGATCAGGCGGAAAGTTTCGGCAACGCGCCCGTCGGGATCGGCCTGCGCCGCAAAGGCGACGGCGATCCGCGCCGCTTCCTCCCGCATCAGCGGCGGCGGCGCGGGCGACAGGCGGCTCGACAGCCCTGTCGCGCGCAGGTCGCGAACGAGCGCGAACCAGTCGCCATAACGTACGCTCAGCGCATCGACATCGACCACCGGCAGCGTGAAGCCGGTGCGCTGGAGCAGATTGCCGATCGCCGCGAGGTCGATTTGCGGGTGGAGCCGCGCGATCGAACGCACCCCGTCGGTCATCGCCGCGCGGCGGAACTTGGCGAGGCTGCCGTCGCCGACGAAGGCGCCGAGCAGCAGCCCGTCGGGCGCGAGCAGCGCGCGCAGCCGGATAAGCGCGCCGGGCACGTCGTTGACGCCGTCGAGCCCGCCGGGCCAGACGATGAGGTCGAAGCTCGCGAAGCGCAGGTCGATCGCATCGGCCTCGCCGGGGATCGCACCGGTGGCGGCGGCGAGACGCGGACCGGCCTCGAGGATCGTCAATTCGGTACCCGTCGCGCGCAATTGCGCCGCGAGCGCCGCGTCGTGCGCGCCGATCAGCAAGGTGCGCGGAAAGGCGCGCGTTACCATCGCCAGCCGGTCGAGCAAGGTTTCGGCGATGATCGGCGCGAGGAAATTGGCGTCGGCGGGGAGGTGCGCGAGCCGATCGCGCTGGGCGCGGTGGCGTGCGGACGAAAAAAGCGGGGCAGAGGGCTGCGACATGCGGCGCTTGTGCCGTCTCGCGCGATGCTTCACAAGTTTGGACATGGCGAATGCTGGGGGGCAGGTCGAAAGCGAAACGCCTGCGCGGGCCGCAGGGCTGCTGCGGGGCCTGCGCCACGCGGGCCGGGTGGTCGTCGATTATGCGCTGCCGCCACGCTGTCCCGTCTGCGGGATCATCGTCGCCGACGACCGGCAATTCTGCCTCGCCTGCTGGCAAGGCCTTGAATTTCTCGACGGACCCGCCTGCGCGCGCTGTTCGATTCCCCTGCCGACAGCGCTCGCGGGCGACGATCTGACATGCGGGGCGTGTCTCGCGAGCCCGCCGCCCTTCGACGGCGCCCCGGCGGCGGTCGCTTATGGCCCGGCGGCGCGCACCGTCGCGCTGCGGCTCAAATATGGGCGGCGGCTCGGCCACGCGCGGCTGATGGCGCGGCTGATGGCGCGGCCGCTCGGGCAACTGGCAGGGGAGGGCGAGGCGCTGCTGGTGCCGATCCCGCTCCACCGCTGGCGGCTATGGTCGCGCGGCTTCAACCAGGCGGCGCTGGTCGCCGACGAACTGACCCGGCTGACCGGCACGCCGCACGATCATCATCTGCTGCTCCGTGCCAAAGCCACCGCCTCACTGCGCGGCAAGACGCGGCGCGAGCGCGAGCGCATCGTCGCGGGCGCCTTTGCGTTGGCGGACGATGCCAGGGCGAAAGCGGCGGGGCGTCACCTGATCCTGATCGACGATGTCCATGCCAGCGGCGCCACCCTGCGCGCCGCCGCCCGCGCGCTGCGGCGCAGCGGCGCCGCGCGCGTCTCGGCGCTCAGCTGGGCGCGTGTCGTCCCCGAGGCGCTGATGACAAGCAACATATTTGACTTTGCCTCGTTGGATTCCGATATCAGGGACCAGATCATGACAGGATAGCCGAAATGGCCAAAATCGAAGTCTTTACGAAATTTTTCTGCCCCTATTGCTCGCGCGCGAAGGCGCTGCTCGACCGCAAGGGCGCCGACTATCAAGAAATCGACCTGACGATGGATCGCGCGGGTTTCGAGGCGATGGTCGAGCGTGCCGGCGGCAGCCGCACGGTCCCGCAGATATTCATCGACGGCAAGCATATCGGCGGCAGCGACGATCTCGCCGCGCTCGATGCCAAAGGCGGCCTCGATCCGCTCATCGGCACGGCCTGATCCTTGATCGTTTTCGACCTTTGTTGCGGTGCCGGCGACCACCGGTTCGAGGCCTGGTTCCAGAGCAGCGAGGGCTTTGCCGACCAGCAGGCGCGCGGGCTGATCGCCTGTCCGATCTGCGGCGACAGCGACGTGGGGAAAGCGGTGATGGCGCCGCGTGTCGGCGCCAAATCCAACCAGGCGGCCGCGGCGCCCGCCCCGGCGGCGACCCCGGCTGCGGCGGGCGAGGTCTCGCCCGAGCTGGTGCGCAAGGTGATGGCGGGGATCGTCGCGCAACAGGCCGAGATGCTGCCGCAATCGCGCTGGGTCGGCCGCGATTTCGCCGACGCCGCGCGCGCGATGCACGAAGGCCGCGCCAAGGATGACCTGATCCACGGGCAGACCTCGCCCGAAGAAGCGCAGGCGCTGCGCGACGACGGCATCGCGGCGATGCCGCTGCTGGTGCCGTTCATCCCGCCCGAGGCGACGAATTGATCGGCCCCGATTGACGCTGCCCGCGCCGCGCCGCTAAACGGGCGCCGGCGCACCCGTAGCTCAGCAGGATAGAGCATCAGATTCCTAATCTGGGGGCCACAGGTTCGAATCCTGTCGGGTGCACCACTTCGGAACAAAGCTGGGCACTGCGCCCGGCTTTGTTTCGGCGGCTCCCGCGATCAAGGCTTGCAGCAGGTTGCTCTTGGAGCCGAGAATGCGGACCTCCCCAACATCGACCTCCACGCGTTGTGCCAGCGCGCGACCATGATCGCGGCGATAGCCGCCTCCCTCGATTCTCATCCTCTGGCGCGCGGCGCTGGCGAACTTCGCCAGCATGTCGTGGCCTGCTGCCGGTTTGGCGGACACCAAGATAAGTTCATTCAGGCTACCCCAGCTTCACGTTCGAAGTCGATAGGACTGAGGTAACCCAGGGTCGAGTGACGCCGGGTCGGGTTATAGAAGCATTCGATATAATCGAACACGTCGGCCTTGGCCTGCGCCCTCGTGCGGTAGTTCTTCTTCCCGATCCGCTCTGTCTTGAGCGAGGAGAAGAAGCTCTCCATGGCGGCATTATCCCATACATTGCCGGACCGGCTCATCGAGCAGGTGACCCCATTGTCGGCCATCAGCCGCTGGAAC
>JAEULK010000088.1 GCA_016793775.1 Sphingopyxis sp. | reverse complement strand
CCGGCTTCATCTGGCCGTGACCGGCAAAGGCATGGCCTGGATCGGCGGCAAGCTCCCGAACCCATTTGCGCAGCACGTTCGCATGCACATCCAGATCACGCGACGCCTGGGCGATCGTCACCCCGCGTTCGCGGACCATCCCCACCGCCTCAAGCTTGAACTCGCGGCTGAACTTCCTTCTTTGCATTGTGGACCTCCGATAGGTGGAAACACCCTATCTCGGTGTCCATCAAACCGGCAGCAGGCCATCGAGCAGAGCGATGCCATCGACATCGTCCCAAGTGAACGCGGTGTCCTCCCCACCTCGCGGTTCAGGCACCATCGATGTCAGCCCGGTGTAGCGGAGTGCGAGCGCGAGCTCGACGCATACGAGGTCTTGGAACTTGTACTTTTCGGGCCCGACGATCGCGATACTCAATGCTGTGTACACCTGCTGTCGTTTTTCCATCCGTATGTTATGGCGGGTCCGAGCAAGTTGCCACCAGATACCCGTTTGCTGGGGGGAAATTCCCGTTTGGGCTGATATCAATTCCCGTTCGGTCGAAACGGGAATTTCCTACCAGATTCCCCGGAATCAGGGTCTTTCCCAATGCTGAAGTGGCCGGAACTCGCGATGACCGCGCAAAATTCCCTGTAAATTCCCGTTACAACGGGAATTTACACCAGAGACCGGTTTGCTCCAGACTGCGTGGCGCGCCATTCCCCTTCAGCCGATCGACAAAAACGCCGTCACCGTCAGCCGCCCGGCACGCGGGTTCGGCGACAGCGACGCGTCCGGCGAAATCGCGCCGCTGTGCAGATTGTCGCTGCGATAGAGCAAAGCACGGTTGTAGCGCGCTGCGGCGACATGGGTGCGGGCGAAGAGCGGTGTGTTGTCCGCGACATAGGCGGCGGGCGGCGGGCCGGCGTAACGCAGTTCGGTATCGAGCTGGCGGAAATAGAGGTCGCGGCGGTCTTCGCCGACCGTCTCGAACCCCGTCGAACGATGGCGAAAAAAGGCGGTGCCGTCGTCGCCCTCGGGCGACAGATAGTGGATGAAGGCGATGCGGTCGGCGGTGAAGGCATCGACATGCGGCATTCGCTGCGCGACGCTGAGCGCTTCGACCGGCGTGGTGACGATCGAAAAGCTGGCGTCGATGACGGTGACCGCGCCGCTGCGCCCGAACGTCTGCGCGGCCGCCTCGGCGATGACCGGCAGCCGCGCCTCGAAATAGCCGGCGGGCAGCGCGGCGCGGATGCCGGGGTAGTGATGGAGCGCCGCCTCGAACGCCGCCGCCGCGGCGAAATCGCGCAGGCCGTCGGGGTCGGGCGCGAAATCGTCGAGGATGCACAAGGGCCGCGCCTCGGCGCCGATCGTCTCGATCCGGTGCGTGCCCATCAGCTGCGATTGTCCACCCCGCTCATGGGCGGACCTTGCCATGCGGTCCCGGCACCCGCAAGCGCCGGCGGAACGGGCGTCGGTCAGCCCGCCCAGGCTTGCGCATAGCGGCGCGGCGACTGGCCGACCGTGCGCGCGAAGGCGGTGCTGAAGGCGCTTGCCGAGCCATAACCCACACGCTCGGCGATTTCGGCGAGGCCGCCGGTCTTGCGGCGCAGCAGGTCCTTGGCCAGGCTGATCCGCCAGCCTTGCAGATATTCCATCGGCGGCACGCCGACGGTGCGCGCGAAGCGGTCGAAAAAGGCCGAGCGCGACAGCGCCGCTTCCTTCGCCAGAGCGGCAGTGGTCCAGGGACGCGCCGGTTCGGCGTGCATGCGGCGGATCGCCGCCGCCAGCCGCGGATCGTTCAGGCCGCGCAGCAGCCCGGGCGGGGCACCCTTGTCCTGCACCGCACGCAGCGCCTCGACGATCAGTATCTCGACCAGGCGGTCGAGCACCAGGTCGCGCCCCGCCGCCGCGCCGCTGGCTTCCTCGCGGATCATCGCGACCAGCGCGCCGAGCCGCGCGGCGCCGCGCAAATGGATGAGCCCGGGCAATTGCGCGACCAGCAGGTCGGCGTCGGGCGAATCCAACTGGAAATATCCACCCATCATCCGCACGTCGGGCGGCCCGTCGGCGCGCCCGTGGCGCACCTCCTCGGCGGGCGCGGGCGCGAGCTTGGGGTCGATGACGACCGGGTCCGCCGGCTCGAACCCCGCCATCGCGAAGCCGGGGGTCGCAGGCAGAAAGACGAAATCGCCCGCCTCCAGCCGCACCGTATCTTCGCCCGCGACGCTCAGCAGGCACGTCCCCTCCAGCACCGCGCAAAAGCCCGGATGCCCGGAATCGCCATAGCGCACCGCCCACGCCCCCGCGCCGCTGATCGCCTTGGCAAAGACGGTGCGCGGCCGCAGCAGCGCGATGATATCGGAGAGAGGGTCGAGCATACCGGACCATCTATAATGAAATTCGGTCTTTCAATTATAAATCGTCCTGATGGGGAGGTCTAGTGGCTTCTCATCACCAACCGAAAGGAACCACCCTCATGAAAACGATCCTGATCACCGGCTGCTCCTCGGGCTATGGCCTCGCGACCGCCCGCCATTCTCGCGGCTGGAACGTCGTCGCGACGATGCGCCAGCCGCGCGCCGACCTTTTCCCCGTCTCCGACCGGCTGTGCCTCGTCGCGCTCGACGTCACCGACGACGCGATCATCGCCGCCGCGATCGACGAGGCAGGCCCGATCGACGTGCTCGTCAACATCGCCGGCTTCGGCCTGTTCGGCGCGCTCGAAGCCTCGCTGCTGGCGAAGATCCGCGCCGTCTATGCGACCAACACCCTCGGCACGATCGCGATGACGCAGGCGGTGATCCCGCAGATGCGCGAACGCAGCGCGGGCATCATCGTGAACGTCACCTCCTCGGCGACGCTCGCGCCTTTCCCGCTCGCCGCCGCCCACACCGGCAGCAAGACCGCGATCCAGGCTTTACCGGCAGCCTCGCGCACGAACTCGCGCCGCTCGGCATCGTGGTGAAGCTCGTCGAGCCCGGCTATGGCCCGACCACCGCCTTTGCGCAGAACACCGAGATCCGGCTCGAGGATGTGCTCCCCGAACCCTATGGCAGCTATGCCGCGCCGATCCGCGCCGCCATGGCCGAACCCGCAGCGTTCACGACCGAGACCGACGTCGCCGAGGCGGTCTGGGCCGCGGTGCACGACACGAGTGGTCAGCCGCATTTCCCCGCGGGCGCCGACGCGCTGGCGCTGGTTGCCGCCTGACGACGGCTATTCAGGGAGGGGCAGCGGATATTTCGCGTCGAGCAGCGCGGCGAGCTTCGCCACCTCGTCGGGGCTGAAATGCAGCCCCAGCTTGCTCCGCCGCCACAGGATATCGTCGGTGGTCCGCGCCCATTCGCGCGTCATCATCCAGTCGACCTCGGCGGCGGACAGGCCATGCGCGATCTCGCCGCCGAGCGCGTCCCAGTCCTGCGCCGCGCCCAGCCACACCCGCGCCTCGGTGCCATAGGCCTTGACGATGCGGTCGATCGTGGCGGCGGGCAGGAAGGGGTGAGCGAGCTTGATCTCCGCCTTGAACGCCGCCGCGCCATCGGTCGGGAAATCGCCGCCGGGCAGCGGCGCGGTCGCGGTCCAGCGTTTGACCGACACCGCTTCGAGATGGTCCGACAATTCATCGACCGCATGCTCGGCGACATGGCGATAGCTGGTGATCTTGCCGCCATAGATGGTCAGCAGGGGGGCGCCCGCGTCGAGATCGACATCGATGCGATATCCGCGCGTCGCGGACTCGGGGCGGCCCGATCCGTCCTCGATCAGTGGTCTGACCCCCGAATAGGTCCACACGACATTGGCGGGCACCACGGGGGTTCTGAAATAGAGGCTCGCGCCTTCGCACAGATATGCGATCTCTTCGTCGCTCGCCTTCACTTCCCCGAGTGGGCCGTCATGGTCGAGGTCGGTGGTGCCGATCAGCGTGAAGTCGCGCTCATAGGGAATGGCGAAGAAGATGCGCCCGTCGGGCAGCTGGAAGAAATAGGCATAGTCGTGTTCGAACTTCTTGCGCACGACGATGTGCGAGCCGCGTACCAGCCGCATCGCATAATCGGGTTCGGCATCGGCGCGCCGCAGCAGGTCGAGCACCGCCGGTCCCGCGGCGTTGACGATGCTGCGCCCCGCGAAGCGATAGTGATGGCCGCGATCGTCGCCGGCCTCGACCACCCACAGCCCGTCCTCGCAGCGAAGTTGTTCGGCGCGCGTCCGCGTGCGGATCTTCGCCCCATGCGCCGCCGCGTCGCGCGCGTTGAGCGCCACCAGCCGCGCGTCGTCGACCCAGCCGTCCGAATATTCGAACCCATGGACATATTGCGGCTGCAACGGCGCCCCCGCCGCATGCCGATGCAAATCGATCGAGCGCGTCGCGGGCAGCTTTTTCCGCCCGCCGATATGGTCGTAGAGG
The DNA here is from genome assembly GCA_016793775.1 of Sphingopyxis sp. Classification (GTDB taxonomy): domain Bacteria; phylum Pseudomonadota; class Alphaproteobacteria; order Sphingomonadales; family Sphingomonadaceae; genus Sphingopyxis. The sequence continues at coordinate 12,907 of JAEULK010000088.1, read as the reverse complement.
AACAGCCCGAGCCGCAGCAGCCAGCGCGGCCGCAGCCCCGGGCGGTGCGGCAGCACGAAGCGCAGCGGCCAGATGATATGCGGCGCGATGCCCCACAAGATCTCGCGCTCCTTCAGCGCCTCGCGCACCAGTGCGAACTCATAATGTTCGAGGTAGCGCAGCCCGCCGTGGATCAGCTTGGTCGAGGCCGAGGAGGTGCCCTGCGCCAGATCGCCCGCCTCGATCAGCAGCACCCGCGCGCCGCGCCCTGCGGCGTCGCGCGCCACCCCGGCGCCGTTCACCCCGCCGCCGATCACGATGATGTCATAGGGCACGGCGCTGTCGGGCATGGCGCCCTCCTATGGCAGCGCGCCGGGATTTGCCAAGCGCGATGATGGTCGGCCTACGTATGCTCGTTGCAATCGTCCGGCCCATCCGCCACGTCTGATCGCGGATATCCAAGGGGACGATCGTGAGCGTCAAAGTCGAGACATTGATCCTGTTCGGGGCGACGGGCGACCTTGCCCAGCGCATGCTCTTTCCCTCGCTCTACAATCTCCACCTCGACGGGCTGCTCGCGCCCGAACTGACGATCGTCGCCTCGGGCCGCTCGAAAATGGACCGCGATGCCGCGCACAAGCTGGTGCGCGCGGCGCTCACCGACCATCTCCCCGCCGACCGGCTCGACGATGACGCGGTCGCGGCGTTCCTCGATCGCGTTGATTATTGCCCCGTCGATGCCGGCGCAGGGACGGGCTATGACGATCTCGCGGCGCAGCTCGGCGACCGGCTCGGCCGCCCGATCGGCGCCTATCTCTCGACCCCGCCGTCGATGTTCGGGCCGATTGCACAGGGCCTGAAAGCCGCGGGCATCGCCTGCACCGAATGTCGCATCGCGATGGAAAAGCCGATCGGCCACGACCTCGCCTCGTCGCGCGACGTCAATGCCGAGGTCGGCGACGCCTTTGCCGAAGACCATGTCTTCCGCATCGACCATTATCTGGGCAAGGAAACCGTCCAGAACCTGCTCGCGCTGCGCTTCGCGAACATGCTCTTCGAGCCCTTGTGGAACGCGCAGGCGATCGACCATGTCCAGATCACCGTCGCCGAGACCGTCGGGCTCGAAGGCCGCGTCTCCTATTATGACGGCGTCGGCGCGCTGAAGGATATGGTGCAGAACCATATGCTCCAGCTGCTCGCGATCATCGCGATGGAGCCGCCCGCCAGCGTCACCTCGACCGCGGTGCGCGACGAAAAGGTCAAATTGCTGCGCAGCCTCCGCAAGATGAAGCCCGAGGATGCGAAGGCGCACAGTGTCAAGGGCCAGTACGCCAGCGGCGCGGTCGATGGGGCGGCGGTGAAGGGCTATGCCGACGAACTGGGCCAACCGTCGAACACCGAGACGTTCGTGGCGATCAAGGCCTTCATCGACAATTGGCGCTGGAAGGGCGTGCCCTTCTACCTGCGCACCGGCAAGCGCATGCCCGAGCGCAAGTCCGAGGTGCTGATCCAGTTCAAGCCGGTGCCGCACAATATCTTCGCGCGCGTCGGTGCGCCGAAACTCGACGCCAACAGCATGATCATCAACCTCCAGCCCGAGGAAAATATCCGGGTCAAGGTGATGGCGAAGCAGCCCGGCCTCGACCGGGACGGGGTGAAGCTGAAAGAAGTGACGATGGACGTCTCGCTCTCGCACAGCTTCGCGGGCGAGCGGCGCCGCATCGCGTACGAGCGGCTGCTGCTCGACTTCATCGAGGGCGACCAGACCCTGTTCGTGCGCCGCGACGAGGTCGAGGCGCAATGGCAATGGATCGATTCGATCCGCGACGCCTGGGCCGCGGTCGACCTGACCTCGCAGAGCTACACCGCGGGTAGCTGGGGCCCGTCGAGCGCGATCGCGCTGATCGAACGCGACGGGGCGAGCTGGCATGATTGAGAAATATCCGTCGCCCCCGCGCAGGCGGGGGCCGCCATCGGCCTTGCGCCACCTCTTCAGCGGCCCCCGCCTGCGCGGGGGCGACGGGATATGACGATGACTGATCTCCACCCCACCATCGCCGCCGTCACCGACCGCGTCATCGCGCGCAGCGCCCCGCGCCGCGCCGCCTATCTCGACCTGATGGAGCGTCAGCGCGAGACCGGCACCAACCGCGGCAATCTGTCGTGCGGTAACCTCGCGCATGGTTTTGCCGCGGCGGGCGCCGACAAGCCCGTTATCCGCACCGGCGGCGCGATGAACATCGGCATCGTGACCAGCTACAACGACATGCTCTCGGCGCATCAGCCCTATGGCCGCTACCCCGAGCAGATCAAACTCTTCGCGCGCGAAGTCGGCGTCACCGCGCAGGTCGCGGGCGGCGTTCCCGCGATGTGCGACGGGGTGACGCAGGGGCAGGCGGGCATGGACCTGTCGCTGTTCAGCCGCGACACTATCGCGCAGGGCACGGTGATCGCACTCAGCCATGCGATGTTCGAGGGCGCGCTGCTGCTCGGCATCTGCGACAAGATCGTCCCCGGCTTGCTGATCGGCGCGCTGCGCTTTGGGCATCTGCCGCAAATCCTGATCCCCGCCGGACCGATGCCGTCGGGGCTCGCGAACAAGGAAAAGCAGCGCGTCCGCCAGCTCTATGCCGAGGGCAAGGCGAGCCGCGACGAACTGCTGGAGGCCGAGGCGGCGAGCTATCACGGCGCGGGCACCTGCACCTTCTATGGCACCGCAAACTCGAACCAGATGATGATGGAGCTGATGGGTCTGCATATCCCGGGCAGCGCCTTCACCAACCCGGGGACGAAGCTGCGCCAGAAACTGACCCGCGCCGCGACGCACCGCATCGCCGCGATCGGCTGGGACGGCGACGACTATCGTCCGCTGTCGCGCTGCGTCGATGAAAAGGCGATCGTCAACGCCGCGATCGGCCTGCTCGCGACCGGCGGCTCGACCAACCACGCCATTCATCTGCCCGCGATCGCGCGCGCGGCGGGGATCGTCATCGACTGGCAAGATTTCGACGAACTCAGCCACGCGGTGCCCTTGCTCGCGCGCGTCTATCCGAACGGCGCGGGCGACGTGAACAATTTTCACGCCGCGGGCGGCATCGGTTATGTCGTGCGCGAATTGCTCGGTGCCGGATTGCTGCATGGCGATGTGCTGACCGTCGGGGACACGATAGCCGATTATGGTGCCGAGCCCGTGCTAGTGAACGACGAACTTCATTGGCAGGCCGCACCCGAAATTTCGCGCGACGACACGATGCTGCGCCCCGTCGCGACGCCCTTCTCGCCCGACGGCGGCATGCGTCTGCTCGCGGGCAATCTCGGCCGCGCGATCATCAAGACCAGCGCGGTGGCCGAGGATCGCTGGACGATCGAGGCGCCGTGCCGGATCTTCGACGACCAGAATCAGGTGCTGACCGCGTTCAAGGCGGGCGAACTCGACCGCGACGTCGTCGTCGTCGTCCGCTTCCAGGGCCCGCGCGCCAACGGCATGCCCGAATTGCACAAGCTGACCCCGGCTTTGGGCGTGCTGCAGGACAAGGGTTTCCGCGTCGCGTTGCTCACCGACGGCCGCATGTCGGGGGCGAGTGGCAAGGTGCCCGCGGTGATCCATCTGTCGCCCGAAGCGCTGCCGGGCCCCGACGGGCCCAGCGGCCCGCTGGCCTTCCTCGCCGACGGCGACATCGTCCGCGTCTGCGCGCGCAAGGGCGAGGTGCTGGCGCTGGTCGACCCCGCGATCTGGGCCGCTCGCAGCCCCGCCGTTGCCCCGCCGGCCGCGCTCGGCGTCGGCCGCGAATTGTTCGCCCTGTTCCGCTTTCACGCCGACGAAGCCGAAAAGGGCGGCTCGGCGATTTTGGCGGCGATGGAGGCGGTCGTTTAATCCGTCGCCCCCGCGAAGGCGGGGGCCGCCATCGGCCTAGCGCCACCCCGCCAACGGCCCCCGCCTTCGCAGGGGCGACGAAGGAAGAATGACATGACCGACAAGTCCATCGACCAGATCATGGCGCTAGCCCCCGTCATCCCGGTGATCGTGATCGACCGCGTCGAGGATGCGGTGCCGATGGCCGAGGCGCTCGTCGCGGGCGGCCTGCCCGTGCTCGAGGTGACCCTGCGTACCCCCGCCGCGCTCGATGCGCTCACCGCGATGAAGGCGGTCAAAGGCGCGGTCGTCGGCGCGGGTACCGTGCTGAACCCCGCGATGCTCGGCGCCGCCATTCACGCGGGCGCCGAATTCATCGTCTCGCCCGGCCTCACCGACAATCTCGGCCAGGCCGCAGTCGCCAGCGGCATTCCTTTCCTGCCCGGCACGGCGAACGCCGGCGACATCATGCGCGGCATGGACCTGGGGCTCGACCGCTTCAAATTCTTTCCCGCGATGACCAGCGGCGGTATCCCGGCGCTGAAGGCGCTCGCGGGGCCCTTCGGCCAGGCGCGCTTCTGCCCGACCGGCGGCATCGCGCTGGCGACCGCGCCCGACTGGCTCGCGCTGGAGACGGTACGCTGTGTCGGCGGCAGCTGGGTGGTGCCCGCGGGCCCCCTCGACCCGCCCCGGATCGAAGCATTGGCGCGCGAGGCGGCGGCGCTTTCGCGGCATTGATTAACCCCATCTTACCTGCCATCGTGCAGGGATAAGCGGCAATATAGCCGCCTGTGGGGAGATCGCTGTGCCACGACCGCAGCCGCATCTGGAAGAAGTACTCGCGTCCGAACCCGGACCGCATATCGCCGCGCTCTTCGATTTCGACGGCACGATCATCTCGGGCTATTCGGCGACCGCGATGCTGCGCGAGAAATTCCAGCGCCGCGAAATGTCGGTCGAGGAAATCGCCGAGACCGCGCAGGTCGTCGCGCAGCACAGCCTCGGCCAGCTCGGTTTCTCGGGCCTGATGTCCGCCGCCGCCAAATTCATGAAGGGCGTCGAGGAAGAGAGCTTCACCCATTTCGGCGAGGAACTCTACAAGAAGCATATCGCGCGGAAAATCTATCCCGAAACCCGCGCGATCATCGAGGCGCATCAGGCGAAGGGCCACCGCGTCGCGATCATCTCGTCGGCGACGATCTACCAGATCGAGCCCACCGCGCGCGACCTCGGCATCAGCGACATCAAATGCTCGGCCTATGAGATCGAGGACGGGGTGTTCACCGGCGACATCATCCGGCCCTTGTGCTTCGGCGAGGGCAAGGTGCTGGCGGCCGAAGAATTGGCGGCGGAGTACGGCCTCGATCTCGACCAGAGCTTTTTCTATTCGGACAGCGACGACGATATCGAACTGCTCGAACGCGTCGGCAAGCCGCGCCCGCTCAACCCGAACATGAAGTTGAAGGGCATCGCCGACGAACGCAACTGGCCGGTGCAGCGTTTCGCGAGCCGCGGCACCCCGTCATGGGTCGATTATACGCGCACCATCTACGCTACCGGCTCGCTGGTCGGTGCTTTCGCTGCGGGCCTGCCGATCTGGGCGCTGACGCGGTCGCAGCGCGAGGCGGCGAATTTCTCGATCGGGCTGTTCGGCGACTTCGCGACCGCGATCACCGGCGTCGAACTCGAGGTCGAGGACGAGCGCCACCTCTGGTCCTCGCGCCCCTGCGTCTTCATCTTCAACCACCAGAGCAAGGCCGATGTGATGATCCTCGCCAAGCTCATCCGCCGCGACATGGGCGGGGTGGGCAAGAAGGAGATCAAGGACATTCCCATCCTCGGCAAACTGATGGAATGGGGGGGCACCGTCTTCGTCGATCGCGCCGACGGCAAGAGCGCGATCAAGGCGATGGAGCCGCTAGTCGACGCGATCAAGGTCGAAGGCAAGTCGATCTGCATCTCGCCCGAGGGCACGCGCAGCCTGACGCCGAAGCTAGAACCCTTCAAGAAGGGTGCCTTCCATCTGGCGATGCAGGCCGGGGTGCCGATCGTCCCGATCGTGATTCATAATGCCACCGACGTCGCGCCGAAGAACGAGTTCGTGATGCGTCCCGCGACGGTGCGCGTCACCGTGCTGCCGCCGGTCGACACCTCGGGGTGGACGCCGCGGACGATCAACGCGCACGTCCGCGACGTGCGGAACAGCTTCCTGCGCACCCTCGGCCAGCCCGAAGAGACGGTGGCGGAGTCGGTTGCCGTCGAACCCGCCCGCGCGGCGAACGCCGACAAGGCGCCGAAGAAGGCGGCTGCGAAGCCCGCCGCCAAAAAGAAGCCGCCTGCGAAGAAACCGGCGCCCAGGAAAAAGGCGGCCGGAAAGGCCCCGAAGGCGTGACCTTTCATCTCTTCCCCGTTCGCATCGAGCGAAGTCGAGATGCCCATCAGGGTGGCGCTTCCCCCAGGGGTGTCTCGACTTCGCTCGACACGAACGGGTTTTTGGCGGGGTTTCGCTAAACAGTGGCCGACGGTACGCCCCGCACCACAATCGTGGCGGAGGACGCAGCCGAGCGGCTTTACATCATCGACGCGCGCAACGGCGTCGAGCGCAAGCTGTTGCTCGACTGGATCCATGCGACCGCGGGCGACGCCGAGCCTGCCTGGACCAGCCTCGCCATCGAGGACGGCGACCATGCGCTGCCGCTCGACATGCTCCGCGCGCGGCTTGGCGGCTCGGCGTCGCGGCAGGTCGTGCCTTTGCGCGTCGCGTGGCGCATCCCGGGGTTCGAGCGCGACCGCGCGCTGAAGTTCCGCCACCTGATCTTCGGCGATCCGCGCCACCCCGGCCCGATCCGCTCGCGCCTGATCCTGCTCCGCGACCGCCGCCGCGCGCAGATCCTGGTGGGCGAGGCGGCGTCGCTCGACAGCTTGCGTACCCGCTATTGCGCGCAGACCGGCGGCGGCGACGGCGAGGGGACCGACAGCCCCGAATTCGCGGGCTTCGTCGCGCGGCAGGCCGCGCTGGCGCTCGACGTCGCCGAGCGCGGGGTGCGCGGCACGCGCTACAAGGTGCCGCGCTTCGTCGCCGACTCCTTGCGCACCAATCCCAAGTTCCGCGCCGCGCTCGCCGCGCTTGCCGAGACGCTGGGGCGTCCGGTCGGCGATCTCTATCGCGAGGCGCGGCCCTTGATGAAGGAGGTCATCGCGCGCCCGTCGGCCCTGTTCCTCGACCTGCGCGCCAAGCTCGATCGCATGATGTTCGGCGGCTACGCGCCCGAGATGGAGGTCGATGCCGCCGAACTCGCGCGGCTGCGCGGGGTGCTGCGCGAGCATCCCACCTGCATCCTGTTCACCCACAAGACCTATATCGACGGCGCGACGCCCAGCCGCCTTGCCTATGAAAACGATATGCCGATGCTGCACCTGTTCGGCGGCGCCAACCTCGACATCGCGGTGATCGGCGAATTCTATCGCCGCTCGGGCATGATCTTCGTGCGCCGCAGCTTCCAGGACCAGCCGGTCTACAAGCTGGTGCTGCGCCACTATATCGCCTGGCTGCTCGCCAAGCGCTTCCCCTTGAGCTGGGCGTTCGAGGGCACGCGCTCGCGCCTCGGCAAGCTGATGCCGCCCAAATATGGCCTGATGAAATATGTCCTCGACGCCGCGCATGCGACGGGGACCAAGGGTGTGCATTTCGTGCCCTTCGTCACCAGCTTCGACCTGATCCTCGACGTCGAGGAATATGCCGCCGAACAGACGGGGCGCGTCAAGAAGGCCGAAAGCCTCGGCTGGTTCGTCGGCTATATGCGCAACCTCAAGAAGCCGTCGGGCCGCATTCGACTCGACATCGGCAAGCCCGTGGTGATCGAGGATGCCCCGGGTCCCGAGGACAAGCGCGCGCTCGAAAAGATCGCCTTCTCGGTCGCGGTCGAGGCCAATCGCGTCACGCCGCTGACCGTATCGTCGGTGATGTGCCTGATCCTGCTCGGCACCGCGCCGCGCGGCGCCACCGCCGCGGAACTGCTGATGACGATCGCCGCGCTCAAGGAATGGGCGCGCGCGCGCGGCATAAGGCTGAGCAAGGAACTCGAAAGCGGCGACGATGCCGCGCTGTCCGCCACCGTGGACACATTGGTCGAGAGCGGCCTGCTGACGCGCTATGAGGCGGGCAGCGAGAATGTCTATTCGATCGACCCCGCCAAGCATCCGATGGCGAGTTACTATCGCAACATCGTCGTCCATCATTTCCTCGATCGCGCGATGATCGAGATCGCGCTGTTCCAGCTGCGCGATGCCGACAGCGGCGATGCGACCACGGCCTTCTGGGCGCATGTCGATCGGCTGCGCGACCTGTTCAAATTCGAGTTCTTCTATCCGCCGCGCGACGAGCATCATGCCGCGATCGCGGCCGAACTGGCGCGCATCGACCCGACCTGGGAAAAGCGGCTGGCGAGCGGCGACCGCGGCGTGGCGCAGCTCATCCGCCGCTGCCAGCCGCTCGTCGGTCATGCCGTGCTGCTGTCCTTTGCCGAGGCCTATTCGGTCGTCGCCGACCTCCTCTCGCGCGCGGCGCCCGGCGCGGTGGCCGACGACAAGGCGCTGGAAGCCGCGGCGCTGGTCGAGGGCAAACAGGCCTATCTCTTGCGCCGGATCAGCAGCGAGGCGGCGATCGGCAAATTATTGTTCGCCAACGGCCTGTCGCTGATGCGCCATATGGGACTCGCCGAACCCGCGACACCCGCCATCCTCGCCGCGCGCCGCGCGCTGCTGATGGAACTGCGCGGCCTCGCCAACGTCATGGAATCGATGCGCCTGTCGACCTTGGCGCTCGCCGACCGATTGCCGACCTCAGGAGGACAGGATGCTTAAACAGCTCAGCGCGCAGGACGCCCAGTTCCTCTACACCCAGACCGCGAACAATCTGACCCACATCATGGGAGTCTATATCTACGATCCCTCGACCGCGCCCGGCGGCTTCGTGCGCTTCAAGGACATCATCCGCCACGTCGACAGCCGCGTCGATACCTCGCCCCTGTTCAAGCGCCGGCTGCACCGCCTTCCGTTCGACATGGACCACCCCTATTGGGTCGAGGACGAGCATTTCGACATCGAGGCGCATATGAGCCATGCGCGCCTGCCCGAGCCCGGCGACTGGCGGCAGTTCTGCATCGCGGTCGCGCGCTATTTCTCGAAGCCGATGGATATGAACCGCCCGCTGTGGGACATTTATATCATCGAGGGGCTCGACCGCATTCCGGGCATTCCGAAGGGCAGTTTCGCGATGCTCCACCGCGTCCACCACGCCGCGGTCGACGGCGCATCGGGCGCGCATGCCTTCATCGCGATGAGCGACATCGATGCCAATGGTACGCCCGCGATCGCCGATCCGCCGCCGCTCGAAGAACTGGGCGATCCGCCGACGAGCACCGAGACGCTGTCGCGCGCCTGGTCGGCGTCGATGCAGTCGCCGGTCAAGTTCATCAATGCGCTGGCGAAGATGTCGCCCGCGATCATTTCGTCGGCGCGCAAGGCGATTGCCGACGGCGGCATGACCGCGGGCGTCCCCGAAACGCGCTTCAACGTGGCGATCGGGCCGCACAAGATGTTCGACGGCACCTCGGTCGCGCTGGCCGATGTCGCGCTGGTTCGCCGGAAGGTGCCCGGCGCGACGGTGAACGATGTCGTGCTGACCACCGTCGGCGGCGCGCTGCGCAAATATCTGGCGAAGCACAAGGAATTGCCGAAGGAGAGCCTCGTCGCAGTGGCGCCGATCAATCTGCGCGGCAAAGGCGGCAAGGCATCGACCCCCGGCAACCAGGTCTCGGCGATGAGCGTGCCGGTGCGCAGCGACATCGCCGATCCGCTCGAACGGCTCGCGGCGATCCGCGACTATACGGTCGAGGCAAAGGAGGCGAAGGCCGGAGTCAGCGCGCGGATCATGACCGACCTGTCGCAGCATATTCCCGGCGCGACGATGGCGGCGGTCGCGCGCCTCGTCACCAGCGAGCGTTTCGCGGTGCGCGGCACCAACCTTTTCATCTCGAACGTGCCGGGCGCGCAGGTGCCGCTCTATCTCGCGGGTGCGCAGCTCGTGACGCAGCACGGCATGGCGCCGCTCGCGAACAATATGGGGCTGTTCGTCGCGACCCCCAGCTACAATGGCCGCATCGCCTTTTCGCTGATCTCCGAGCGTGCGGTGATGCCCGACATCGCCTTTTTTCGCACCTGTATCGAGGAAAGTTTCGCCGACCTGATGGCGGCGGAGTCCCGGCCCGACAAACCGCCGACAAGGGCAAAAGCCGCTACGGCAAAGCCGGAAGCGGGACCCAAGGCGAAGGCTGCGCCCAAGCCCGCGGCCAAAAGCGGGACGAAATCCGCCGCCAAGCCCGCACGGAAACCGGTTGCCAAAGGCAACGCAACCCGCAAGACTCCGAAAAAATAAACCAAGCGGGGAGAGTGCAGGGAATGCGCCATCGAGGTTTGAAGCGATTTTGTTCAGGTCTAGGAAGCAAGGCGAAGGCATATGTCAATATTCCGAGGCTTGCTGACGACGACATGGACAAAATCGGTCAAATCCCGAAGGGACGTCAAAATGGCTTCGATCTCGAACGAAAATGCCCTTGGAAACAGAACCACTGTTCCCGGCGGACATTTCCATCCGATATCTTCGCCATTTTGACGCCTCGAAGGCGCATTCCCTGCACTCTCCCCGCCTCTCGCAGGACGACTACATGCTTTTCACCCCGACGCTCAGCGCCGACCGCGATCTCGTGACCGCGCCCGATTATGCCGCATGGTCCAAGGCCGCGCGCGAACATGACAAGAAATCGGGGATGCAGGCGTGGCGCGACGCCGACGAGAGCAAGCATTTCGACCATAAGGCAATCCGCGGCCGGCTCGAACGGCTGCGCAGCCTGTCGGCGGTTGGTGACGTCAAGGGGCTGCTCTTCGTGCTCAACGAGGGCATCCACGGCAATATCGACGGCATGGGGCACGAGCGGCTCTATGCGAAGGCGCGCTTCGGCACCAAGACGCTGATCGAGGATTATGTCGCCGAGGTCGTCGCGGCACTCGAAAAGATCGCGACATCGCGGAGCATCCCGCGCGAGGAAAAGCGCGATTTCTTTCGCCGCGCCCAGCATTGCTACGGCCGGTCGGCGCTGCTGCTCTCGGGTTCCGGCAGCTTCCTTTTTTTCCATATCGGCGTCGTCAAGGCGCTCTGGGACGAGGGCGTGCTGCCCGCGATCATGTCGGGCGCCAGCGGCGGCTCGATCGTCGCGGCGGTCGTCTGCACCCGCAAGGATGCCGATATCGGCGCCTTCCTCGCCAGCGACCGCCTCGCCAACCCCGCGCGCGGCCCCGACACGCGGCGCTTGGCGCCCGACGAAGTGCGCGACCGGCTCGCCGACCTGATCCCGGACCTGACTTTTCAGGAAGCCTATGAGATCAGCGGCCGCCATTTGAACGTCTCGGTCGCGCCCGCCGAAAAGCATCAGAACGGCCGCATGCTCAACGCGATCACCGCGCCCAATGTGCTGATCCGCGAAGCCGTGCTCGCCTCCTGCGCGGTGCCCGGCGTATTCCCGCCGGTGATGCTGATGGCGCGCGACGAAAAGGGCGCGCGCGTGCCCTACCAGCCCGACCGGCGCTGGGTCGACGGCTCGGTGACGCACGATATTCCGACCAAAAGGCTCGAACGCCTCTATGGCGTCAACCATCATATCGTCAGCCAGGCGAACCCGATCGCGCTGCCCTTCGCGACCGACACGCGCAAACAGATGGCACCGATCGAGGCGATCCAGCATGCGTCGATGGCGACCTTCAAGGCGTGGCTGAACGCCAATATGATCATCTTCCAGAAGCCGCTGGAGCTGATCCCGCCGCTCAACAGCGTCGCCAATCTCGCCCGCTCGGTGATCAACCAGGAATATACCGGCGACATCAACATCATCCGCCCGCCCAAATTCTGGTCGCCGACCAAGATCCTGTCGGACCTCGCGCAGGACGATATCGACGAACTGATCGACACCGGCCAGCGCACCGCCTGGCCCAAGGTCGAGATGGTTCGCACCCAGACCGCGATCAGCCGCGCGCTCGAAGCCATATTGGCGAAGATCGACAAGGCGGGCGACGATGGGCCCGGGCATCGCAGCAATGCGCTGAAAAAGGCGGTGCGCTGAGGTGGTCGACGGTGCGGTGATCCTGCCCGCCAGATCGGCCGGCGCGGGCGCGAAGCTCCATATCACCCACTGGCTGCCCGCAGGCTTGCCCAAGGCGGTTATCCTGCTCGCGCACGGCTATGCCGAGCATGCGGGGCGCTACACCCATGTCGCCAAGCGGCTGACCGATGCGGGCTATGCCGTCTATGCGATCGACCATTGGGGCCATGGCAGGTCCGACGGGACGCCGGGTTTCGTGCCGCGCTTCAGCGCCTTCACCGACGGGCTGGCCGAGCTGCTGACCCTGGTCGAGGTCAACCATGGCGAAACCCCGCGGCTGCTGCTCGGCCACAGCATGGGCGGGCTGATTTCGACCCTGTTACTGATCGAGCGCCAGTCGGCCTTCGTCGCCGCAGCGCTGTCGGGTCCCGCGATCGTCCCGGGCGCGCCGCCGTCGCGCTTCACCATCTGGATCAGCCGCTTCCTGTCGCGCTTTTTTCCGCGGCTCGGGGTGCTCGCGCTCGACGCCAATGGGGTGAGCCGCGACCCCGCGGTGGTCGCCGCCTATCGCGCCGACCCGCTCGTCTATCCGGGCAAGATCGGCGCGCGGCTGGGCAAGGAGTTCATGGACGCGATGGCCGCGGCGCAGGCGGGGGCGCCGAAAATCACGCTGCCGATCCTGTTCCAGCATGGCGAAAAGGACAGCCTCGCCGCGGTCGCGGGGTCGCAATATCTGTTCGATCATGTCGGATCGGCCGACAAGACCCTGAAGATTTATCCGGGCCTGTTCCACGAAATCTACAACGAACCCGAACAGGAAGCGGTGCTCGATGACTTGGTGAACTGGTTCGACGCGCATGTCAGGCGGTAAGCCCACCCCAAATCCCGTTCGTGTCGAGCGAAGTCGAGACACCCATGGGGA
>JAEULK010000044.1 GCA_016793775.1 Sphingopyxis sp. | reverse complement strand
CTCCTTTGATGCTCGGGGACCATCCCCGATGGCGCCAGAAGGAGGGGCCGTGAGCCGCCGTCACCGAGCGTATGCGAGGGCGAACCCCCAACGGGGGTTGACGGCATTAGGCGAGCCGAGCCCCGCAATCAGGCAGCCAATGAGGGAGAGGTCCCATGCAACGGGAGACGGGTGGGTCTCAGTGGAAATCATGACTCCGGATACGCAAGCCGGGCTCGCGGCTGTCCGGACCGCCCCCGTTCCGCGCCCCGTCCCCGCGTCCCGGCGCAATGGAGGGATCGCTGCGCCCGACCGAGCGCAGCAACGCATCATGATCGATGATCCGGTCGCAGATGATGTGAATGACCTCGCCTTCCTTCTGGAGCCGTCCACGCATCGCGATCATCGAGGCCGACATGATTTGGCGCTGATAGATGTCGAACCGGTCGGGCCAGAGGATGCCGTTGGCGATGCCCGTCTCGTCCTCGATCGTGACGAACAGCACGCCCTTCGCCGAGCCGGGCCGCTGCCGCAAGAGGATCACGCGTCCACCGCGACATTCCGCCCGCCGCCAATATGGAATGGAGCCCCTTCCGCCACAACTAACTGGATGCCCACGCAGACCGGGCGGGAGCATGCCCCACGTCCCTGGGCTATCGGCCGACGGGGCCCCGCCATCCCCGCTTTCCGGTCTTTCATCCACAGCGACGATACCGCTTCGCCGCAGCGCGCCTTGACGAACAGCAGTCAATGAGAACAAAGAAGGAACATAAGACCAGCTTGCCGAGTTACCCGCACCTATGCGCCAGTCCGCCGTTCTTGAAGAAATTCGCGCCAAAATCGCACAAATAGAAGGTGTTGGCGCGCGTCATGATGTCATCCCGTTCGGTATCGAGGATTTCGACTCGCGAATTCCGGCGCGGGGAATCGCCACCGGCGCGCTCCACGAGCTCGCCGGCAGCCCCGAACTGGCCGATGATGCGAGCGCCACGATTTTTCTCGCCGGCATCCTCGCCAGGAGCGATGGACCGGTTTTCTGGTGCCTGCGCTGGCGCGATCTCTTTGCCCCCGCGCTCCATATGGCCGGTCTGCATCCCGACCGGCTGATTCATGTCGAAGCGGGCAGCGACACCAACGTCCTCCTCGCGATGGAGGAGTGCCTCCGCCATCCGGGGCTCGCGGGCGTCGTCGGCGAGGTCAAGAAATACAGCACCACCGCTTCGAAGCGGCTGCAGCTCGCCGCTGAAGCCTCGGGCGTCCCCGCCTTCATCTTCCGCCGCGCCTGCAAGGCCGGCGAGCCTGCCGAAGGCAGTGCCGCCCTGACCCGCTGGCGCATTACCGCGAGCCCGACCGAGGATCTCGGCATCCCCGCGATCGGACGCGCGCGCTGGCGCGTCGCGCTCGAGCGTGCGCGCGGCGGCAATCCGCACAACTGGATCGTGGAGGGCTGCGATGCGACGGGTCGTATCGCTCTTCCTGCCGCACTGGTCGACCGACCGGCTGCGCAGGAAGATGCGCAAGCTGCAGCCTGACGGCAGCGCCCCGCCCCGCCCGCTCGTCACCGCGATCCCCGACCATGGCCGGCGCATCGTCGCGGCGACGTGCCGTGAGGCGCAGATGCTTGGCATCCAGACGGGCATGACGATCACGAAAGCGCGGGCGTTCGCGTCCGAGCTCGATGTCGTCGACGCGGAACCCGAGGCCGATCTCGACGGACTGCGGCGCCTCGCCCTCTGGGCAGGCGCACGCTATTCGCCGGTTGTCGCGCCCGATCCGCCCGACGGGCTCTGGCTCGACATCACGGGCTGCGCCGCCATCTTCAGCAGCGAGCGAGCCTTGCTCAAGGATCTTCACCGCCGCGTCGCGGCCTTCGGTCTCAGCCTGCAAATTGCGGTCGCGGATACGGCCGGCTGCGCGCATGCGGCCGCCCGCCATGTCCCCGCCGGGCGGCCCGTCACGGTCGAGCCCGGCGCGCATCGCAAGGCGATCGCGCTCTTGCCCGTCGCAGCGCTCCGCCTGCCGTCCGCCGATGTCGAAGGCCTGCGCAAATTGGGTTTCGAACGGATCGAGCAACTGATCGGGAGCCCACGCGGTCCGCTCGCGAAACGGTTCGGGCGCGAACTGCATCGCCGGCTCGACCAGGCACTCGGCACGCTGCCAGAGCCGATCGAACCGCTCTTCCCGGAAGAGCTGCCGCAGGCGAGGCGCGGCTTCATGGAGCCGCTCGCGACGGCGGACGCCTTGGCGCAGGTGATCGGCGACCTTGCGCACGACATCGCGGGCCAGCTCAACCGCGCGGGAACGGGCGCGCGGCGCCTCGACTGCTATTTCCACCGCGTCGATGGGCAAACCCAAGCCATCCGTATCGGAACCGCCTCGCCGTCGCGCGATCCCAGGCATCTCGCGAAGCTGCTCGCCGCGCGGATCGAGAGTGTCGACCCCGGTCTCGGGATCGAGGCGATGACGCTCGTCGCCGCGCTCGCCGAGCGGCAGCAAGGAAGCCAGGCCGACGCGCTCGAGAATATCGGACGGCGCGGACCCGATCTTCCTGCGCTGGTCGACACGCTCGCCAACCGCTTCGGGCAGCGCGCGCTCCAGCGCGCGGCGCCGCGACCGAGCGCGATGCCCGAGCGCTCGGTCGCTGCCCTCCCCGCGCTCGCGCCCGAGACGGGCGAGAGCTGGAGCGAATGGCCGCGGCCATCGCGCATGCTCGCGCGGCCCGAACCGGTCGACGTCGTCGCCTTGCTTCCCGATGATGCCCCGCGCCTCTTCATCTGGCGACGCAAACGCTACCGCGTCACGCAGGGCGACGGACCCGAGCGGTTGCAGGGTGAATGGTGGCGCGACGGCGGGATCGAAGGCGAAACCCACCTCACCGTCCGCGACTATTATCAGGTCGAGACCGAGACGGGCGGCCGTTACTGGCTCTTCCGCCTCGGCGACGGGGTCAATCCGGCGACCGGCTCGATGCGCTGGTTTATTCACGGAGCATTCGCTTGAGAATGCGACCGGCATTGAACCGCATTCGCTTGAGAAGGCGACCGGTAGCGAACCGCATTCGCTTGCGAATGCGGCCACAGACAGCGTTGCTTTCGCATGACCGATGAAGGTCCGGCCTATGTCGAGCTACAAGTCACGACGCACTTCAGCTTCCTGCGCGGCGCCTCCTCGCCCGAGGAGCTCTTCACCGCCGCTGCAATGCTTGGCCTGCCCGCGCTCGGCGTCGCAGACCGGCACAGCGTCGCAGGGATCGTGCGCGCGTGGGACGCCGAGAAGGTCACCGGAGTCCGCGCGCTGACCGGCACGCGCCTCGATCTTGCCGACGGCACCGCACTTCTCGTCTATCCAACCGACAAACCGGCCTATGGCCGGATGTGCCGGCTGCTGAGCGTCGGCAAGACGCGCGCCGGGAAGGGCGCCTGCCATCTCGACTGGCCCGACCTCGAGGACTGGAACGAGGGCCTGCTCGCGATCCTGCTTCCCGACCGCGCCGATGGCGCAGCCGAGGCGGCGATCGCCCGCGCGAGGCGCATTTTCGGCAATCGCCTCTATCTCGCACTCACAATCCGGCGCCGCCCCGGCGACGCGATCAGACTGCGCAACCTCGCAGCATTGGCCGCCAAAGCGAAAGTGCCGACGCTCGCCACCGGCGACGTCCTCTATCATATGCCCGACCGGCGCCTGCTGCAGGATGTCGTCACCTGCATCCGCGAGAAATGCACGATCGACGAGCTTGGCGATCGCCGCGAGCGCTTCGCCGACCGACACATCAAGACGGCGGCCGAGATGGAGAGCCTGTTCCGCCGCTACCTCAAGGACAGCGCGCCGGTCGCACGCACGGTCGAGTTCGCGAAGCGCTGCACCTTCAGCCTCGAAGAGCTGCGCTATCAATATCCCGACGAGATCCAGGTTCCCGGACGCACCCCGCAGGAGGAGCTTGAGCGGCTGACATGGGAAAAGGCTCCCGTCCGCTATCCCGAAGGCGTCAGCACAGAGGTCCGTACCCAACTCGAGCATGAGCTCAGATTGATCGGCGAACTCGATTACGCGCCCTATTTCCTGACGGTGCACTCGATCGTCGCCGAAGCCCGCCGCCGCGAGATCCTCTGCCAGGGCCGCGGCAGCGCGGCGAATAGCGCGGTCTGTTACGTCCTTGGTATCACCTCGATCGACCCGGTGCGGTCCGAACTCCTGTTCGAGCGTTTCGTCAGCGCCGAGCGCCGGGAGCCGCCCGATATCGACGTCGACTTCGAGCATGAGCGGCGCGAGGAAATCATCCAGTGGATCTACGAGACCTATGGCCGGACCCGCAGCGCGCTGACCGCGGTCGTCACGCGTTACCGCTCACGCGGCGCCGTCCGCGAAGTCGGCAAGGCGCTCGGGCTTAGCGAAGACATCACCGCGGGGCTCGCCGGTGCAGTCTGGGGCTATAGCCGCGAAGGCGTCGAGGAAAAACATGCCGAAGCGCTGAACCTCGATCTCGGCGACAAGCGCCTCGCGCTGACGCTCGAACTCGCGCGCACGCTCATCAACACGCCCCGCCACCTGTCGCAGCACCCCGGCGGCTTCGTGCTGACGCGCGACCGGCTCGACGAACTCGTGCCGATCGAGCCCGCCGCGATGGAAGACCGGCAGGTCATCGAATGGGACAAGGACGACATCGACGCCCTCGGTTTCATGAAAGTCGACATCCTTGCTTTGGGGATGCTGAGCTGTATGCGCCGCGCGTTCGAATTCCTGCAGGATCACAAGGGACTGAAGCACGATCTTTCCACCATTCCCGCGGAAGATCCCGCGACCTACGCGATGATCCGCAAGGCCGACACGCTCGGCGTATTCCAGATCGAGAGCCGCGCGCAGATGGCATCGATCCCGCTTATGGCGCCGCGCACCTTCTACGATCTCGTCATTCAGGTCGCGATCGTCCGGCCGGGCCCGATCCAGGGCGACATGGTCCATCCCTATCGCCGCCGCCGAAACGGACAGGAGGAGGTCACGTATCCCACGCCTGAGCTACGGCGCGTGCTTGAGAAGACGCTGGGCGTCCCGCTCTTTCAGGAGCAGGCGATGCGCGTCGCGATCGAATGCGCCGGCTTCACGCCGAGCGAGGCCGATCTCCTCCGCCGTGCGATGGCGACCTTCAAGCTCACCGGCGGGGTCAGCCATTTCCGCGACAAGCTGATCGATGGCATGGTCGGCCGCGGCTACGACCGCGAGTTTGCCGAAAAAACCTTCAAGCAGATCGAGGGCTTCGGCTCCTACGGATTTCCCGAGAGCCACGCCGCGAGCTTCGCGCTCATCGCCTATGCTTCGTCCTGGATGAAATGCCATCATCCCGACGCATTCTGCGCCGCGCTGCTCAACGCCCAGCCGATGGGCTTTTACGCGCCCGCGCAGATCGTCCGCGATGCCCGCAATCATGGTGTCGAGATCAGGCCCATCGATGTCAATCACAGCCGCTGGGATTGTACGCTCGAAGAAACGGCCAACGGTAAATATCACGCGGTGCGCCTGGGCCTGCGCATGGTCCGCGGTCTCGCCAATGAGGATGGCGCCGCGGTCGCCGCGGCCCGTGCCGGCGTACCCTATAGCAGCGCCGAGGAAATCCAGGGCCGCGCACGCGTCGGGCGCGGAGCGCTCGACCGGATCGGCGATGCGGACGGCTTCGCCTCGCTCGGAAGCTCGCGCCGGGAAGGGTTATGGGAGGTGAAGGGCTTGGGACCTGCCGCCCTTCCCCTCTTCCAGGCTGCCGACG
>JAEULK010000032.1 GCA_016793775.1 Sphingopyxis sp. | reverse complement strand
GCCTCGCAGGCTCGGCCAGGGGTCGCACTTTTGTTTTGGCCGCGCGGCACACTCGGCTCGATATCCTTGCGGGGAGGCGGCTAGGCACGGGCGCGCATCGCACGCCGCCCCGCTGCGGGCTCGCCAAGAGTGCGTTTGTTGGGGCCCTTCGGGCCGGCGACATCATGATCTAGAGCGGAAGCTCCGCCTGTTTGCGCAAAGGCTCAACGAACAGCGTGTGACGCGGTGGTTCCTCGAACAGCACCTCGTTCGGCAGGCTGCCGTCGAGCCAATGGTTCGCGTCGCGCCGCTGGATGATCACGCCGTGGCGCGACTGATAAGGAATGACATCGGCGCCTGCCGGGATGGTGAGGATGCGGTAGCACAGCGGCCAATCGGCAAGTGGCGGGTCCCACACCGCGGCGAGATAGAAGAAATTGCCGCTGTCGAGCGTCACCCGGTAGCGGTGGTCGCCGGTTCCCATGCGGAACTCGGACGCCGGGATCAGGCAGCGACGCACCGGGAAGGCGCGGCCCTCGGCGCGCACGAAACGATAATTGATCCCGTCGCTAAACCGCGGGTCGGAACCCCAAACCGCTTTGACCATTTCGATCTCGGTCATATTGTCGGGATTGCGCCGGACGAGCGCTTGCACGCCTCCGCTCGGGGCGTCGAGATCGAAAGGGGTTGGCGCGATACCCATATGTGGAACATAGTGGGAACGATGTTGAGTCGCAAGGGCGAGGGGACCGACGCGCATGTGCAATGATTATCGGCTCGAGGTAGACATCGCGTCGATCGCCGAGGACTTCGACAACATCCAGATCGAGATCGATATGCCCGAGGGCGCACCGAACGTGCCGGCGCGCGAGGATGTCCGCATCACCGATACCGCGCCGATCGTGAAGAGCAGCGACGGCGCAGCCGCTGGATCGCTCGTCAACCGGCGCTGGAGCTGGCCCGGACAGGGCGGAAAACCGGTCTATAATGTGCGCTCCGAGCGCCGCGATCTCGGCATGCAGCGATGCCTCGTCCTCTGCGACGGTTTCTATGAGTTCACCGATCCCACCGACCCCGCGCAGAAGCGGCTCGACAAGTGGCTGTTCACGATGAAGGACCATCGCTGGTTCTGCATGGCCGGTGTGTGGCGCGACAGCCATGTCGGCGAAGCCTTCAGCCTCCTGACCATGGACGCCGGTCCCGACATCGCACCCTATCACCA
>JAEULK010000006.1 GCA_016793775.1 Sphingopyxis sp. | reverse complement strand
GGGCGATCGTCACCCCGCGTTCGCGGACCATCCTCACCGCCTCAAGCTTGAACTCGCGGCTGAACTTCCTTCTTTGCATTGTGGACCTCCGATAGGTGGAAACACCCTATCTCGGTGTCCATCAAACCGGCAGCAGGCCATACTTATGCCCCAAGGTAACGAAACACCTTAGCAAGTTGATGCTCGAATAGTTCGGCCTGTGCCTCACTCGTGCATGGCAGCAGCGCTATCGGCTGACGATCTGCGGCATCAGTATCTTCGATGCTGAGAACCCAGATATCGGGATTTACCTGCTCGTCATGTGAGATGCGCGTTACTATTCTCGCCATATGATCTCTCCCTTATCCGGTGAGGGCAGCGTAAGTCACAGTTCGATTGTTTGCCAGACGATTCAACACAAACTCCGCGACGGGGCCGTTGCGGCGATTGAAGCGGTAATTCCACTCCCGCAGATAGCGGTGGAGATGCTTCTTCGACACGCCGTGATGGGTGCCGTTAAGCCATGCTTTCAAATTCGAAAACATGATGTGGACGATCGGCAGATGCTCACCAGCAGCCTCACCGGAAGCCACAACGGGGTTGTGCTGATAACCAGCGTCCTTGAGGCCGTTGTAGCCCTGCCAGCCATCAGTGATGATCCGGGCTTTGGACCTCACGTTTCTGCTCATAAAATCAGTGAGCGCGGTGATCTCGGTATGGCCTCTCATTTTCGCGCGGAAGCCGCCGCCATCGAAAGCCAGTTGCGCGCGCTCGGCGCTTAGTCCCGCACCTTTTCCGTTTTCAGAACAGCGACATTGCTTGTCCCCGACGCCGCGTAATTTGGAATGCCCAACTGCGCATTCCTAAAGGCTTGAGTAGCGGAACCACTATTGTTAGTTTTGTTGCTCATTCTGTATTTAGGGAGATGAGCGATCCCCGTTGTCACGTATCAGCGAGTAGGCAAACGGCCAATCATCGAGATAACGATCCGCTATTTTCCCATGAATGGGAAATCCCATCCATCTGGCACGACATGTTGATCGGCATGGATGTCCTCCGTTTCCAAACTTGGCAGTTCAATCCTGACGTAAGCTTCACGGTGTCATGGCCTGACCCTTAAATTCGGCTAACCTGCACTAACCGGATAGGCATATTGATCAAAATGGCCCATTGCGTCGTCGAGAAGTCTCGAAATATCGACATATTCCTTCGCCTTCTCTCCTCGCACTGGGCCATTTTGCTTCAAACCTCGACGGCGCTGCAATCAGGTGCCGACCCTAATGACCACCAAAAATCTTGGCCGTCATCGCGGCGCGATTGTGGACGTTGAGCTTGCGATAGATGCGCCGCAGATGATTCTCGACGGTGAATTCGGAAATGCCGGCGATGAAGGCGACCTGCTTGTTCTGCTTGCCCGCGCCGATCAGCTGCGCGATCTGCATCTCGCGCGACGAGAGCTTCGCACTCGCATCGTCGGGCGCCGCCACGCTGTCGGCGAGCGCCGCCTGCAGCGTCCCGCGCCCACCGGCACCCGCCAAGATTTCCTCGAACAACTGGCTGACCACCATCTGCGAGATGGCAGCGCTTTCCTGCTCCAGCAGGCCCTGCGCCACGTCGGACTTGCGATGCCCCGTCGGGTGGCAATGCGCACCGATCAACAGATAGAATTCGGGCAGCACTTGCTGCACCCAGGCGCCGACGACATCGACCGAATGGCAGTTGATGAACTGACGATATTCGGTGGCGCGGTCGGCGACGCGGTCGAGCCGGTCCTCGCCCCAGCGGATCATCCGGCCGCAGCGGTCGGTGCGGTCGATGACATGGGTGAAGGGATCCTCCTCGAACACCCGCCCGTCCTTATAGGCGTGCTGCGCCTCTTCGGAGACGCCATGGTGGAACAAATAGGTCAGGCTGTTCGCGCCCGCCGATTGCGACGAAAAGAAAATCGACAGGCTGTCGAGCCCGCAGGACAAGATCATCTGATCGGCCCGGGCCGCAATATCGCGTGAAACCAGCATGTTTCCTCGCTCCTCTCCCCGCGCGCGGATTTTTCCGCGTCGCATCCGTCCAAGCCATGTTTGAACGATTTCGTCCTACCATGATCGCTTCGCCCGAGTCCAGAAACCGCTCGGTTCCGGCACGAAAATGGGGAGAGCGAACGCGGCCGCCCTCCCCCAGTTCGCGCCCGTGAGGAGGCGTTAGAAACGATAGCCGAGCGTTACTCCATAGGTGGCGGGTTTGGCGGCGTAGCGCACGACCGTATCCTGCCCGGCGACGACGTTCGTCCAATAATAGGTATTGGTGACATTCTTGCCCCACAGCGTCGCTTTCCAGCGGCCATCGGGCTCCTCGATCCCGACCTGCAGGTCGAGCAGCGCATAATCGTCGATCTTGTACAGCGGGGTTTCGCCGACGATCGCGTTGGTGGCGCTGCGATAGGTGAGCTGCGCACCGCCGAACAGGTTGAGCCCCTTGCCGAGAGGAATGTCGGCGCGCATGTTGGTCGCCGCCTGCCATTTCGGTGTGAAGGGCACGCGCGTTCCCGCGAAATCGGCCCGGACGCCGCCAGCATTGACCCCGGTATAGCGATCGATCTCTGAGTCCACATAGGTCAGCGCAGCGCCGAAGCTCAGCCCGTCGGTCGGGCGCGCCTGCAATTCGAGCTCGAAGCCCTGCAGATGCGATTTCGGGATGTTGATGATCGCGTCGAGGATACCGAAGGTGCCGTCGATCAGTTTCGAGCGGAGCTGCTTGTTGCGATAGTCCATATAGAAGACCGCACCGTTCAGCGATGCGCGGCGATCGGCGAATTGCGCCTTGAAGCCGCCCTCGTAATTGAGGATCGATTCCTGCACCGCAGGGTTGAACTGCGCGGTCGACGAGGCGTTGATGTTGCCGAAGGTGCCCGCCTTATAGCCCTTGGACACGTTGGCGTAGAAGAGCAGGTCGTCCGACGGCTTGAAATCGACGCCCGCGCGCCAGGAGACATTGTCCTCGTTGAGCTCGCTCGTGAATTCGGGGCCGTTGAAGAAATTTTCGTCGAGCACGAAGCAATCCGTCGGACCGAGCGCCGGGCGGGTGGGATCGCCCGAAAGCAAGCGCGTGAAGAAGGTGAACAACGCCGAGGTCAGCCCGTCGCCGCCGTCGCGGTTGCAAATGGTCGCGCTGCGCCGCGCGTCGGTGTAGCGGATGCCGCCCTTCACCGTCAGCTGGTCGGTCAGGTCGAACTCGACATTCCCGAAGGCGGCCAGGTTGCGCATCTTCTGGTCGCTGTAATTCTCGCTGGTCGTGATGCCAAAATTATAGAAGGCCGAGCTGTCGTCGTAGACGAGATTCTCGATATAATAGACCTTGTCGCGGCTGTAATTGCCGCCGACGATGAAGCGCACACGGCTCGCCGGATCGTTGGCGATCCGCAATTCCTGCGACAGGCTGCGAATGCGGCCGGCGAACGCCCGCAGGTCGATGTCCTGCAAATTCATGCCGTCCTGGTCGAGCGCGCCGCGCTGGTTGAAGCGGCTGTACGCCGAGATCGAGGTGAGCGTCAGCCCGCCGCCGAGATCGATGTCGCCGCGCAGCGAGGCCTGCGCGAATTTGCGGTTGATGAACATGCCATTATCGGTCGACCAGTCGGCCGACCGCGCGGTCAGCGGCGAGCGCGGATAGTCGCGGACGATCTGGGTGTTCGACACCGCCTGTTCGTTGAAGGCCAGATATTGCACCGCGAGCGGATCGCTTTTGTCCTGCCAGCCATTGATGTTGAGCTGGAAGCTCATCGCGTCGCTGGGTTCCCAGTCGAGCAGGAAACGCCCGGCAAGTTCGCGCACCCGGCCATTCTCGTCCTCGCGCGTGTAGCTTTTCTGCCAAGGGCCGCTGCGGGCGCCGCGCACCGCAACGCGGGCGCGGAGCGTGTCGCTCAAAGGTCCGCTGATATAGGCATTGCCGATGAAGTGGTTGAAGCGCCCGTAGCTCGCCTCGACCCCGGCCTCGAGATCGGCGGTCGGCTTGGCGGCGATATAGTTGATTGCGCCGCCGGTAGAATTCTGCCCGAACAGCGTGCCCTGCGGCCCCTTCAGAACCTCGATGCGTTCAAGGTCGAAGGCGGTGAGCGTGGTCAGCACCGGAAAGGGCAAGGGAACCTGGTCGAGATACACACTCGCGGTCGGATAGGAGCCGAGCGAGGTATCGTAGAAGCCGACGCCGCGCAGCGTGAAGACGGGAGTATTATTGGCGCTGTTGGTGTAGCTGAGGCCCGGTACCGCCTGCGCGATGTCGGCAGCGGAAGTGATCTGGCGTTCACGCAGATCGGCCTCGCCGACCGCCTTGATCGTCAGGCCGACGCGGTTGATCGACTCTTCGCGCTTGTTCGCGGTGACGATGATCTCGTTATCGTCATAACCGCTCGTCATGGGGACCGCGCCATCCTGCGCCTGGGCCGGGGCAGCCGCGGCACCCAGCGCCAAAACGGAACAGCCAATCGAAATAGCGACACGCTTGGAAACCATCGGTCCTCTCCTCCCAATGCGGCTCGCCTTTTCGCAAGTCCGCTTTCCGGCGAGGTTGGCCCCGCCGAACATCTTCATTTCATATTGACGGACATCCGTCAATATCGTTCGACGATTTCGTGTGATGACAGTGTTTGACGCTTTCGCGACAGACGATGGACGACCGGGGCGACTTGGGTTACATGAGGGGAAGTTTGGGGCAGGAACCAAGATGGCGACAAGCATGAAAACGGCGCGGAAAAGCGCGGCTGCGAACGAATTGGACGATGGCAAGACGGCGGCCGACGGAACGGTCGCCAGCGCGGCCGACCGGGTTTCGGAAACGATATTGCAGGGCATCCGTGCCGGCGCCTTCGTGCCCGGTCAGCATCTTCTGGAGCCCGATCTGACGCGCAGGCTCGGCATCAGCCGCGGATCGTTGCGCGAGGCGCTGAAGCATCTCGCCGCCGCCGGAATCGTCACGCTCAATCGCTTTCGCGGCGCCTATATCAGCACGCTCGACCGCAAATCGGTGCTCGACCTGCTCGACACGCTCGAACCGCTGGCACGGCTCGGCGCCCGCCTCGCGGCGGAGAATTGCGGCACCGACGCGCAGCGCAAGCGCATGCAGGTCGCGGCGGCGAACATCGACGCCGCGACCAGGGAGCGCAACCGCGGCCTCTATCTCGACCGGCGGCGGCAATTCTATGACGCGATGATCGACATCGGCGGCAATATGGAACTGGCGCGCGCGATGCCGCTGAGCCGCACCGACCTGTTCCGCGCCCAGGTCGAGACGATCCAGACCGAACGCCAGCGCATGCTGCACGCCTCGGGCTATGCCAAGATCACCAAGGCGATCGTCGAAAACGATCCCGTTTCGGCGGACAAAGCGGTAAAAAAACACTTCGACGGCACACGAAAAACGATCCACGAATTGCCGCCGCACGCCTTTCCATCCCTGGAAATCTAGGCTTTTTGAAAGAGCGACCGTCCCGGCACCTCTATTGCGTCCGTTAAAATCACTGGACGAAATCGTCCGACACGTTTAGCCCCTCCTTAACGAGCCGCGACGAATCGCGCGCCGCGGGAGAGGTCTGGCATGCTGTGCATCACAGCCATTTATCCGAACGATCCGGGCAGCCGCTTCGACGCCGCCTATTATCTGACGTCGCACGCCGAAACCGCGCGCGCGTTGCTGGCGTCGCATGGCCTGGAGGCGATTCGCACCACCATCGGCACCGCGGCGCTCGACGGATCGCCACCGCCCTATTGGGCGGTCAGCGAGATGCATTTCACCTCGCGCGCCGCCTTCGACGCGGGGATCGCCGCCGCAGGCGACGCGCTGTTCGCCGACATTCCCAATTATACCGATGTCACCCCCATATTGCAGGTCAGCGAGCTGGCCGCAGCCTAACCACCCAGGAGAGCGCGAGAATGTCCGGTTACAATCCCAACACCCCCTATGTCCGCAACGCGATGAGCGACATCGGGATGATCACCGCGCTCGACGAAGTGCTGAACCACCAGATCGTCGACACCTTTTCGACCGTGTCGACGTCGGAGCAGAGCTGGACCGAGAAGATCTGGTCGGCGATCGTGCGCAAGGACGGGACGATGGGGATCGATTTCGGACTCGGCCGCTATCACAACCGCGGCGTGCTCGACGGCTGGGCGGCGGTGTCGCGCGGCAGCGAACAATGGACGGTGCGCGCCAACCGCGAACTGCGCGACGACCCCGCGATCACCCAGGTCGGCCCGCTGACCTATGAGATCATCGAGCCCTTGAAGAAGGTGCGCTACGCGCTCGCCAAGAACGACGCGCAGCCGATCAGTTACGACATCGTCTTCACCGCCGAAATGCCGCCCTTCTTCGAGGATCGCCACAAGCAGCGCGAGCGCGACGGCTTTCGCGTCGGCTCCGACGTCGTGCGCTATCACCAGATCGGGGTGCCGTCGGGCTGGGTCGAGATCGAGGGCGAACGTTTCGAGATCAAGCCCGAGGAATGGACCGAATATCGCGACCATAGCTGGGGCACGCGGCTCGACGTCGGCGCGCACAATGCCGACGTCCGCCCCTCCTCCGATTTCGGCGACGTAAAGTTCGGCGAGGGCGAGTTCGTGCTGATCTGGAGCCCGTTCATGCTCGAAAGCCCGAGCGGCGAGCGGACGAGCTATCATTTCTATTATATGTCGAAGCAGGGCCACATCTTCTACTCGTCGGGCTATCGCAACCTGCCCGACGGCACGCAGGAAAAGGTCGCGCGCGTGCGGCCCGAGATGCGCTTCGACGACAAGACCCGGCGCCTGCTCGGCGGCACCGTCCATTTCGACATGCTGCAGGGCGGCACCCACAGCGTCGAGGTCGAAGTCGTCGGCACCTCGGGCGTCCACCTCGGCCCCGGCCTCTATCTCGGTTTCGACGGGCGCAAGCATGGCAGCTGGCACGGCCCGCTGACGATCGAGGGCGAATATTTCGGCGACACGATGGACGTCGAGACGCTGAAGCGCATTCGCCAGCTGCGCGACTGCCCGATCAAGGTCACCGAGGGCGATGCGGTCGGTTATGGCATCATGGAAACGATCATCCACGGCGAGCATCCCGACATGGGCCTGACCGCCGCGAACTCGCTGGTCTGATCCGGTGGCGCGCGACACCGACAAGCTCGCCGCCGGCCTGCGCACCTATCTGCCGCGCGGGGCCGACATCACCGGGGTGACCACGCTGTCGGCGGGGCATTCGAACGAGACCTATCTCGTCGACGGCATCGGCGAGGTTCTGCGGATGCCGCCGTCGGAGGAGGGCTTGCTGCCGCCCTATGACATGGCGCGTCAGCATGCGGTGCTGTCGGCGGTCGCGGGGGCGGCGCCGGGGGTTCCATTGCCGCCGGTTCTTGAGCTGTGCACCGATCCCGCGGTGCTCGGCGACGAATTTTTCCTGATGGGACAGGTGCCCGGCGAGGCGTTCGAATATGCGGTGCCCGACTGGCTGGCCGCCGATCCCGACGCAGGCGCCGACCGCGTCTGCCGCCAATGGTTCGACGCGCTGATCGCGCTGCACAATATGCCGGTCGGGGCGATGCCGCCGGGCGAGCGGACGGTGCGGCAGGAAGCGCAGCATTGGCTCGACGTCGCGCGCGGCGCGGAGTCGATGCCGGTGCTGGTCGAGATCCTCGAGGATCTGGCGAAGCGTCCCCCCGCGACCAGCGGCCCGGCGACGCCGGTGCATGGCGACCCCAAACATGGCAATTGCCTGTGGCACGAGGGGCGACTGACCGCGCTGCTCGACTGGGAAATGGCGCAGATTTCGGAGCCTTTGCTCGACCTCGGCTATGTGCTGATGTTCCACGATCAGGGCGAGGCGTCGCTCGCCGATGCGGGGTTCGGCCTGCCGGGCTGGTGGTCGACCGAGCGGATGATCGCCGAGTGGGAAAAGGGCACCGGCCGCACCGCGGTCGATGTCGCGCGCTACGCGGTGCTGGGGCAGGCGAAGGTGGCGGCGATCATCTCGGTCGGCGCATATCTGTTCAACAGCGGGCGGATTGCCGACCCGCGGTTTCAGGCTTTTGCCGGGGTGCTGCCCGCTTATGTGGCGCTGCTGGAGAAACGCGCGATGGCGGCGGGTTAATAGGCTTCGCCGTCAAGCCTTTCACCCCGCCCACTCTCCCGTTTGTATCGAGCGAAGTCGAGACACGTTGGGGCAGCGCTTACGTGTCTCGCCTTCGCTCGACACAAACGGAATTGAGAGCGATCATCTAGGCGCTTTCCATCCGTACCAACGGCGCGCCATATTCGGCCAGATCGCCATCCTGAAGCAGCACCTCGGCGACCCGACCGGCGGTTTCGCTGACCACGTCGGTCGCCTCGCCGAGCTTGTCCACCTGCCCGATCACCGTCCCGGCCTCGACCATCGCCCCCACGGCGACCCGCGCCGAGAAGATGCCGAGATGCGGCGCGGTTATTTCGCGCAGCGCCGCCGCCACGGCGGCGACCGCCGCGCCGGCGCGGGCCAGCATCGGATTGGGGCCGCCGTCCGCCTTTGCCATGAACAGGGACCAACCGCCCGAGCGAAAATGCAGGTCGCGCCAGGGGGACTGCACGAAGCCGGCGAGCAGCGCGCGGACTTCCTCGATCGTCGAACTCATGCCGCGTCTCCGATCATCGTCAGCAGCACCGGCAGGACGGGTTCGGTGACGATGGTCGTCGCCCCTGCCTGGCGGGCGATGCGCGCGATATCGTCCTGCGCCAGCGCATGTCCGCGCACGACAGTCGCGCCGCCGATCGCCGCGCCGAGACCTTCGGCATCGCCGGCCGCGAGCGCCCGGTCGATGTCGAACCCGTCGGGCCCGTCGCCGAAATCGACCACCGCCACCGGACTCGCCGCGCGCGCCCAGGCGATCAGCTGGACCAGCTGCGCATCGCCCTGCTCGCGCGGCGCCTCGGTGGCCAGCGTCCCCGCATAAACCAGGCCCGCGCCGCCATCGACGGTCACTACCGTTCCCGATTGCGCGACAGCGCCGTCGCCGACACCGACGACGCACGGCCGACCGAGCGCGCGGCTGACGACCGCGGCGTGTGAGGTCGATCCGCCCTGTTCGGTAATCACGGCGCGCGCGGCGATCATGCCATGGACATCGTCGGGGCTGGTGGTCTTGCGGACCAGAATCACATCCTCGCCCGCCGTCGCGCGGCGCTCGGCCTCGTCGGCGTCGGCGACCAGAACGCCGGTCGCGGCGCCCGGACAGGCGCCCTCACCCGCCGCGAGCACCGTCGCGCCATCGGTCGCGCCGTCCTTCAGGCGCGGCAACAGCAAGGTGCGCACCTGTTCGGCGCTGACGCGCGACAGCGCGGTCGCGGGATCGATGCGCCCCTCGGCCACCATGTCGACCGCGAAGCGCACCGCCGCCGCCGGTGCGCGTTTCGCGGCGCGCGATTGCAGCAGATAGAGCTGTCCCGACTGTACGGTGAATTCGATGTCCTGCACATCGCCATGCTCGCGTTCGAGCCGGTCGCTCGCGGCGAGCAGCGCCGCATGCGCTTCGGGCTCGGCGGTCGCCATGGCTGCCAGCGGCAGCGGGGTGAATTTGCCCGATACGACATCCTCGCCCTGCGCGCGCGGCAGATATTCGCCATAGGGGAGGTTTTCACCGGTGAGCGGATTGCGGCTGAACAGCACGCCGGTGCCGCTGCGCGCGTCGAGATTGCCGAACACCATCGCCTGAACCGTCACTGCGGTCCCGAGGTCGTGCGGGATATTGTTATGCTCGCGGTAGCGTCGCGCGCGGCGCGTGTTCCAGCTTTCGAACACCGCGCGTACCGTCGCGAGCAACTGATCGCGGACATTGGCGGGCACCGCGCCGCCCGCCGCCTCGACCGCGCCGCGCCACGCGGCAGGTTCGCTATCGGCTGCGAGTTCGACCGGTGCCTTCAGGACGATCGACGCATAAAGTTCGAGGAAGCGCCGGTGCGTATCGCGGGCGAATTCGGGCAAGCCGGTCTCGGCCGCGAGCGCGCCTTCGCCGTCATCGTCGATGCCGAGGTTCAGCACCGTGTCCATCATGCCGGGCATCGAGATCGCCGCGCCCGACCGCACCGAGAGCAAAAGCCGCTTGTCGCCGGCGCCGAAACCGCGCTCGGTCTCGCCTTCGAGCCACGCCAGCCCGGCGTCGATCTCCTCCACCAGCCCGGCCGGGAAATCGCCACTGTCGAGATAGGCGAGGCACGCCTTCGTGCCGATCACGAAGGCCGGCGGCACCGGCAGGCCCAGCCCGCGCATCCGCGCGATCGACCAGGCCTTGCCCCCCGCCGCTTCCTTGGTCGGCAGCGTCGAGCCGTCGAGCCGGATCGTCCAGCCGCTCATTCGTCGCGCTCCGTCCCCATGATCCGCAGCAGTTCCTCGTGCAGTTCGAACCAGACGGTGTGATAGGAGTCGCGGCGGATGTCGCTGACCCATTCGACGTCGCCATCCTCGGCGGCTTCCAATGCGGCAAGCAATTTGTCGCCATAGATTTTCAGCCGTGGCAATCCCCTCGCCAGTCCGGCAAGGATCGGTTCGGCCTGCTCGTGCAGCGCGCCCAGCCGGTCGACGATCTTCGCGTCATAGTCCTTGTCGCGGTGGTCGTTGGCGACCTTCTGGCCGCCGACATCGAGCGTCTGCCAGTCGGTGATGATCTGTTTCAGCGTCCGGTTGATCCGCTCGAAGCCGTCATAGGCGGTGCGGAAGGCGGCGTCGCCCCGCAGATGCTGGAAATGCAGGCCATAGCGCGATTGCAGGGCGACCCCCGCGAGCGGAGAGAGCGCAAAAGCGCCCTTCGCCTCGATCGCGCGGCCGGTCGCGACCGCTTCGGCGAGCAGCGCGGTCGCCCGCTCCTCCGTCAGCCCGACGAGTTCGCCGATGGCTTTCGCGGGGGCATGGCGCTTGATCGCGGCGCCGTGCAGCGCAAGGTCGCGGTCGTTCATGCGCCCTCTCCCGCCAGCAACCAGACACGGCCGACGCGCTCGACGCCTTCCTGATAATCTTCGGTCGTTTTCGCTGGCGCGCTCGCCTCGATCACCACCGTGTCGCCTTCGCGGATGCCGCTGATCTTGGCGTTCATCAGACAAGGGATATTATATTCGCGGGTCAGGATGCCGAGGTGCGAGCGCACCGTGCCGCCGGCGCAGATGACGCCCGCGAATTGTTCGATGATCGGCGCGGTCAGCGTGCCGCCGCTGTCGTCGATCACCGCGATCGTGCCCGGCGGCACGCCGTCGGTGAGGTAGGCGAGTACGCGCTCGTTCGAGCGGATGTAGCGCGCGGTGCCGCGCCGGTCCTGTGCATGCTGGACGACATTGTCGCCGACCCCGCGCAGCGCCCGGCCCTGTTCGTCGGCATCGGCGCTCGGCGCATCGGGGTGCGCGAAGCCGGCGTCGGTGGCGGCGTCGTCGCCCGCCGATTTATAGGCCTCGGGCCGCTCGGCGACCGAGATGCTCGCCGACCAGTCGAAACGGTGCCCGCTGGCGAGCAATCGCGCCTCGATGGCGGCAAAATCATCCTTGGTGAGCAGGTCGTCGGCGCCCGCCAGGGTGAAGTCGCTCCAGTCGCGGCCCGAGTCGCGCAGCCGGTTGCGGACCAGCTCCTGTACCAGCCCCAGCGTCGCCTCGACCAGCGGCGAGGCCGGCGGCTTCACATAGAGCGCATCGTCGATAGGCAGCCTGGCCAAACCTCTTCCCCTAAGCATTTTTCATCGTCTTTTATGCCTCGTCAGGTGGACGATGGCGCGTCGAATGTCAACAAGCTTTGGGCAAAATCGTCCGACGATATTGACCAATGAAGCTATCTGCCGCTATGAAGCCCATACAAGCAGCTTATGGGAAGGATGACGAGATGGGCCTGCCGGCTAACCCGCGCATATTGGTGGTCAACGACGACGGGATCGACGCGCCGGGAATCGTGCTGCTCGAAGAGATCGCGCGCCAGTTCAGCGACGACGTCTGGGTCGTCGCGCCCGATGAGGAGCGATCGGGCGCGGGCCATTCGATGTCGATCAGCCACCCCGTGCGCGTCATCCAGCGCGACGAGCGCCATTGGGCGGTGCGCGGCACCCCGACCGACTGCGCACTGCTCGGCATTTACGAATATATGACCGACAAGAAACCCGACCTGATCCTGTCGGGGGTCAACCGCGGGCCGAACCTGGCCGAGGACATCACTTATTCGGGCACCGCGTCGGCGGCGATGGAGGGTGCGGTGCTGGGTATTCCGGCGATCGCGCTCAGCCAGATCATCCGCTACCAGAGCGAAATCCACTGGGACACCGCACGCAAATATGCGCCGATCGTGATCCGGCAGTTGCTGAAACTTGACTGGACGCCGGGCCTGTTCGTCAACGTCAACTTCCCCAATTGCCCGGTCGGCGAGGTCACCGGCATCCGCGCGACGACGCAGGGCCAGCGTCCCTCGGGCTGTTTCCGCCCGGTGCGCCGCGTCGACGAACGGCACGTGCCCTATTATTGGATCAAGATCGGCTTTCCCGAAGGCGGCGACGATGACGGCAACGACCTGCATGCGGTGCTGGACAACAAGGTGTCGGTGACGCCGCTGCAACTGGAGATGACCGCGCATGCGGTGGTGCCGAAGATTGCGGCGCTGTTTGCCGAGGCGGAAGCGGACGTGGGTTGAGGCGGGGTCGGAGGCGATTTGCAAACCGCCTCCTCTTTCCGTTCGTGTCGAGAGAAGTCGAGACACCCCCGCAGGCGAGCGCTCTCAACGGGTCTCGACTTCGCGCGACACAACCGGGAGTATAGGGCGGC
>JAEULK010000004.1 GCA_016793775.1 Sphingopyxis sp. | reverse complement strand
CCTCCCATTTCAGGATACTCTGTGGGAGGCCGGGTGGGGGAGCGGGCCGGTGCCGGTTCCCCTTCGTCGGAAGGAGAAAAGACCCATGGATAAGCTTCCCGATCCCGTCGTCTATGCGGTGCCGGCGTTCATCCTGCTGCTGCTCGCCGAGATGGTCTATTCGCTGCGTGCCGACAAGAGCCGCTTCGAGGCGCGCGATACGCTGACCTCGCTGATGCTCGGCACGGTGAGCCAGGTCGCGGGCGCGCTGGTCGGCGCGGCGGTCGTGGGCATGTCGGTGTGGGTCTATCAATACCGGCTGTTCGACATCGGCCTCGATTTCGCGAGCTGGTGGTGGGCGTGGATCCTCTGCTTCTTCCTCGACGATCTGGCCTATTACGCCTTCCACCGGAGCGCCCACCGCGTGCGCTGGTTCTGGGCGAGCCATGTCATCCACCACAGCAGCCAGCATTATAACCTCTCGACCGCGCTGCGGCAGACCTGGACCGGCTTCTTCAGCCTGACCTTCCTCTTCCGCCTGCCTTTGTTCCTGATCGGCTTTCCGCCCGCGATGGTGTTCTTCTGTGCGGGGCTGAACCTGATCTACCAGTTCTGGATCCATACCGAGGCGATTCGGCGCCTGCCGCGCTGGTTCGAGGCGGTGATGAACACCCCGTCGCACCACCGCGTCCACCACGGCGTGAATCCGCGCTATCTGGACGCCAATTATGCCGGCGTGTTCATCATCTGGGACAAGATGTTCGGCAGCTTCGTGGCCGAGCGCGACGACGAGCCGGTGCGCTACGGCATCGTCAAGCAGCTCGGCAGCTTCAACATCCTCTGGGCCGCGGTCCACGAATGGGTGGGGATCGCCAAGGACGTCTGGTACGCGCCGTGGCGGCACAAGCTGTCCTATATCTGGCGCGAGCCCGGCTGGAGTCACGACGGCAGCCGCGCGACGAGCGCGACGATCAAGGAGCGCTGGGCCGCGGGGCGGCCGGTGGAGGAACCGGCGGAGTAAGAATCGTCGCCCCCGCATAGGCGGGGCCCCCCCGGTTTACGCAGCGGTGCAGGCTGCGGCCGAAAGCGGCCCCCGCCTTCGCGGGGGCGACGTGTTTCTCTTGCCACGCCCCCTAATGACATTCATGTAAGCACCCATATGACCACCGCCCGGGTGGCGTGGGGAGCGGCTTATGGATCAGTTCGACATCATCGTCATCGGCGGCGGCAGCGCGGGGAGCGCGGCGGCGGGTCGGCTGGCCGAGGATGGCACGCGGACGGTGTGCCTCGTCGAGGCGGGTGGGACGAACGATATTGCCCGCGTGAAGACCCCGGGTTTCATGCCCTTCATCCCAAAGGCGTCGAACTATCAATATGATACGCTGCCGCAAACGGGGCTGAACGGGCGCATCGGATACCAGCCGCGCGGGCGCGGGCTGGGCGGGTCGAGCGCGATCAACGCGATGGTCTATATTCGCGGCCACCAGTTCGATTACGACCAATGGGCGGCGCTGGGGGCTACGGGGTGGAGCTATGCCGATGTGCTGCCCTTCTTCAAGCGCAGCGAGGGCAATGAGCGCGGCGCCGACGACTATCACGGCGCCGACGGGCCGCTCAACGTCATGGACCAGCGCTGGCCCAATGTGACGAGCCGGCGCTTCCTCGAAAGCGCGGCGGCGCTGCAACTGCCGCGCACGCCCGATTTCAACGGGGTGCAGCAGGAAGGCTTCGGCCTCTATCAGACGACGCAGAAGGCCGGGGAGCGCTGGTCGGCGGCGCGTGCCTATGTCGAACCCTTGCGCGAGCGCGCCAATTTCACAGTGCGGACGAAGGCGCTGGTCGAGAAGATATTGGTCGAGGACGGACGCGCGACCGGGGTCGTCATCCGGCGCGGCGGGCGGCGCGAGACGCTGCGCGCGCGCGGCGCGGTGATCCTGTCGGCGGGGGCGTTCGGCTCGCCCCAGATATTGATGCTGTCGGGGATCGGTCCGGGCGACCATCTCAAGGAGCAGGGCATCGACGTCATCGCCGATCGCGCCGCGGTGGGCACCGATTTGCAGGATCATATCGACTATGTGTCGAGCTGGGAGACGCGCTCGACCGATCCGTTCGGCGACAGCCCCGGCGGGACCTGGCGGATGGTCAAGGCGATCATCGAACATCGCTTCAAGCGTAGCGGCATCATGACCACCTGTTTCGCCGAGGCGGGGGGCTTCTGGAAATCGCACCCGGACCTGCCCGCGCCCGACATCCAATATCATTTCGTGCCCGCGATGCTCGAGGATCATGGGCGGACCAAGGTGAAGGGCCATGGCTTTTCGTGCCACGCTTGCGTGCTGCGGCCCGAGAGCCGCGGGTCGGTGCGGCTGGCGTCGGCCGACGCGGCGGCGGCGCCCGCCATTGATCCGGGCTTCCTGACCGACGACCGCGACATCGCGACATTGAGGGCAGGCGTGCGGATGATGCACCGCATCGCCGCCGCGCCGCCGCTGTCGGATTATGCCGGGGTCGATCGGCATCCGGTCGATCTGGAGGACGATTCGGCGCTCGACGCGCTGATCCGGTCGCGCGCCGACACCGTCTATCATCCGGTGGGCACGTGCCGCATGGGCAGCGATGCGGCGGCGGTTGTCGATCCGACGCTGAAGGCGAACGGCATCGAAGGGCTGTGGGTCGCCGACGCGAGCATCATGCCGCGGCTGGTGTCGGGGAATACGAACGCGCCGAGCATCATGATCGGCGAGCGCGCGGCGGATTTCGTGAAGGCGGCTTTGGCCTGACCTCCCCTCCCTGAAAGGGAGGGGCCGGGGGTGGGTCGCGAGGCGCAGCCTCGCCGCCCACATTGCGAGAAAGGAAGAACGCCTGCGGCTACCCACCCCGGACCCCTCCCTTTCAGGGAGGGGAATCAGGTAGCGCATGCCGCCGCCGGCACGCGCCCGCTCCCCGTCAGCCCGTACAGGCTGCTCGGCGGCCTTGTATCGATCACCTCGCGCATCACCAGCCCATGCCTGCGCCATCCGGCACATCCCGGGATTGGTGAAGCTGCTCACCTTCTACGATCCCGACGGCAACGCCTTCATGTTCTCGCAGTCCGAGATGGCGGCATGACGCCGCTCCGGTGGGTGGCGGCCGCGCTGGCCGCGCCCGCCAGCCCCGCCGCGGCTGACGATCGCCGGCGAACCGCCGGCGGCTCATTCGGCCGATGCCGCTTACGCCTTCGACACCAAGGGCCGGCTCGGCGGGCCAGGGGCCGACGGCCATGGCCGCCAGCGCGCGATCGCGGGCGGCGTCGAGGGTCGGGCAATGGTGGACCCATTGGGGCAGCGCCGATGTCGCGATCGGGCGCTCGACCTATGCGCTGGGCAAGGGCGGCACGCTGACGGTCAGCGATTCGGCGCCGCGGGCGGACGGCGGCTGGCGTGCTTTCGCGACGCTGCGCTATCGGCGGAAATCGGGGGAAAATCGAGGGCATTTTGGCCGAGCTTATGCTGCGCACAAAAAAAGAGGGCCGGGACTTGCGTCCCGGCCCAGCCTTTCAGGCTCTCCCCTCCTGAAACTCTTGATGGTTGAATGCCATATTAATGTCATCCTGAAAAGGCCTAAATTTGCATCACCGCTGCCTATTTATTGTGCAGGTGCGAAGGCGGGTTTCCGGCCCGGGAAACCCGCCTTCGAGGTCCTTCAGAAGCTCTGCCGCGCGGTGATGCCGAAGGTGCGCGGCTGGCCGACGGTATAGCCGAGGCGCGCCCGCCCGCCGCGTTCGCGGTCGAACGAGAGCAGGGCATTTTCGTCGAGCAGGTTGTTGACATAGACGCTCAGCGACAGGCCGCCGTCGAAATCGACCCCGGCGCTGAGATTGACCAGCTGATAATCGGGCAACTGCAGGTTGACCGTCGTCGCGGCATTCGCCGGGGCGCCGCCGAAGGGCAGGCCGTGGACGAAGGTGCGCGGATTATTCTCCTGGTCCGCCGGCTGCGTATAGCGGGTGCCGACATGCTGGAACGAGGCGGCGAGATAAGCCGAGGCCCCGTCCGAGACGGGGAATTCATAGCTGCCCGATGCCGACAGCTGGAACTTCGGCACCGATGGCAGGCGGTTGCCGTCGCGAATCCCCGTCGCGGCGGTCAGCGCGCCGGGCAGGGTGGTGTCGAATTCGGCCTCGATCAGGCTGCCCGACAGGTTCAGGTCGAGCCCGTCGATGGGGTTCAGCCCCAGCTCGAACTCGACCCCCATCGAATGCGCCTTGGGGACGTTGAAGACGATGCGCGAAGAGCAGCTGCCCGCATCGAGCGTGACCTGGAGGTTGCTGATGTCGTTGTAGAAGGCGGCGGTGTTGAAGGTAAAGCCGCGGCCCTGCGACTTCACGCCGACTTCATAGTTCCAGAGCGTCTCGTCGTCATAATCCTGGAAGCCGCCGAACAGCGCCGCGTCGGACGGCGAGCAGAGCGGCAGATTGAGCGGATCATTGACCCCGCCGAGGCGGAAGCCCTTCGACGCCTGCGCGTTGACGCTGACATTGTCGGCGACGTCGTAGCTGAGCAGCACGCGCGGGCTGATGCCGTTCGAGCGCGTCTTGTCGCGGCGGTTGTCGCCATTGGCGAACAGCCCGCCGGTGACGAAGCGGCGCGTTTCGACGAAGTCGTAATAACGGCCGCCGACGGTGACGTCGAAGGCGTCGGTGATCGAATAGGTGCCTTCGCCGAAGATCGCGAGCTGCTTGATATTATAGGGCAGGTCGGCGTTGTACGGCGAATTGGCGGGGAAGCCGTTGGCGACCGCCGCCGAGGTGCCCGCGCCCAGCGTCGCATCGGTCACCGCGTCATAGCCCGGGGTGGGCAGGCGCTGGCGATAGAAGCGGTCGGTGCTCGAATAGAAACCGCCGAACACCCATTGGAAGGCGCTGTCATAATCCGACGCGAGGCGGATTTCCTGGGTGAAGGTCTTGAGGTCGGTGGTGTCGACCAGGTTCGACGGCAGCAGCACGCCCGCGGTCGGGAAACCCAGGTCGACCGACACCGAACCGGTGAGCGCGCTGGCGTCGCGGCTGACCAGGATGTCGCGGTTGGTGTAGCTGGTCACCGAGGTGACCGACACCCCATCGAGCTTGGCGTTCATCACCAGGTCGGCGATCAGCGTCTCGTCCTCGAAGCCCTCGCGCAGCAGCAGATATTGCTCGCGCTCGTCATAATCGACTTGCGGCCGCGTCGTGGTGAAACGGTTGCCATAGAGATTGTAGATGTCCTGGCGGTTGAAACCGTCGGCGGTCACCTTCTGATAGACGATGCGCGGGGTGATGGTGACGTCGTCGACCGGCTCGAACGTGATCGCGAGGCGCCCGCCATAGCGTTCGCCGCTGTTGACGTCGTCGCCGCCGGCCGGGCCGACCGCGTTGATGAAGCCGCCGTAGCGCGTGTAATAGCCGACCGCGCGTACCGCTGCCTTGTCGCCGAGCGGGACGTTGATCGCGCCCTTCAGATGGCCGCCGAT
Organism: Sphingopyxis sp.; assembly: GCA_016793775.1. Lineage (GTDB taxonomy): Bacteria > Pseudomonadota > Alphaproteobacteria > Sphingomonadales > Sphingomonadaceae > Sphingopyxis. Next base: position 39,288 of record JAEULK010000004.1, on the reverse strand, counting down.
ATCGTCGCCGTCGACGAGGTTGAGGTTCGCCTCGACGCTACCCTCGGTCACGCCGAGCTTGGGCTGGTTGGTGATGTAGCGGATCGTGCCGCCGACCGAACCCGAGCCGAACAACGTGCCCTGCGGCCCGCGCAGCGTTTCGACGCGGTTGAGGTCGAAAAGATCGACGTCGGGGGTGAAGAGCGAGAGCGAGATCACGCTTTCGTCGAGATAGACGCCGACCTGTTCCTTGACGCCGGGCTGGTCGCGCACGACCTGGCCCGCGGACACGCCGCGCACCGACACCTGGCTCTGGCCGGGGCCGAGGTTCTGGACCGACAGGCCGGCGACGTTGCGCGACAGATCCTCGAGCGTCACGGCGCCCGATTTCTGGATATCGGCGGCGGTCTGGGCGTTGATCGAAAAGGGAATGTCCTGAAGATTGGCGTCGCGCTTGGTCGCGGTGACGATGATGATATTGCTATCGTCTTCCTCGGCGGCGGCGGTGTCCTGCGCAAAGGCGGGCGTGCCAAGGGTGGCCAGCGCGAGCGTCGAAAGCCCGGCCAGCAGCATCGTGCGAGCATGCATGTTTGTTCTCCTCACAAGGGACGCGGGGCTATGTTGCCCCGTCGTTGCGGCGCGAGGAGTGCGCTTTTTGCAATCGCTGCGCAATGGGCTGTGAATCGCCGGTAACAAAATGTCGCGACGCTGTTGCATTGCGGCCACAGGGTGCGGACGGCTTTGGGGAGGGGAGCCGACCTAAAGTTCCTCCCCGGAACGGGGGAGGATCGCCTTGGTCCGCAATCGCCCGATACCCGCCGAACAGTCCGGACAAAAAATGGCCGGGGACTAGCCCCGGCCAGTGGTTCGCAGGAGGAACCTGGGTTGGACCCCGCCGCCTTTTGAAAGAGGAGAGAGCGGCGGCGGGTGTCCAGTCTCGTCACATATTGTAGGCGCGCTCGCCATGCTCTGCGAGGTCGAGCCCTTCCTGCTCGACGTCCTTCGACGGGCGCAGGCCGATGGTGTATTTGAGGCCGAGGAACAGCACCGCGCTGACAAAGCCGGTCCACAGCACGGTGGTGCCGACGGCCCAGATCTGGGTCATCACCTGGCCCGCCAGGTCGAATTCGCCGGCCTTGGCGACGGGCGCGGTGTAATCGATCCAGCCCTGGCCGCCCCAGGCCGGGTTGGCGACGAAGCCGGTGCCGATCGCGCCGACGATGCCGCCGATCGCGTGGATGCCGAACACGTCGAGCGAGTCGTCATATTTGAGTTTCTTCTTCACCGTGGTGACGAAGAAGAAGCAGACCAGCGAGGCGACCGCGCCGAGCAGGATCGCGGTGCCGGGGTGGGCAAAGCCCGCCGCCGGGGTGATCGCGACCAGACCGGCGACGACACCCGAAACGCCGCCCAGGAGCGAGGGTTTCTTGTGGATGATCTGCTCGATGATCGCCCAGGTCGCGCCGGCCGCTGCGGTGGCGACGAGGGTGTTGATGAAGGCCAGCGCACCGAAGGCATTGGCTTCGAGACCCGAGCCGGCGTTGAAGCCGAACCAGCCGATCCACAGCAACGAGGCGCCGATCATCGTCATGACCAGGTTATGCGGGGGCATCGGTTCGCTGTTGTAGCCGAGGCGCGGGCCGATCACGAGGCAGCCGACCAGGCCGGCGATGCCCGCGTTGATGTGGACGACGGTGCCGCCGGCGAAGTCGAGCGCACCCCAGCCCCACAGCAGACCCATGTCGGTCGGTGCGGCGTGTAGGAAGTCCGGGCCGGCCCAGTACCACACCATATGCGCGATCGGGAAATAGGCGAGCGTCAGCCACAGCACCACGAAGATGATCAGCGGCGTGAACTTCACGCGCTCCGCAAACGCCCCGACGATCAGCGCCGGCGTGATGCAGGCGAAGGTCATCTGGAAGATCACGAAGACATATTCGGGAAGATAGACCCCGTTCGAGAAGGTCGCGGCGAAGGTGTTGACGTCGACGCCCGCGAGGAACGCCTTGTCGAAGCCGCCGACGAGGCGTGGATCGAAGCTGCCGGTCGAGGTGAAGGCCATCGAATAGCCCCAGCTGAACCACACCAGCGCCGCGACGCAGACGATGGTCAGCACCTGCATCAACACCGACAGCATGTTCTTGGCGCGGACGAGGCCGCCGTAGAACAGCGCCAGCGCGGGCACCGACATCATCAGCACCAGCGCCGAGGCGACGAGCATCCACGCGACGTCGCCCTTGTTGACCATTTCGGCGGTCGGCACAAACGCGGCGGGCGCCGCGGCGGCGTCGGCGGCGGGTGCGGCCGGTGCGGCGACGGCGGTCGCCGCTTCCTGCGCCCAGACGGGCAGCGCGGCGAACAGCGCGAGGCCCGCGGCCCCGGCCGAGGCCGCAATCTTGTTTGTGAAGTTCATGGATTCCCCCTTTATCATCACAGCGCCGCCTCGCCGGTCTCGCCGGTGCGAATGCGCACGGCCTGACCGACGTCAAGGACAAAAATCTTGCCGTCGCCGATCGACCCGGTTCCGGCGCTTTGCTGCAGCGTTTCGACCACGCGCGGCGCGAGCGCGTCGTCGCAGACGAGCTCGATCTTCACCTTCGGCACCATGTTGGTGGCATATTCGGCGCCGCGGTAGATTTCGGTTTGGCCCTTCTGACGACCGAAGCCCTTGACTTCGGTTACGGTCATTCCGGCAATGCCCAGCCCGGTGAGGGCTTCGCGCACCTCATCGAGCTTGAACGGTTTGATGATAGCCAGGATCAGCTTCATGACGCCCCCTTGTGATTATTGGCAGATGCTGCACTGCAACAGCCGTGCCAGATTGCGCGGGGCCGCGATAAGTTAACATTTTGTGACGAATCGGGGCATGCGCGCGACCGATTGAGTCAGCGGATTGGGCAAGCGAGGCAGCACGTTGCCTGTTTTTTGGGCAGTCTTGGCCGCGCGCGCCCGGCTAGGCCCGCTCGAACCGCGCCCAGATCGGCAGATGGTCCGACGCCCGCGCCGCGAGCGCGCTGCGGTGCACCCCGGCCTCGACCGCCTTCAGGTCCGGCGAGGCGAAGATGCGGTCGAGCTTGGCGACGGGGCGGCGGCTGTGAAAGCTATGGCCGGTATCGACCAGATGATGGCGCTCGCCGAAATCGTGGAGGCAGCCGCCCTGATTGCGCCACTCGTTGCAGTCGCCCATCAGGATGGTCGGCAGCTCCTCGCCCTCCGACACATGGTGCAGGATCGCGCGCGCCTGTTGCCGCCGCCTGAGGCCCGAGATGTCGAGATGCATGCCGACCACGCGCAGCCTTGTGTCGCCGATGCGGATCGTCGCCGCGACGGCGCCGCGCGGTTCGAGGGTGGGCAGGTGCAGCGCGTGGCTTTCCTCGACCTCGGCGCCCTTGCGAACCAGCAGCGCATTGCCGTGCCAGCCGATGCTGTGCGGGCGGTTGTCGAGCGCGACGGGGACATAGTCGCTATGCTCGTCGAACATATAGGTCGGGATCGCGCTGGCGCGGGTGCCGAACCGGCGGTCGGCCTCCTGCAGCGCGACGATATCGGCGTCGAGCTCGGTCAGCACCGACAGCACCCGCCCGGGGTCGCGGCGCCGGTCGAGTCCGATGCCCTTGCGCATATTGTAACTGGCGACCTTGATCATGGCGGGAAGCGTCGGGCTTTCTCTGGCTTTATACAAGGTCAGGACGAACGGGCGGCGGCTTGGGTTGCACCCAAGTGCCGCCTGACGAAACGGGTCGTGCCCTCACCCCGTGATGAAGCGGTCGGTGGCGCGGGTCGGCAGGCCATCGATGCTGGCGGTGCGTTCCTGGAATTTCTCGACCCACAGCACGGGGTCGGCCTGGCGGTGATATTTTTGCAGCGTGTCGCGCTCGTGCTGCAACGCCATCATCGGCACGCCCCAGCCGCAGCTGGTCTGCACGCTGTCCACGTCGATCAGGAAAATCTGGCGCGTGCCGGGAAGCAAGGTGAAATGCGCCGCAAGCGCGTCCCACGCCGCGTCCTGCGGCAGCACCGCGCGCCCGCGCCCGTAAATCCGCAGGATCAGCGCCGTGCGGTCGAAGGCGCAGAACATGATGGTGATGCGGCCGTCCGCCGCCAGATGCGCATGCGTCTCGTTCCCCGAGCCGCCGAAGTCGAGATAGGCGACCTGGCTTTCCGACAGGATGCGGAAGGTGTCGGCATAGCCCTTGGGCGACAGGTTGATCCGGCCTTCGTCCGCCGCGGTCGCGGTGAAGAAGATCGGCTGCTTTTCGATGAAGGCGATATGCTTGTCGGTCAGGCTGTCGGTGAAGTCGGCCATGGTCTTTGCTCCGCATCGGTCCCCGCCGTTCCTATCACCAATGCTGGCCTTCCTCCACCGCCGCGGCCTCCTCGGGCCGGGTGGCGCGGCCGAGGACGGCGTTGCGGTGCGGGAAACGGCCGAAGCGGTCGATGATCGCGAAATGCTTCTGCGCAAAATCGTGGAACAGCGGGTCGGCGAGCTGGCCGAACAGGCGCAAAGATTCGCGCTGGTCGGCGATATCCTCGCTGTGCTGCCAGGGGAGATAGGCGAATTGCCGCCGTTCGTCGGGCCAGTCCTGGTCCCAGCCCTTCGCGACGATGCCGCGCGCGACCGCGCGGGCGAGGTCGTCGGTGGCAAAGGCCTCGGCGCTGTCGCGGTGGATGTTGCGCGGCACCTGGTCGAACAGGATCGCCGCAGCGAGCGCGGTGTCGGGATCGGTCAGAAAGCTTTCCGCGGGCAGCGACCGCAGGGCGGCATGCCAGTCGCCCGCCAGCGCGCCGACTGCGGCGTCGAAATCGGGTCCGCCGCTATACCAGTCGTCCATGCCATGGCCGTCGAACCAGAAAGCGAGCAGCCGCGCCGCCCAGTCGGCGGGCGGCGCGGCTGCGACGCTGTCTTCATCTTGCATCGCGGCTTATTTCGCGGCGGTTTCGGCCTTGCGATAGGGGACGAATTTGCCGAGCGAAACAAAGCCGTTGTACATCCGGCTGCTACGGTCGCGCAGCTCGATCGAATCGATGCTGCACAGCTGGCTGCCGATCGTCTTGGTGACGAGGATATCGTCGTCGTCGAGCGAGCTGGCGCCGCCGGTCGGGCGGTTCACCCAAAGCGTGCTGCCCGAACGATAGACGATCGCGGTGCCGTCGATGATCGTCGAGCTGCGCGCGGTCGTCAGTTGGATGCAATCCTGCGGCTCGCCGGCGACGCGGCCTTCGAGCATCTTGGCAAGCTGCGCCTCGGGCTCCAGCTTTTCCCTGGCGGTGGCCGGGACCGCGGCGATCGCCGCGGCGGCGATGATAGTGGCAAGTAACGGACGCATGGTTAGACTCCTGTCATTCAACACACACCCTCTATCCCCCATATAGGGCGTCTCGTCTGAACGACAACTGACTCGCGCCATGCGTCCGGAAAATGCCTCAGCAGGCGCCGTCGGGGAGCGGGATGCCCAGCGGGCCCTTGCATTTCTTCTTCTTGGCCGGCGGCGGCGTCTCGCCGCTGCCGCCCGCCGCCCCGCCGCCGCTCATCCCGCCGAAATCGGCCCCGACCATCAGCATCGTGTAGGAGCGGAAGCGGACCTTGGCGGTCCAGTCGATGTTCCAAACGCCCGTCGCCGGCTTGGGCGGCCAGGAGAAGTTCGCCTCGGGCCCGAAGGCGTTGAGATTGCCCATCAGGAACTCGCCCGACGCCTTCTTGACCTCGGCGGGGATCTGGCACGTCGTCTGCGACGGCGGCATCACGATCTTCTTGGTGATCAGATTGGCGACCACCGACGGCGGCAACCAGTCCCACAGTCCGCCGCCGAACTCCTTCGACGCGCTGCTCGTCCACCAGACGATATCGCCGCCCCTTTCGGCGCGGTCCATGCCGCCGATCGTCCAGGCGGCATAGCCGGTCGCATTGGTCACCGGGTTCCAGCGGATCGTCACCGACCCGTCGGCATTGTCGGCGGTCGAGGCCTGCAACGCGGGCATATAATCCTGCGCCAGGGTGAAATTGATGTCCGACCCGATATTGCTCGCAACGCGGTGCGCGCCGAGCAGGCTGCTGTCGCGCGAGGGCATCTTGTTCGACTTGGCGTTGGGCCATTCGACATAGGATTTGCTGTTCTCGGGCGTCACTTCGCGCACGACCGGCACCGCGGTCGAGAAGAGATTGGGCGGCACCTGTCCCGCCGCGACCTTGGCGAAGTCGATCACCACCGGCTGCCCCGGCCCCGCCTTGGCGCCGCAGCCCCAATAGAGCAGCAGCCGGCCCTTGGGCCGTTCGAATTCGGTCGGATAGTCGCCGTCCTTGCGCTCGCGCCCGAGCAGTTGCACCGACTTGCCGAGCTTCGCCTGCGGCAGGAAAAAATGATCGGCCTTGGGCGGCGGCGCGGTCGGCACCGCGTTCGATCCCAGGCGCAGCATCAGCTGGCGCGCCAGCGCATTGTCGGGGCCGCCGCCGAACATCATGCTCATCGCGCCGCCCATGCCGCCCTTTCCGCCGCCCATCGCGGCGAAGCCCGACATCGTCGCGGCGTCCATCTCGTAACGTTCCTTGGGGCCGGTCGATTTCTGCGCCGCCACCGGCGCGGACAGCATCGCGGCGATCACCGCGACCGAGGTCAATCGAAAAGTCTGACGCATAATTCCTCCCTGCGACCGGAGGCGCTCCTCCGGGGAATGTTCATGCGACCCGATTCTGCTTTATCTTTGAGGCGAGTATAGGCGCGGTGTGGGCGGAGGCCAAGTGAGCGCGATCACAGCCGATAAAACCCGTCACCCCGGACTTGATCCGGGGCCTGCCTTGTCTTGCCGCAATAAAAGGCGGGTCCCGGGTCAAGCCCGGGGTGACGAAAGGGGGATCACGCCGTCCCGCCCACCGTCAGCCCGCTGACCAGCAAGGTCGGCTGGCCGACGCCGGCGGGGACGCTCTGGCCGCCCTTGCCGCACACGCCGATGCCCTCGTCGAGCGCCATGTCGTTGCCGATGCCGGTGACCTTGGTCAGCACGCTCGGCCCGTCGCCGATCAGCGTCGCACCCTTGATCGGGGCGCCGAGCTTGCCATTCTCTATCTTATAGGCCTCGGTGCAGCTGAACACGAATTTGCCCGACACGATATCGACCTGGCCGCCACCCATGCTTTTCGCGAAAATGCCGTGCTTGACGCGGCTCAGCAGCTCGGCGGGATCGTCGTTGCCGCCGCGCATGAAAGTGTTCGTCATGCGCGGCATCGGCGCGTGGGCGAAACTTTCGCGGCGTCCGTTGCCGGTCGGCGCCATGCCCATCAGACGCGCGTTGAGCCGGTCCTGCATATAGGTTTTGAGGATGCCGTCCTCGATCAGCACCGTCTCGCTCGTCGGGGTGCCCTCGTCGTCGATGCTCAGCGAGCCGCGGCGCTCGGCGAGGCTGCCGTCGTCGACCACCGTCACCCCGGGGGCGGCGACGCGCTGACCGATGCGGCCCGAAAAGGCGCTGGTGCCCTTGCGGTTGAAATCGCCCTCGAGCCCGTGGCCGATCGCTTCGTGGAGCAGCACGCCGGGCCAGCCGGGGCCGAGCAGCACCGTCATCTCGCCCGCGGGGGCATCGACCGCCTCGAGATTGACGAGCGCCTGCGCCAGCGCCGCGTCGATCGCGCGGTTCCATTGCGCTTCCTCGAACAGATGGTCGTACATGTAACGACCGCCGAGGCCGAAATAGCCGCTTTCGCGCCGGCCATTTTCCTCGACGACGATGCTGACGTTGAGGCGGACGAGCGGGCGGATGTCGGTGGCGAGGAAGCCGTCGGCGCGGACGATCTCGACCACCGACCAGCTGCCCGCGAGCGCGACCGACACCTGCGCGATGCGCGGATCGCGGGCGCGCGCGGCGGCGTCGATCTGCTGGCACAGCGCGACCTTCTTGGCGAAGGGGATCAGGTCGAGCGGATTGGCCTCGCCATAAAGATGATGGTTGGTGCGCGCGGGCGCTGCGGCGTGCGGCTGGCTGGCGGGGTCGAGCAAGGCGAGCGTCTCGGCGGCGCGGCGGATCGCGGGGGCGCTGATGTCGCTGGCATGGGCAAAGCCCGTCATCTCGCCCGACACGGCGCGCAGGCCAAAGCCCGCGTCGGTCGAATAATCCGCGGTCTTCAGCCGCCCGTCGTCGAAACCGAAGCTCTCGGTCGCGCGATACTGCAGGTAGAGTTCGCCGTCATCGGCCTTGGCAAGTGCTTCGCGCGCGAGTTTCTGCGCCAGATCGGGGTCGAGCGCATCGGCGCGATAGAGGAAGCGGCGGGGATCGGTGGGGCTTGTCATGGCGTCGATATAGGGAGGCGCGCGCCCCCGCGCAAAGCTTCCTTGTTTTGCCAAGTCGCGAAAAATAGCGAGGTCGCGTCCCGCGGCACCCGATTACAGGTAATTCACCGTCAGCGTGAAGGTCCCGCTGTAATCGCCCTCGGGCTGGTTCGCGGGGACGGTCAGCGTGCCGCCGATATAATAGGTCTGCACGCCGCTGGGCAGCAGGGTCGAGCCAAGCAGCGCGATGCCGCCGCCGCTCGTGCTCGCGGCGCGCACCAAAGTGGCGGTCATCGGGGCGGCGCCGCCGCCGGCGCGGGTCAGCGTCACGCTGGTGCTGCCCGACACGGTGATCAGCAACAGCCCGCCGGTGCCCTGGAATTGCGCGCGCTGCGCGCCATTGCCGACGGTGGTCGCGCCGCCGGTGGCGGTGCGCGCGCCGGTGACCGCGTTGACCGACACCGTGCCGCCCGTCGTGCCGCTGACGATGGTGCCGAAATCGAGATCTTCGGTTTTGACGAGCGTGTTGGGACGCACGACGGTCGCATTGACCGTGCCGGGCATGTCGGCGGCAAACGCAGGGCTGCCCAGCGCGGTCAGCGCTGCGGCGATGGTCAGGACGCGCGCGGCGCCCCGACTATGGCTGGTCCCTTCAATCCCCACGATTCTGCTCCTGTCTGGCACAGCTTATGCCAGCGGGGTGTGAACCGATGATGCGCGGGCTTGGTAAAGGCGGCGTTTACATATTGTGCCGCCGCGAAGGATTAGCCGTTGTCGGCAACTCCGCCGATCAGGATGAAGCGCCGGTCGCAATAGCCGCAGTCGGCGAAGCCCTCGTCGGTGTCGATCTCCAGCCAGACGCGCGGATGGCCGAGCGCGGCGTCGGCGAGGCCGTCGCCGGTGCCGTCGCAGGCGATGCGGGTCTTGGGCGTGCGGATGGTTTCGGGCGCGTGCTGGGTCATCGGGTGCGCCCATAGCAAGCGCGCCGCAGCGCCGCAATCCGGTCTGCACTCGCTCCCATCATCGTCTGCCGCGATGACGGCACCGGCAGGCGCCTCTCCCCCGAAAGGCGCAAGTGGTCCCCGGTGCCGTCGTCCCCACCCTGTGGCGTCAGAGATAGTTGAGCGTGATCGAAAAAGTGCCGCTATAATCGCCTGGCGCCTGGTTGGCGTTGACGTCGAGCGTCGCGCCGACCGGAAAATTATAATTGCCGAGCGTGCTGGCGATGCGGAAACGCGTCGGGGTCGTCGACAGGATCGCGGTCGGGGTCGACCCGATCTCGAAATTGCGCACCCGCATCTGCTGTCCCGGACCGGTGATGAAGATCTGGTTCGCCGAGAGCGAGATCGACACTTCGCGATTATAGGTGCCCAGCCCGGCGAAGCGCGCGGGTTCGCCGTCGCTTCCCGCCAGCGTCGCGCCGCCGGTGCGGGTACGCGACCCGTCGGGGTAAAGGCGCACGGTGCCCGCGGTCGTCGACGCGATGATATCGCCGAAATCGAGGTCGTTAACCTTGAAGAAGGAAAGGGGCCGCAGCACGATGGCTTCGGCTTCGCCCTGCGACATATTCTGCGCGTGCGCCGACGGGGCGGCGAACGGCGCAAAAGCGAGCGCAATGGCAGCGAGGCCGCGCCGGGAATGCGGCGGGCATAGGGTGTGTCTGGTCCTCACATCACCCCCCATAAGGGCGATGTGACAAAATATACTTACCTGCCATGGTAAAGAAATCCTTGCCGGAACGCGGGCTTTCGCCCGGACCCGCGCGCGGCTATGGAGGCGGCCATGACCGAAGCCGCCATCCGCATCGACGCCGTCTCCAAAATCTATGCGGGGGGCAAGCAGGCGCTCGACAATGTCAGCTTCGACGTGCCGCGCGGCCAGATCTTCGGGCTGCTCGGGCCGAACGGCGCGGGCAAGTCGACCTTGATCAACATCCTCGCGGGGCTGGTGAACAAGACGAGCGGGTCGGCGAGCATCTGGGGCTTCGACATCGACGCCGATCCCCGCAACGCCAAATATTCGATCGGCATCGTGCCGCAGGAAATCGTTTTCGACCCCTTTTTCACGCCGTTCGAGACGCTGGAGAATCAGGCGGGGCTGTACGGCGTACCCAGGGCGAAGCGCATTTCGGACGACCTGCTCGCCGCCGTGCATTTGAGCGACAAGCGCGACGCTTATGCGCGCACGCTGTCGGGGGGCATGAAGCGCCGTCTGCTCGTCGCCAAGGCGATGGTCCATTCGCCGCCGATCATCGTCCTCGACGAACCGACCGCCGGGGTCGACATCGAGCTGCGCCAGCAGCTCTGGTCCTATGTCCAGTCGCTCAACGACCGCGGCGTCACCGTGGTGCTGACGACGCATTATCTGGAGGAAGCCGAGCAGCTGTGCGACCGAATCGCGATCATCAACCACGGGCGGCTGATCGCGAACAAACCGACGCGCGAGCTGGTCGACATGGCGCGCGAGAAGATCGTCGTGGTGACGCTCGACGCCGATGTGACGGTGCTGCCAACGCATCCCGCCTTCGAGAAGATCGAACGCGAAGGCGAACGCGGCCTCGCGATCAGCTACAACAAGGACCGCATGAACGCGGGCGAAGTCCTCGCCGCGGTGGGCGCGATGGGGCATGGCATCGTCGATGTCTCGACGCGCGAGGCCGACCTCGAGGACGTGTTCCTCAACCTGACGCGCGCGGCGAATGGGTGAGGGCGGCGCGCAGGCCTGTCCGATCTGCGGGGCGCCGGTGAAGGAAAATCCCCGCTACCCGGACTATGTCTGCGGCGATTGCTACCGGCGTGTTGTCGATGACACCGGCCGGCCGGTCCAATATCAAAATGCGTCGCCAGGTTATCCCAATCTGATCGAGAACCTCACCGCGACCTATGCGGATGGCTCGCCCTACATGACGCAAACCTGCTATATCGACGGCATCGCCTGCCGCGCCGACGAGGCGCGTTTCGGCGGCATTGTTGTCCGTCCTCTCCAGAAAAAAGGACCATGGGGATGACCGACGCCACCCCCCACGACGTCATCATCGTCGGCTCCGGTGCCGCGGGGCTCACTGCCGCGATCGCGCTCGCCGATCATTGCCGCGTGCTCGTGCTCGCCAAGGGCGAACTCACCGGCGGCTCGACCGCCTGGGCGCAGGGCGGGATCGCCGCGGTGCTCGATGCGGGCGATACGTTCGAGAATCATATCGAGGATACGATGGTCGCGGGTGCGGGGCTCAACCGGCGCGAGACGGTCGAGTTCGTCGTCGAGAATGCGCCGCACGCGATCGAGCGGCTGGTCGAGATGGGGGTGCCGTTCAACAAGGACAGCGACGCGCTGCACCTGACGCGCGAGGGCGGCCATTCGCACCGCCGCATCGTCCATGTCGACGACGCGACCGGCTGGGCGGTGCAGGCGGCCTTATTGAAGACTGCCGAGGCGCATCCGAACATCACTTTGCTGCCCGGCCAGGCGTGCATCGACCTGATCACCGGACGGCACGAGGAACGCTATTCGGGCTCGGGCCGCGTCTGGGGCGTCTATGCGCTCGACGAGAAGAGCGGCAAGGTGCGCGCGCATGTCGGCCGCGCGACGATCCTCGCGAGCGGCGGCGCGGGCCGCGTCTATCAATTTTCCACCGCCCCAAGAGGCGCGACCGGCGACGGCATCGCCATGGCGTGGCGCGCGGGCTGCCGCGTCTCGAACATGGAGATGATGCAGTTCCACCCGACCTGCCTTTACAATCTCGACGTCAAGAATTTCCTGATTACCGAGGCGGTGCGCGGCGAGGGCGGCATCCTCAAGCATCCCGTCACCGGCCATCGCTACATGCCCGATTATGACGCGCGCGCCGAACTCGCGCCGCGCGACGTCGTTGCCCGCGCCAACGACGACCAGATCAAGCGCTTCGGGCTCGACTATGTCCATCTCGACATCAGCCACCTCGACCCCGATTTCGTCGCGGGCCACTTCCCCAATATCTACGACAAGCTGCTGACGCTCGGCATCGACATGACCAAACAGCCGATCCCGGTGGTGCCCGCACAGCATTATACCTGCGGCGGCATCTTGATCGACCTCGACGGCCGCACCGACCTTCCCGGCCTATACGCGGCGGGCGAATGCACCGAAAGCGGGCTGCACGGCGCCAACCGCCTCGCGTCGAACAGCCTGCTCGAATGCTTCGTCTTCGGCGAGGCCGCCGCGAAGGACATCGTCGCGCGCTGGGACGCGCTCGAACCCCCGCCGCCGATCCGCGCCTGGGACGAAAGCCGCGTCACCGACAGCGACGAAGAGGTGATCATCAAGCAGAACTGGACCGAAATCCGGCGCTTCATGTGGAATTATGTCGGCATCGTCCGCACGACGAAGCGCCTCGAACGCGCACAGCATCGCATCAACATGATGACGGGGGAGGTAGAGGATTATTACGGCCATTTCCGCGTCACCACCGACCTCATCGAACTGCGCAACCTGCTCCAATGCGCCGAACTGATCGTGAAGAGCGCGCTCCACCGCAAGGAAAGCCGCGGGCTGCATTACACGCTCGACTATCCGGCGATGCTGCCGGCGGCGGTCGATACGGTGCTGGTGCCTTAGAACGCAAACGCCAGCATTCCGCCGATACCTTATCCGCCCTTACGCTCTGTTGGACGACGCAGTCAGAACTGGAGCATACATTTGCTTTCGATTAAGATCGAATGAGAACGCCCACCTTTCTTCTAAGGAAATCATAGGAGGGTTTATAAATCTCTTTCTGTCTTCATAAAATTTTCTACAATATAAATACAGTTGATACCAATCAAGAGTTGCCCTTTCTTCCGAAAGAATATAGAGTTTCTCTGTGTAATAGTCCAATGAGTTTCTATCCATTACATTTATCCAAAGGAATGGATATTTTATTCCTCCGAGAGCTCCTTTTAGGAAACTTCTTCCGCTAAAATGAAGAAGTATCTGATCCATAAACTTTTTATTTTTTGCCAGATCTAAATGTTTTGCGTTCTCAATGATTAAAAACTCATCAAAAAAATCTCGAATAGTTTTTTGATTGTCCTGAATAAACTTGTTTATCAATATCTCAAATTTGTCATTTGAATTCCCAACCGCTAGAGCCGCTGGCGTCGATGTTTCAGTTTTATCATACCAGATCCCAGCAGTTGATAAAAGATATGCTACATCAATACTAACTGCCATCTTTTTAGCGCTTGATAGGGAGGATAATCTGAATCCGACGTCAATGCCTGGGCCAATAAAATCGACAATACTATCAATCCCAATCTTTTCTTGATAAAAATCTTCCAGTATGGAGCGCTTCAGGCTCTCCTGGGTCGACACAACCAAATGCTCCTCGGATTCTGTGATCAAATCTTTGTCGTTTGATGCAACCGTTTGACGATTTCTTATCGGGAACTCCGCTGACCAGATCGTAGCCTTTACGTCCAGCCCTCGCGTACCGTCGCGTGCGCCGAACTCTTTCCGTACTTGATCAAGAGCGTAGAGCCACGCCGAAAAGGTTGGTATCAGTTGCAGTTCGTGATCAACCTCCTTCCAAAAGAGGATTTCGTCACCCACCGTCTTCCAGAAGCGAGGCTTGGGCCCAAAAGTTAACCTCCGGAGCTTATCCTTTTTTGCTTTTCTAGCGCGAGGCGCATTTTTTTGAAATTCATCGCACAAATGTGCCCAGCGGCCCAAAAAAGCAGATCGTGCCGTATGATAGAAAGCCTCTATGGCATCTTGCCATTGTTTTGCGCGGGCTGCGCTCACTCTAAGAGCATCAGGATCGCTTGCATCGAAGGGTTGCTTAAATGCCGTCGATCCCACTATGTCGGCGCTGAAAAAAATCTTATGCCGCAACTGAGTAGCGGCGCCACCGATTTCAGGCGCCGTTTCGCCGTTGTTCATTTACCACCCCCTATTTAGGGTGCATGCTGCAGTATTCTACGGCGCAATGCAACGGCTCCAATGGGTACATCAAAATGAGTTGCTATCATGCGCAAATCGTTGCGCTCACCCAGCTTCTTACGAAAATCCTTCTTTGGCATCAGAATTGCTGTCGCCAATATGTCTCTGCCGGCGGTCTCCAGCTTTTCAGCTCGCTGGAACACATCGAAGGCGGGGCAGATGGAATCGTTGCTGGCGCATGAACCTGTACCACTGATCATTAGCGCACATTGTACCTTGCGTTCGTCGATCAATCGATTTGCGATGACCCGAGCAATAGCTAGGCGAGCGTCTTCTATACGTCCGCTGCCCTGCTCCGCTACCTTCGAGAGTTCGTCCTGAATCGAAGCGTCCGTGGGGACCATAGCGTCCAGCTGATGCCCGAGTTGCGCAAGGTCTTCCATCGTCGGACTCTCGTCGTCACAGACAGAACTGCTTGTCGCAGCGTCGTTCGACTCAGATGCCGTCATAGCGATACGCACTCCACTGGCCTCTGTCGCCCCCTCAGTGACCGAATCGCCGACATATGGTCGTGTCCGTGGGCTGATGCAAGCCGTGATTGGCAAGTACATGAAATCACGAAACTTTTAAGAATTGGTCATCTAAGCGGCAGCAGATAACCTCGCGTAGAATTCATGCCGGCTGCTGTGGTCGGTCCGGGAGCAGCTTTCTTAGGTGGCGGGCAAGACGGTCCGTGCCGACCAAATATTTAAGACGCAGCACGCGGCGTTCTTCTTCCGAAACCGAAGCTATAGGACCATGTCCTAACGGCTAAGCATCCCAATGGACGCACAGAGTTTCACCTGCCAATCTCTAGCAACCGCCCCACGAAAATCAGCACGATCGCTCCGATCACCGAGGCGAAGCAGCCGGCGCCGTGGAATTCGCGCTGGCCGCGCGACGTGACGAGGCCGGCGAGCAAGGAGCCGCCTATGCCGAGCAATATCGTCGCGATCCAGCCCATCGCGACCTGGCCGGGGTAAAAGAAGCGTGCCAAGGCGCCGATCAGCAGGCCGGCGATGATGGCGCCGATGATGTTGATCATGCCTCAAATCCCCCTTCCAGAAACCGCTCCGCCAGCGCCGCATGCAGCGCCGCGCCGCGCGCCATGACCTTTTCGTCGAGGACCATGCGGTTCGAGTGCAGGCCGCAGCAGCTGCGCCAATCGCTGCCCTCATGGCTCGCGCCGAGCCAGAACATCGCGCCGGGGACCTTCTCCAGCACATAGGCGAAATCCTCGGCGCCCATCACCGGATGGTCCATCGTCAGCCACCCCGCCTCGCCGAAGGTCTCCTCGACCACGCGCTGGCCGAAGGCGGCGGCGCGGCTGTCGCAGACGGTGACGGGGAAACCCTCCTCGATATGGACCTCGGCGGTGCAGCCATGCGCCTCGGCGATTCCGGGGGCGAGGCGGCGCAGCTCGGCGGCGACGGCGGCGCGGCGGTGCGGCGACAGCGTGCGGATCGTGCCGAGCAGCTCGGCGGTTTCGGGGATGATGTTGTTCGTCGTTCCCGCCGCGATCTTCGCGATGGTGACGACCGCAGGGTCGAACACCGACACGCGGCGCGTCACCATCGTCTGGATCGCGGTGACGATCGCGCAGGCGACCGGAATCGGGTCGATCGCGTCGTGCGGCATCGACGCGTGGCCGCCCGCGCCCTTGACGGTAATCGACAGCACATCGGACGAGGCGAGCAGCGGCCCGGCGCGCCCCGCGAACACCCCGTGCGGCGCATTGGGCATGATGTGGAGCGCGAAGGCCGCATCGGGCAGCGGGTCGATGATGCCGTCGTCGAGCATGAAGCGCGCGCCATGATGCCCTTCCTCGCCGGGCTGGAACATGAACATCACCGTTCCCGTCAGCCGGTCGCGCGCCGCGCACAGCAGTTTCGCCGCGCCGACGAGCATCGCGACATGGGTGTCGTGCCCGCAGGCGTGCATCGCGCCGCTCGTCTCGGAGGTGAAGTCGAGCCCCGTGTCCTCGACCAAAGGCAGCGCATCCATGTCGCCGCGCAGCAGCACGGTGCGCCCGTTCGCCGGCCCGCGCAGGATCGCGACGAGTCCCGTGGTCGATGGCCCCTCGCGAAATTCGAGCGGCAGCCCGGCGAGCGCCTGCTTGATCTTCGCGAGCGTCTTGGGGTTCTGTAGGCCTAACTCGGGCTCGCGGTGGATCGCGCGGCGCAGATCGACCAGGTCGGGAAGGATGGTGTCGGCCTCAGTCGGCCAGCTGTGCGATATAGTCTCCATGCGGCGAATGTGGCGTGAAGCCATGTCTATGTCGAGGGACCTCGGACAGGCCGGTACGCTTCCCCATTGTGTCGGGCGTACGGACGTTCGACATCAGGCCGATCCGCTCGCATAAACGAATGAAACAATAACCCCAGTCGCTCTGTCCCGGATGCAGGCCGATGCGCGCCGACCCCGGATAGGCATGGTGATTATTGTGCCACGCCTCGCCCATCGTCGGGATCGCCGCCCAGGGGACATCATGGGCCTGCACGCCATGGGCATCGACGGTCCAGTGCTGCGGCCCGCGATTATGCGCGAGATGGCCGACGAGCCAATGGCCGTGGTTCGCGGCCGCGACGCGCGCCGCGACGCCCCACACGACCCAGCCCCAGCCGCCGATCGCGAAGAAGAGCAAAGCGACAGGAAGCTGCTGCCAGCGCCATGTCGCCTCGAGCCAGCGGATGAAGGGATCGCGGTCGAGTTCGGCGAAATCGAAGCGCGGCGGCCGGTCGAGATCGAGCCGGCAATAGATCTGCCACCAGGCGTCGCGGAGGATGTGGGTGCCGTGGCGCAGGAAAGGGTGGCAGTTCGCCTGCCGCTGCGCCCAGTCGCGCGTGTCGTGCGCACGGACGATACCATAGGGACCCGCCATGCCGACAAAGGTGCCGAACCAGATCAGCGTCCGCGCCAGCCAGCGCCGCGCGGCGAAGCTGCCGTGGATCATCATCCGGTGATAACCGACGCTGTGCCCGAGTAGCAGCGCGGCGCCGGTGGTGAGGAAAAAGAGCGCGATCGTCCCGGGGGTGACGAAGAAGGGCCCTGCGGCGATCGCGACCAGCGCCATGCCGCCGTTCCAGGTGATGCTCGGCGCATCGGCGCGCACGGTCCCCGCCACCGGATCGGGGCGATAGCCGGGGGCAGGCGTATCGATCAGGAAATTCACCGCATGGGGGTCATGATCGCTCCGCATCGTCCCGACTC
The DNA here is from genome assembly GCA_016793775.1 of Sphingopyxis sp. GTDB lineage: Bacteria > Pseudomonadota > Alphaproteobacteria > Sphingomonadales > Sphingomonadaceae > Sphingopyxis. Next base: position 21,910 of record JAEULK010000004.1, on the reverse strand, counting down.
CTCTCTCGCAAAGAATATAAGTAATTACTTAAATAAATTATTGCTTGTCAAGGGCGCGGCGCTTGCCCATTTTGGTGCGATGGAACGGGTTTTTCAGGCACTGGCATCGACGCCGCGGCGGCGGATTCTCGCCTATCTAGCGCATGCCGAGCTGAGCGCGGGCGACATCGCCGCGCGTTTCGCGATGAGCAAGCCCGCGGTGTCGCAGCATCTGTCGGTGCTCGGAAACGCCGGTCTGATCACCAGCGAGAAGCGCGGCCAGTTCGTCTTCTACCGCCTGATCCCCGACGCGCTGACCAATGTGCTCAACGGCTATGTGCAGGAAGTCTGCCCGGTCTCGCGCCCGCTGAAAGCCGAATCGCGCGCGCTGGCCGAGAAGCAGCGCGACGACGCCTAGCGCTTCCCCCCGAACAATTGCCGCCCCGCGAGATCGAGCATGATTTCCTCGCTGCCGCCGCCGATCGCGTTGACGCGGACTTCGCGATAGATGCGCTCGACCTTGCTGCCGGTGATATAGCTCGCGCCGCCCAGCACCTGCGCGGCCTCGCGCGCGACGGCTTCGAGCATGCGGGTCGCCTGCACCTTGAGCATCGCGAAGTCGGCGGGGCGGTCCTTGCCGCTCTTGACCTGCCAGGCGGCGAGGTCGACCCACGCCTGCGTCGTCTCGATCTGGCGCTCCATATCGGCGAGCTTGATGCGGATCGACTGGTGACCGACGAGCGGCTTGCCGAAGGTTTCGCGATTTTGCGCCCATTCGGCCGCCTCGGCGAGCGCGACGCGCGCATAGGCGCAGCAGCCCATCGCCATGCCCAGCCGTTCGCTGTTGAAATTGCGCATGATGCCGATGAAGCCGCCATTCTCGGGCCCGATCAGATTCGCCGCGGGCACGCGCACGTCGCTGAAATGGATCGCGGCGGTGTCGCTGCACCGCCAGCCCATCTTGTCGAGCCTTGTGCGCTCGACCCCGGGCGCGTCCATCTCGATCAGCAGCAGCGAGATGCCCGCCGCGCCCGGCCCGCCGGTGCGCACCGCGCAGGTCAGCCAGTCGGCGCGCATGCCCGACGTGATGAACATCTTGCCGCCGTTGACGATATAATCGTTGCCGTCCCTCACCGCCGTGGTCTTGAGGTTGGCGACATCGCTGCCGCCGCCCGCCTCGGTGATGCCGAGCGCGATGATCTTCTCGCCCGCGAGCACCGGCGGCGCGACGCGCTGCTTCAATTCTTCCGAGCCGAGCGCGAGGATCGGGGGCAGGCCGATGCCATGCGTCATCAGCGACGCGCCGAGCCCCCCGGCGCCGACCGCCGCGAGTTCCTCGGTCAGCACCAGCCCGTGGAAATTGTCGAACCCCTCGCTGTGCCCGCCATATTGTTCGGGATAGCGCAGCCCCAATATCCCGGCGTCGGCCGCCTTCCGGTGCAGCTCGCGCGGCAACTCGCCCTCGGCCTCCCAGCGGTCGATGTTGGGCGCGACCTCGCGCTCGACGAACCGCCGGACGCTCTGCGCCAGCGCCTCATGGGTGTCGTCATAAAAGGGCGAACGCGCACGCCAGTCGTCGAAAGCGGTCATGGCGGGATGCTGCGCGGGGTTGACGTAAACGTCAAGCGACGTTTGATCGCGGCGAAGCTGCGGAAAAATCTCACACAAAGGCACGAAGGCACAAAGAATCTATGCGGCAATACACCCTCTTTGTGCCTTCGTGCCTTTGTGTGAGAAATATATTGCGCAACCTGCCCGCCGCGCCCTTCGCCGCGGGCTTGCGCCGCCCGATCAACGCATTAGGGTCGCGCGCCATGAACAAAGCCCCCCTGCTCGCCGGCCTCGCCGCATTCACCCTTCTTTCCACCCCCGCCGCCGCGCAAAAGTCGCCGGAGGCCGTCGCCGAAGCCGCGCTCAAGAAAGCGCCGGTGTTCGACGGGCATAATGACGTGCCTTGGGCGCTGCGGCTGCGCGTCGCCAATGTCATCAACGGCTTCGATTTCCAGGACACCACCGACACCGCCAAACCCGATGCGACGCCGCCGGTGATCGCGATGCACACCGACCTCAACCGTCTGCGCAAGGGCCATGTCGGGGCGCAATTCTGGTCGGTCTATGTGCCCAGCAACACGAACGAGCAGCAGGCGGTGCAGCAGACGATCGAACAGATCGACGTGATGAAGCGCCTCGCCGCGCGCTACCCGAACGACCTGATGCTCGCGAGCAATTCGGTCGAGCTCGAAAAGGGCATGAAGGCGGGCAAGATCGCCGGCATGCTCGGCATCGAGGGCGGCCAGTCGATCGGGTCGAGCCTCGCGGTGCTGCGGGAAATGTACGGCATGGGCGTGCGCTATATGACGCTGACCCACAGCAAGACGACGCCCTGGGCCGACAGCGCGACCGACGCGCCCAAATATGACGGCATGACCGATTTCGGGCGCCAGGTGGTGCAGGAAATGAACCGCATCGGCATGATCGTCGATTTGAGCCATGTCAGCGAGGCGACGATGAAGGACGCGCTCGAGACGACGAAGGCGCCGGTGATGTTCAGCCATTCGGGGGTGCGCGCGGTCAACGACCATCCGCGCAACGTGCCCGACAGCGTGCTGCCGCTGGTCAAGGCCAATGGCGGCATCGTGATGATCGTCTTCCTGCCCGGCTTCCTCGATCCCAAGGTTCGCGCTTACGGCCTCGACCGCACCGCGATCGAGGCGCGGCTGAAGTCGCAATATTCGGGCGATCCGGCGGCGGTGACCGCGGGGCTGAAGGAATGGGACGCCGCCAACCCCGTGCCCAAGACGCAGATCGCCAAGGTCGCCGAGCATGTCGATCACCTCAAAAATACCATCGGTATCGACCATATCGGGCTCGGCGGCGACTATGACGGCATGGATTCGGCGCCCGAAGGCATGGAGGATGTCGCGGGCTATCCGGCCTTGTTCACCGAACTCGCGCGGCGCGGCTACAGCCAGGCCGATCTCGAAAAGATCGCCAGCGGCAACATGCTGCGCGTGCTGAAGGCGGTCGAGGCCTATGCCGCGAGCCAGACAGGCGCGCCGCCGGTCGAGACGCCGGTCGCGAAATAGGGGTCAGCGGCGGCGGAAGGGCCAGTCGGTCACGCCGCCCACCCACAAGGCCCACCAGATGATGACCGGCTGCAACGCCAGTCGCGGGCCATGGTACCACCAGCTCAGCGTCTCGCCGCCGATCGCGATATTGGCGAGCGCGTGGTGGAAATTGGCGGGCCAGACGCACAGCGCATAGAGGGCGAGGCCCCAGCCCGCGGCCTGGCGCGTCGCGGGGATCATCAGTCCCGCCGCGCCGGCGAGTTCGGCGACCCCGGTCGCCGCGACGACCGCGTCGGGCATCGGCACCCAGGGCGGGGTGATCGCGAGGAAGGGCGCCGGGGTCGCGAGATGGCGGTATCCGGCATAGGCATAAGCGAGCGCGAGCAGCCAGCGCAGCGCGCGGCGGATGGACGGGCGGGCGCGGCTTTCGGGCTTGCCTAGCGCCATGATTTTTTGTCTGATCGCGCCATGAAACGCATCCTCCTTGTCCCGCTTGTGGCCGTCCTGCTCGGCGCCGCGCCGGGCAAGGTGGCGACCCCCGGCTATCCGGCACCGGCCTTCACCCTCACCACCTTCGACAAGCGCAAGGTCACGCTGGCCGAGATGAAGGGCAAGGTCGTCGTGATCAATTATTGGGCGACCTGGTGCGCCCCGTGCAAGGCCGAAATGCCGATGATGCACCGCTATTTCCAGGCGAACCGCGCGCGCGGGCTGGAGATGTTCGGGGTGACCACCGAAAACAGCCTGCCCAGGGCGAAGCTGAAGCCGATCGCTGCGGCCTTGTCCTATCCGCTGTCCGACCGGATGAGCGCGGGCTATGGCGCGATCGGCAAGGCGGTGCCGTCGACCTATATCATCGATCGCAAGGGCATCGTCCGCCACGCCAAGAAAGGCGCCTTCACCGAACGCGATTTCAAGGCGGCGATCGATCCGTTGCTGGCGGAGGTGCCCTGATCGGCGCTGGCGGAATGGCGGGTTTGGGGCGATTGCGGACAAACCCGATCCTCCCCCAACGGGGGAGGGGGACCACCCGAAGGGTGGTGGAGGGGCACAGGAGGTTTGCGTGACCTTGGACCGACAAGCCCTTCATTTCCGGCAACGTCACCGTAGCGCACTACCTCACCGGCAAGGCAAACCGCCTGTACCCCTCCACCATCTTCGATGGTCCCCCTCCCCGTGCCGGGGAGGATCGGCTACCTCCGCGCCCCACCCCAAAGCCGACAGTTGGCCCTGGCCTTCACGCAACATGAATTGAGAGGCTGTTTCCCTACCGCCCGATCGCCGCCAGCATCGCCTCGATGCTGGTGAATTTTTCGCGCGGATTGCCGTCGAGCGCGGCGGCGACCTCGGCGGCTTCGATGCGGCGCCAGTCGCGGAAGGTCACGGGCACGACGTCGCGGCTGGCGAGCAGCGCGTCGAGCCCGGGGCGCCCGGCCTTGCCCGCGCCGCGCCCGATATCGGCGAGCACCATTTCGGCGACCCGCGCGCCGTCGGGCTTGTTGGTGCCGATCGTTCCCGACGGCCCGCGCCGCGCCCAGCCGACCGCGTAAAGGCCGGGCAGGATGCGCCCCTCGTCATTGGCGAAGCGCCCGCGGCCATGTTCATAAGGCACGCCGGGGATCGGCGGCGTCTGATATCCGATGCAGCTCACCACCAGCCCGGCCTCGATGGCATAGGTCTCGCCGGTGCCATGGCTGCGCAGCTCGGCGTCGAGCGTCGTGCGCTCGACGATCAGGCGCTGCACCTTGCCGTCCCCTTCGGCCGCCACCGGCATCGCAAAGAAATCGAAGTCGATCGTCACCGGTTTGGCGACCGGATTCGCCGCAAAGCTGCGCAAATGCGTCACCGACTTGCGCATGCCGGGTTCGAGCAGCGCGTCGTCGCCCTCGGGCGGCAGGTCGGCGGGATCGACGCGCGGGGAGGCGCGTTCGAGATGGCCGAGTTCGCCCAGCTCCTTCGGCGTCATCGCGATCTGGTGCGGGCCGCGGCGGCCGAGGATGTGGATGTGGCGCACCGCGCTGCCCGCCAGATTGTCGCGCGCATGCGCGACGATGTCGCTGCCGGCGAATTCGCCCGGCGTCTTGGCGAGGATGCGCGCCACATCGAGCGCGACATTGCCGTTGCCGATCACCGCGACCCCGGGCGCGGTCAGCTGCGGGTCGAGCCCCGCGAAATCGGGGTGGCCATTGTACCAGCCGACAAAGGCGGCGCTGCCGATCACCCCGGGCAGGCCGGCGCCGGGGATGTCGAGCGGCCGGTCGTTCGGCGCCCCCGTCGCGAGGACCACCGCGTCGTACAATCCGACCAGCTCGTCGATGGTGACGTCGGTGCCGACCGCGACATGGCCGACGAAGCGGACATTGTCGGCGAGCGCGACCCCCTCGTAGCGGCGCGACACCGCCTTGATGGACTGGTGATCGGGGGCGACCCCGGTGCGGATCAGGCCGTAGGGGACGGGCAGGCGGTCGATGACATCGACGGCGATATCCTCGGCCCTTTGCAGGGTTTCGGCGGTATAATAGCCCGCGGGACCCGACCCCACGATCGCGACATGACGCATGCAGCCCACTCCTTCGGGGTGCCCGCGTGGCCCGCGGCCCCTTCGTCTTCTTATTGTCACGATGCTAGCGGCGAAATGTCGCAGGGCAAGCGGAAGCGCGCGCGCCGCCGCAGCGGCCTTGACAGCGCGCGCCCGCAATCATAATGCGCGCCCCTCTTTGCCCCGTCGTCTAATGGTAAGACTACGGATTCTGATTCCGTCTATTGAGGTTCGAATCCTCACGGGGCATCCAGTTTTCTTCCTGTTATCGAGTGCAGGGTGCTGCCGTTTGCGGTCAGTCGTGCCTTTCGCGCGGGCTGTCGCGGAACTCTTGTCAATTAATTCAGTTGAATTATGTGTGACGGACATCGGGACGTGACGATTCGACCGATCCATCGTCATTCGGCAAGAGAGGATCGCACCATGGCCACGCAGCCCCAAAGCCCCGATTTATTCGACACCGCGCGCGCGCTTGGCATCGCCATTTCGCCCTCGACGCCGACGCTCGGCGCCGAGATTTCGGGGCTCGACCTCGACCGCCCGCTGACCTCGGCCGAGGCCGATCTGCTGCGCGCCGCGTGGCTGCGCTTCAAGGTGATCTTCTTTCGCGACCAGGACATCAGCCACGAAAGCCATGTCCGGCTGGGCGAATTGTTCGGCGAACTCGAAGGCCATCCGGTGATCCCGCATGTCGAGGGCTATCCCGAGATCCTGCGGATCGAGGGGGTCGAGGGGGTGCAACTCACCGCCGAGACGCTCGCGCCGTTCCAGGCGTATAACAAATGGCACACCGACGTGACCTTCCGGCAGAAACCGTCGATCGCTTCGATCCTGCGCGCCCGCACGCTGCCGCCGCTCGGCGGCGACACGATGTGGGCCGATACCGCCGCGGCCTATGCCGGGCTGCCGCAGCCGGTGAAGGATCGCATCGAGGGGCTAGAGGCCGAGCATGACATCGTGCGCAGCTTCGGCGGGCGCGTCTCGGAGGAAAAGCGCGCCCAGCTCGCGCGCGACTTCCCGCCGGTGCGCCATCCGGTGGTGCGTACCCACCCCGAAACGGGCGAGAAGATTCTCTACGTCAACTACACCTTCACCAGCCGCATCGTCGACATTCCCGAGGAAGAGAGCGACAGCCTGCTGCGGCTGCTGTTCGACCGCATCAAGGTGCCCGAATATCAGATACGCTTCCGCTGGACTCCCCATGCGATCGGTATCTGGGACAATCGCTCGACCCAGCATTATGCCGTCGGCGATTATTGGCCCGAATATCGTGCGCTCGAAAGGGTGACCGTGTCGGGCGATGTGGTGACGCGGTGAAGTTCGACGGCACGATGTTGCAGGGTCCGCGCCCGCGCTTTCGCACCATCTCGCGCGTCGCCATCGTCGGCGCGGGCTTTTCGGGCACTTTGCTCGCGATCAACCTGCTCGAACAGGAGGATGTCGAGGTATTGCTCATCGAGCGCGACCGGCGGCGCATGGGCGCCGGGGTCGCGTACAGCAGCTTCGACGCCGGGCATCTGCTCAACGTTCGCGCCGGCAATATGAGCGCCTTTCCCGATCGCCCCGGCCATTTCTGCGACTGGCTCGCCGCGCGCGGCCTCGGCTGCGACCTTAGCCGCAATGGGGCCTTCGTCAGCCGCGCGACCTATGGCCAATATCTGCGCGAGACGCTGGCACAGGCGATGGAAAAATATGGCCGCCGCCTGCAACTGATCGACGACGAGGTGCTCGATATCGAGGAGCGCGGCGGCAAGGTCACGCTGGGGCTCGTCAACGGCGGGCTGGTCGAGGCCGACAAGGCGGTGCTCGCGATCGGCAATCTGCCGCCGCACGATCATCCCGCGATCGCCGGTGCGGGTCTGACCCCCTGGCGCTATGTCGGCGACCCCTGGGCCAGTCCGCTCGCCGAGGGGCTGCGCAAAAACCAGACGGTGCTGGTCGTCGGCACCGGGCTGACCGCGATCGACGTCATCCTGCGCCTCGCCTCGAACGGCTTCGACGGGCGGATCGTCGCGATGTCGCGCCGCGGCCTCCGCCCGCACCGCCATGTCGACGGGCTGGCGCCCGCGGCCCCGGTTCTGGCCAAGCCCGCGCCGGAACTGTCCGACCTCGTGCGCTGGGCGCGCGAGGAGGCGAAGGCGGGCGACTGGCGGCTCGCGGTCGATTCGATCCGTCCGATCACCCAATTGATGTGGGCCTCGGCCGACGCCGACAAGCGCGCGCGCTTCCTGCGCCACCTGCGTCCCTTCTGGGACATCCATCGCCACCGCCTCGCGCCCGCGGTCGCCGACCGCATCGACGGCCTGATCCGGTCGCGCCAGCTCGTCTTTCGCGCCGGCAAGATCGAACAGGTGGTCGGCGAAGACGATGCCGTCGCGGTCCATTGGCGCCCGCGCGGCGAGGCGCGCAGCCAGCGGCTCGACGTCGCGCGCATCGTCAATTGCACCGGGCCGCAGGGCGATCTGCTGCGCGCCAGCGACCCGCTCGTCCGCCGTCTGCTCAAACAGGGGCTGATCCGCCCCGACGCGCTGCGCCTCGGGCTCGACATCGACCGCGACGGCCATGTGATGAATCGCGACGGCCGACCCGCCGAACATATCCTCGCGATCGGCCCGATGACGCGCGGCGATCTGTGGGAGGTCGTTGCGGTCCCCGACATCCGCACCCAGGTCGGCGCGCTCGCGCGGCGGCTGGTCAATGCGCACTGGACGGGGGGCGAGGGGCTTTAGAATCTGAACGGCATAGGGTGAGGACCGGTCGCCCTCACCCTTCCGGCGCTTCGCGCCTCCCTCCCTCTCCCGCCGGGAGAGGGAAGGGGCCCGCCGGCTACGCCGGTGGGAAGGGTGAGGGTGGCCGGCCGCACCCTTGCGCCCTCTGGACTTTCACGGGCGGCACATTATATACCGACCGTTATGGAACAAGATGTCATCGCCGCCCCGAAGGGTCGCCCGCGCGAATTTTGCGTCGATCAGGCGCTTGCCTCGGCGCTCCATGTCTTTTGGGCGAAGGGCTATGATGGCGCGTCGATGACCGACCTGACCGAGGCGATGGGGATCACCAAGCCCAGCCTCTACGCCGCGTTCGGCAACAAGGAAGCCTTGTTTCATAAGGCACTGGATCTCTACGAGCAGGAAAAGCTCGAATATGGCCGCGCCGCGCTCGAACAGCCGACGGCGCGCAAGGTCGCCGAATTTTATCTGCGCGGCGCGATCGATGTCCATGGCGGCACCGATGATCCCAAGGGATGCATGGGCCTCATCTCGTCGCTCGCGTGCAGCCCCGAGGCCGAGTCGATCAAGGCCGATGTCGTGCGCCGGCGCGCCTCGTCGCAGCGCCTGCTCGTCGAGCGTTTCGAGCGCGCCAAGGCCGAGGGCGACATTCCGGCGCATGTCGATGCCGAGGGGCTGACCAGCGTTCTTTATGCGCTGCTCCAGGGTATCACCGTCCAGGCGGGCGCCGGCGCGACCCGCGCCGAACTCGAACGGCTGGTCGATACCAGCATGACCTTGTGGCCCAGCGCCTGAGCGACCGCGGACCTGAAAGCCGGATTGAAAATATTTCGTACCGGGCGGTATAAAACTCTTGACCAGGGCTGATCGAGGTTATATATACCGGACAGTACAGAAGGTGGCTGGACGGTTCGACCGGCTGCGACGACGCGAAGGGAACGCCGATGCGCAAACGGACATGTAGAACCGCCTAGGGACCGCCCGGGCAAACAACTGCAAATTCTCGCGAGATCGATCGGCACCGCCTTGGCGTCGAACCCTGTCGCTCACCCCCAATCCCCCCTCGCCGGGCGCAAGCGTCCCGGGGCCTGAGCCCCCTTGCGCCCGGCACCCCCATCCAAGGAGGAACCGCCATGGCCTATCTTGCCGTCAACGAAGCGCTCGATTTTGCGCCCATCCCCACCCGTGCCGCCCTTTCCCGGGTCGCCGCCCTTGCCCCCGTGGCGGCCCCCGCAGCGCCGAAAGCCAAACCCGCTGGCTTTTCGGCGCTCGAATGGTCGGTCGTGATGCTCGCGCGTCACGACCGACCATCATCGCTCCGCCAACCCGGCCGCGTGGGCAAGCTGCTCGGCGCGATCTTCGGCGACAGCTATAATCGCCGGCTCGCCGATCCGAAGCTCGAAGCGCTGCGCCGCATGGCGGTGCTGACCTGGCACCATGGCTATGCCGTGACCTCGGGCCAGATCGGCGACTTCCTCGCCGCGGGCTTCACCACCGACCATTATGACCTGCTCGGCCGCCGCGTCGCCGCCGTGCTCAGCAGCCGCCTCTTCCGAAAGTAAGACCCATGAACATGCTCTCCCCCTTCGACCGCGCCAAGGCGCGGGAAGTCGAACTCGTCCCGGGTTCCGCCACCACCCCCGCCAAGCCGGCCCGCTGGCGTCGCGGGGCGCTGGTCGGCCTGCCGCTCGCGCTCCTCGTCGCCGGCGGCTACGCGCTCTCGACGCGCGACAATGCCGCGGTCGCGGCGCCGCCGCTCCCGGTGGTCACCGTCGCCGCGCCGCTGGTGCGCGACATCACCCAATGGGACGATTATGTCGGCCGCTTCGAGGCGAGCCGCGCGGTCGAGGTGCGCCCGCGCGTCTCGGGCCAGCTCGTCGGCGTGCATTTCAGCGACGGCCAGATCGTCCGCAAGGGCCAGCTGCTCTTCACCCTCGACGCGCGCCCGTTTAACGCCGCGCTCGCCGAGGCGCGCGCCGACGCCGCGAGCGCGCGCAGCGACCTCGAACTCGCGCGCGTCAACCTCGCGCGCGCCAACCGGCTGATCGCCGACGAGGCGGTGTCGCAGAGCGACCTCGACCAGCTCAACGCCAAGGTGCGTGCCGCCTCGGCGGCGCTGGCCGCCGCCGATGCCCGCGTCCGCTCGCGCTCGCTCGACGTCGAATTCACCCAGGTCCGCGCGCCGATCGGCGGCCGCATCTCCGACCGCCGCGTCGACCCGGGCAATCTGGTGGCCGCCGGCGAGGGGGCGGGCGGCAGCCTGCTCACCACGATCAACGCGCTCGACCCGATCTATTTCAACTTCGACAGTTCGGAGGCCTTGTTCCTGAAAGCCCAGCGCGAGCGCCAGGCCGGCGGCGGCGCGGCGCAGCAGGTCGAGATCCGGCTGCAGGACGAGAGCGGCTATCGCTGGAAGGGCCGCGTCGATTTCTCCGACAATGCGATCAACGCCAATTCGGGCACGCTGCGCGTCCGCGCGGTGATCGACAATCCCGACTATTTCCTGACCCCCGGCATATTCGGCAACATGCGCCTCGCGCAGGGCGGCACCGTCTCGGCCTTGCTCGTCCCCGACGCCGCGGTGCGTACCGACCAGGCGCGCAAGCAGCTGTTCGTCGTCGGCAAGGACGGCACTGTCGCCGCGCGGCCGGTCGAAACCGGCCCGCTCGTCGCCGGGCTGCGCGTCATCCGCTCGGGGCTGAAGGCCGGCGACCGGGTGGTGGTGCAGGGCATCCAGTTCGCCCAGCCGGGCGCCAAGGTGACCGCCAAGCCCACGACGATCCAGCCCAAGGCCGCGCCCGCCGCGCCCGCCGGCGCGGGGCAGTCGCCCGCCGCGTCGCAGGCGACGCTCACGCCCTAACTCCGCGAACCGCGCCGGCCCCGTCCGGCGCGGCTTCGCCCAATCCGCTCAAACCATCTTGCCGGCCCCTCGGGCCGAGGAGGCTCGCCATGCGTCTCAGCCATTTCTTCATCCGCCGCCCGATCTTCGCGGGCGTGATCGCGATCCTCATCACGATCGTCGGCGCCTTCGCCTATTTCGGGCTGCCGGTGTCGCAATTTCCTGCCGTGGTCCCGCCGACCGTGACGGTCAGCGCCAATTACCCCGGCGCCTCGGCCGAGACCGTCGCCGACACCGTCGCCGCGCCGATCGAGCAGCAGATCAACGGCGTCGACAACATGCTCTACCAGTCGTCGCAATCGACCGGCGACGGGCGGGTAACGATCACGATCACCTTCAAGCTCGGCACCGACCTCGATACCGCGCAGGTGCTCGTCCAGAACCGCGTCGCGCTCGCCGAACCCAGCCTGCCCGAGGAAGTGCGGCGGCAGGGCGTCGTCGTGCGCAAGACCTCGCCCTCGTGGCTGATGGCGGTCAACATCCTCTCGCCCGACGGCTCGCTCGATCGCAGCTATGTCTCCAACTATGCGCTGACCCAGCTCAAGGACCGGCTGACCCGCGTCGACGGCATCGGCGACGTCCAGGTGTTCGGCGCGCGCGACTATGCGATGCGCGTGTGGATCGACCCCGGCCGCGCCGCCGCGCTGAACCTTACGGCGGGCGACATCGTGACGGCGCTGCGCGAACAGAATGTCCAGGTCGCCGCCGGCACCGTCGGCCAGCCGCCGTTCGATACCGGCGCCGCGCACCAGCTCAGCGTCGAGACGCAGGGGCGTTTCAAGACCGCCGGCGAATTCGCGAACATCATCGTGCGCACCGCGCCCGACGGCGCGATCACGCGGCTCAGCGACGTCGCGCGCGTCGAACTGGGGGCCGAGGATTATGGCGTGAACGCCTATCTGTCGGGCCAGGATTCGATCATCATGGGCGTCACCCAGCGGCCGGGCACCAACGCGCTCGCCGCCGCCGAGGGGATCAAGGCGCAGCTCGCCGCGGCGTCGAAGAGCTTCCCCAGGGGGCTCGAGTATAAGATCATCTGGAACCCGACCGAATTCATCAGCGAATCGATGACCGCGGTGCAGAAGACCTTGTTCGAGGCGATGATCCTCGTCGTCCTCGTCATCCTCGTCTTCCTGCAAAGCTGGCGCGCCGCGATCATCCCGGTCATCGCCATCCCCGTGTCGCTGATCGGCACCTTCGCGGTACTCGCCGCGCTCGGCTATTCGCTCAACACGCTGTCGATGTTCGGGCTGGTGCTCGCGATCGGCATCGTCGTCGACGACGCGATCGTCGTCGTCGAAAATGTCGAGCGCAACATGGAGCATGGTCTGTCCCCACGCGAAGCCGCGCACACGTCGATGGACGAGGTATCGGGCGCGCTCGTCGCGATCGTGCTCGTACTCTGCGCGGTGTTCGTGCCGACGACCTTCCTCACCGGCATCACCGGCGAATTCTATCGCCAGTTCGCGGTGACGATCGCCACCGCCACCGTGATCTCGCTGATCCTGTCGCTCACCCTGTCGCCCGCGCTCGCCGCGATGCTGCTGCGCCCGCGCGCGACCGAAGCCCCCGCCTCGGGCTGGCGCCGCTACGCCTGGCAGGCGGGCGACACGTTCAACCGCAGCTTCGACCGGCTCAGCGACTGGTATGCGGCGACCGCGCGCCGCGTCGTCGCCGCCCCGTGCAAGGCGTTCCTCACCTATGGCGCGCTGATCGCCGCGACCGCCGGGATTTTCTGGGCGACGCCGGCGGGCTTCGTCCCCGCGCAGGACCAGGGCTATGCGCTCGCCGCGATCCAGCTCCCCCCGGGCAGTTCGATCCAGCAGACCGACGAAGTGCTCAAGAAGGTGGTGAAAAAGCTGCTCGAGGTGCCCGGCACCGAGGCGGCGGTGATGTTCGCCGGCTTCGACGGCGCCTCGGGCACCCAGGCCTCGAACGCCGGCGCCGCCTATGTCAACTTCAAACCCTTCGCCGAACGTGCGGGCACCGACCGGACCGAGGCCAATATCGAGACCGACATGCGCGCGGCGCTCGCCGACGTGAACGACGCCTTCGTCTTCGTCATCCCGCCGCCCGTCATCCAGGGCATCGGCAATGGCGGCGGTTACCGCATGATCGTCCAGGACCGCAGCGACGCAGGTTATCAGGCTCTGGAGCAAGCGGGCGGCCAGTTGATCGGCGCCGCGCACCAGCAGCGCCAGCTCGCCAACGTCTTCACCCTCTACAACACCGCGACGCCGCGCGTATACGCCGACATCGACCGCGCCAAGTCCGACATGCTCGGGGTGCCGCCGGCGCGGGTGTTCGAGGCGTTGCAGGTCTATCTCGGCTCGGCCTATGTCAACGACTTCAACCTGCTCGGGCGCACCTTTCGCGTCACCGCGCAGGCCGATGCCGCGGCGCGCGACGATCCGGCGGACATCGCGCAGCTCAAGACGCGCTCGAACAGCGGCGAGATGGTGCCGCTCGGCGCGGTCGCGACCTTCAGCGACCGGACCGGCCCCTATCGCGTCACCCGCTACAACCTCTTCCCCGCGGTCGAGGTCGATGGCGAGACCGCGCCCGGTTATTCGACCGGCCAGGCGATCGCGGTGATGGAAAAGGTCGCCGAAAAACTCCCCGCGGGCTTTTCGGCCGAATGGACCGACCTCGCCTTCCAGCAAAAGGCGGCGGGCAATGTCGCCGCGCTGGTCTTCGCGCTGTCGGTGGTGTTCGTCTTCCTCGTGCTCGCGGCGCAGTTCGAAAGCCTGACCTTGCCGCTCGCGATCATCCTGATCGTGCCGATGACCTTGCTCGCCGCGATGGCGGGGGTGAATTTGCGGGGTCTCGACAATAATATCCTGACCCAGATCGGCCTCATCGTGCTGATCGCGCTTGCCGCGAAAAATGCGATCCTGATCGTCGAATTCGCCAAGCAGGCCGAGGAACGCGGCGCGAGCATCGTCGAGGCGGCGGTCGCGGCGGCACGCGCGCGCCTCCGCCCGATCCTGATGACCAGCTTCGCCTTCATCCTCGGCGTCGCCCCGCTCGTCTGGGCCTCGGGCCCCGGATACGAGCTGCGCCAGGCGCTCGGCACCGCGGTCTTCACCGGGATGATCGGGGTCACCTTCTTCGGGCTCGTCTACACGCCCAGCTTCTATGTCGTCTGCCGCACGCTCGGCGACCGCATCGCCGCCCGTCGCGGCCGTGGCGGTCCGTCCGATCCCGTGCTGCAGCCCGCCGAATAAGGAGAAAGCCCATGCGCAATTTTCTCATCGCCACCGTATCCGCGCTGACCCTCGCGGCGTGCGCGGTCGGGCCGGACTTCGCCGCACCCTCCTCCCCCGTGACGGCGTCCGGCCCCTTCCTCTCGACCAAGGCCGGGGTCACCACCGCCGCGCCCGCCGACGCCGATTGGTGGCGGCTCTACGACGACCCGGTGCTCGACACGCTAGTCGCAGACGCGCTCGCCGCCAACACCGACGTCCGCGTCGCGGTGGCGCGCATCGCCAAGGCGCGCGCGGCGCTCCGCGAAGTCCGCGGCGACCGCCTGCCCAGCACCAACTTCAGCGCCGGCGCCACCTACGGCCGCGCCAGCCAAGGCCAGGTACCCGCGGGCGCCGACCGCGAGGGGTGGCAGGTCGATGCCGGGCTCGCCGTCGGCTACGAGATCGACCTGTTCGGCCGCGTCGGCCGCGGGGTCGAGGCGGCACGCGGCGATGTCGCCGCCGCCGAGGCCGAGGCCGACGCGGTGCGCGTCACCGTCGTCGCCGAAACCGCGCGCGCCTATGCCGACGCCGCTTCCTCGGCCGAGCGCCTGGCCGTCGCCGAACGCATCGTCGCCTTGCTCGACCAGTCGGTGAAACTCACCGCACGCCGCGCCGAGGTCGGGCTCACCACCCGCCTCGACACCGCGCGCGTCGCGGCCTTGCGCGACCAGCGCGCCGCCGACATCCCGGCGATCGCCGCCGAGCGCGACGCCGCGCTGTTCCGGCTCGCGACGCTCACCGGGCGCACCCCCGCCGACCTGCCGCCGATCGCCGCCGCGCGCACGACGACACTGCGCCTCGACCAGCCGATCCCGGTTGGCGATGGGGCGGCGCTGCTAGCAAGGCGCCCCGACGTCGCCGCCGCCGAACGCCGCCTCGCCGCCGACACCGCGCGCATCGGGGTCGCGACCGCCGATCTCTATCCGCGCGTCACGCTCGGCGGCTCGATCGGCCAGACCAGCGGCGGCCTCGGCGACCTGTTCGGCGGCGGCCCGCTGCGCTGGCTGCTCGGCCCGCTGATCAACTGGAGCTTCGGCAATCAGGAGGCGATCCGCGGTCGCATCGCGCGGGCCGAGGCCGACACCCAGGCGTCGCTCGCGAGTTTCGACGGCACCGTGCTGCGCGCGCTCGAGGAGACCGAGACCGCGCTCTCCTCCTACGCGCATATGCTCGATCGCCGCACCGCGCTGCAATCGGCGCGCAACCAGGCCGAGGTCGCGGTAAAGATCACCCGCGCCCAGCAGCGCGAAGGCGCGATCGACGGTCTCGCCGCGCTCGACGCCGAACGCACCTTCGCCGAGGCGGAAGGCGCGCTGGCGCTGGCGGACGCAAGGATCGCCGACGCGCAGGTGGACCTGTTCCGGGCCTTGGGTGGGCGATGGAACGCCAGCTGAGGTTGCCCGCCCAAACCCCGTCATTGCGAGCGTAGCGAAGCAATCCAGAGCGGTTCACGCCTGCTCTGGGTTGCCGCGTCGCCTCCGGCTCCTCGCAATGACGAAGAATTTTTCTGCTCCCCCGCATCCAAACGCATCCCCCGCACCGTCTACTCCCTGACCGGCCCAAACAGTCGGTCCTTGCGGCGGCCGCGATGCGGTCCGTCGGCGGCCTTCGCTCTCCCCGGGGCGCCCCGCCAGACCGGCCTTGCCCGCGGTCGCCGCCTGTGGTTTCACCATGGCCCTCGGGGCATGCAGGGAGAAAAACAATGTTGCACTTATTGGCCGCGACCCAGGCCGCCACCGCTGCGGCCCCGCCGCCCGCCGCCGTCGCCGCCGCGCCGGTCGCGGTGCCGATGCAGCCCCTCAGCCCCGCCGAGGTCGCCGCCTATATCGACCCGCGCGACATCGCCGCCTTCCTGCCCCCACCGCCGCCGACCACCGAATTCGTCGCGGTCAGCGACGGCTTTTTCCGCCTGATGGAAAATATCACGATGGTGGCACTGTTCGTCGTGGGTTTCTTCCTGCTCGCGCGGCTGATCCACGCCTGGATGCTGCATCGCTCGATCCGCCGCGCGCTCGATGCGAAGTCCGACGCGGTCGCGCCGCTGATCGACAAGCTCAACAAGCCCTATGAGCATCTCGCCATGCCCGGTGGCGGCACCGCCGGCAACGGCAGCAACGAGGATCGCAACGCGCTGGTCCTCATCGCGATCGGCCTCGCCATGGCGGGCTTCGGGCTGATCCAGGGGCATGAGCAGCTGATCCGCGCTGCGGCCGGCGCCGCGCTCTTCCCCGCCTTCGTCGGCATCGCGTTGCTCCTCCGCCGCCGCCTCGCGCGCGCGGCGGCGGCCCAGGAGCGGGCCGCTGAGCTCGGATGAGGACGCTCCCGATCAGGATTGGGCCCTCAACCAGCGCGTTGCCGGGGGAGACCGCGCCGCTTTCCAGCTCCTCGTGCTCCGGCACGAGGGGCGCTTGCGTGCCTTCCTCGCGCGCGCCGCGGGCAACGCCGCTGACGGCGACGACCTGGCACAGGAGGCATTCGGGCGCGCCTGGAACCGCGCCGGCGACTATCGCGGGCAGGGGAGCTATGCCGCCTGGGTCATGGGGATTGGCTGGCGCCTGTTCCTCGACCAGCGCCGCACCGCGCAGCGCCGCGAAGCGCTTGGCCTCCGTGACGCCGCCCCGACCAGCAGCACCCCGCACGGCGCCACCGACGCCGCGATCGACGCCGACCGGCTGCTCGCCACGCTCTCGGCCCAGGAACGCGCCGCGCTCACCCTCTGCTTCGGCCATGGCTGCTCGCATGGCGAGGCGGCGGAGATCATGGGTGTGCCGCTCGGCACGCTCAAATCTTTGGTCTTGCGCGGCCGCGCCAAGGCGCAGAAATTGATCGGCGAAGGAGGCGCGACATGACCGGCCCGGACGACAGCGCGATGGACGCGATGCCCGATGCCTTCTTGGCCGCCATGCTCGCGCCGCCCGCGCGCGCCGGCGATCGCGCCTTCGCCGTCCAGGTCGACCGCGCGATCGATGCCCAGGCGGCCTATGCCCGCGCCCGCGCGCGCTTCTGGGCCAGCTTCGCCTTCGAGGCGCTCGCGGTCGCGGCGCTGCTCGCCGGCCTCTGGCTGCTCTCGGGCACGCCGCTCCTCGCCCCGCTCGCCGGCCCCGCCGAATGGGGCCTCGCGCCGCCTTTGCTGCTCGTGCTGCTGCTGTGGTTCGGCGGTACGCAAAGGTTGCGCGGGGTTTAGGGCCTGCAGGCCACCGCTAAAATCCTCGCCGCACGTGGAGAGGATCGCCCTTTTTCACCCCCCGCAAACCGCCGTCGTCCCCCACACCGCCCCGATCAACGGATCGCCCCCGCCGCATAACGCCAGGTCGGGCGGCGGGGAGTGGAAAGGCCCGGCAAGATCAGCGGGCGGTCAAATCCTCGTCGCCGACGCCCTGATATTTGAGCTGCAAATAGCGCTCGCGCGTCGCCAGCTTGTCGAGCTCGCCCGCCGCCAGGCTGCGCGCGGCATGGCCGATCTCGCTCTCCAGCGTCTTCAGCCCGCCCACCAGGGTCTCGTCGGGCGTCCGCCCGGCATGCGCCTCGCCGCGCAGCCCCGCCGGGATGCGCTGGTACCCCGCGACCAGCTCGGGCAGATCCTCGCCGACCAGCTTGCGGATATTCGACGCGGCCGGGCTCGACGCATCGAGCGTCTGGAGCTGCGGCGCGAGCAGGTCGAGCTGCACCCCGATCCCGTCGACGAGCTGGCGCGCGGGTGCGGGCAGCGCGGGGCGCTGCGCCTCGAGCCAGATTTCGGTGCGCCCCGCGAGCTGCTTCAAATCGGTCTTGGGCAGATCGGCCTGCTGCGGCTCGGGAAAGGGCGAGCGCCCGAACAGCACCGCCACGCCGATCAGCAGCACGGTCAGCGCGAGCAGCCCGGCGAAACCCAGCGGCTGGATCAGCAGCCCGAACACCGCCGCGCCGAGCAGCACGACGCCCGCGGCGACCAGCACGCGCCCCAGCTTCTTGTACAGATGCTGGCGGCGCAGCGCGACGCTCTTGGTCCCGATCGGGCGCCGCCGCTCGCGTGACCGTTCGATCGCGGCATTGCCCAGCGCGCGGACCTTGTCGACCTCGCTCATCGTCATCGCGGTCATGCTTCGAGCGAGGCGAGCGGGCTGTCGGCGCCGCCGACGCTCGCCTGCGCCTGGCTCGCGCCCTCGGCGCGCGCGATATAGCCCTTCGATTTGGCCACTTCGCCCTCCAGCGACTGGACCGTGGTCTTCATGCTGTCGAGCGCCTTCAGCTTGAAGGTGTCGATCGCGTCCATCGTGTCATAGATATTCTGGAAGGCGCGGCTCAGCGTCTCCATCGGGATGGTGCTCGACGCGGCCTGCTCGTGGATGCGCGCGCTATTGTCCTTCAGCATCTTCGAGGTGCCGTCGATGATGTTCGCGGTCGTCGTATTCAGCGCGGTGATCTGTTCGAGGACGAGCTTCTGGTTGGTCATCGCCTGCGCGACGGTGATCGCGGTCTTGAGCGCGCCGACGGTGGTCGTGCTCGCGCGATCGACCCCCTTCACCAGCTCGATATTGTTCTTCTTCACCAGGTCGAGCGCCAGATAGCCCTGCACCGTCACCGCCATCTGCGTGAGCAGATCCTGCGTCCGCTGCCGCGCATAGAAGAGCGCATTTTCGCGCAGCACCTTGGCTTTCGCGGGATTGGTCGCGTCGAGCTCCTCGGCCTTCGCCTCCAGCCGCGCGTCGAGCGTCTGGGCGATGTGGATCATCTGCTCCAGCTTGCCCATCGCCTCCCACAGCTTGCGCCGCTCGACGTCGATCGCCGCATTGTCCATGATCAGCTCGTCCTTGCCGTTCGACAAGGCGTTGAGCACGCCACTGATATGCGACTGCGCGCTTTTATATTGCCCGAAATAATTGGTGACGCTGCTCCCGAAAATCTTGTCCAGGAACCCGCGCTTCGACAGCAGCTTCCCGTTCGCCGACGGGTCGAGCCGCTCGACGGTGTTGCGCAGTTCGATCAGGTTCAGCCCGATGTCGCTGTCGCGCGCCATCGACTTGACCGGCCGGTCGAGGAAGCGGTTCGACTGGTTCGCCGCCTCCAGCATTTCCTTGCGGCCCATATTGGTGATCTGGTCGATGCGCTGGCCGAATTCGGGGCTGTTCTCGTCCTGCGCGACCAGGTCGTCGATAAAGCCGTCGACGCGTTCCTCCAGCTTCGATTTCTGCTCGGTCGACAGCGACACCAGCCCCGCGGCCTTTTCGGGCGACACCACAGGCACCGGATCGGGCGGGGTCAGCTTCAGGTCGTCGGTCGCCGTCGCGGTGGCGGTCTGCTCACTCATTTCCGTTCCTTTCGGGCCCCCAGGTTCGTGACGGGCCGCCTGCCTATATGGCATGCGGCACTGTGTTATTCAAGCATTACACTCGATCGGCCCCGTTCAGCACCGGCGCCAGCCAGGCCGACAGGATCAGCTGCGCCATATGATAGACAAGGATCGGCACCAGCACCATGCCCGCGACCGCGGGCGGAAACAGCGTCGCGGCGAGCGGCGCGCCGACCGCGATGCTCTTCTGCGCCCCCGAAAAGAGCAGGGTGATCCGGTCGCCGCGCGCCAGCTTGAGCCGCGCGCCCAGCGCCCACGCCCCGCCGAACGCCAGCGCCAGCAGCACGCCCACGACACCGAACACGATGGCGATCTCGCGCGCGTCGAGCAATTGCCAGATGCCCGCGACCACGGCGGCCGAAAAGGCGACATAGACCGCGATCGCGATCGCGCTGCGGTCCATCACCGTCGCCAGTCCCTTGTGCGCCAGCACCCACGGCCGCAGCCGGCGCTGCACCAATTGTCCCGCGACAAAGGGCAGCAGCAGGATCGCGACGATGCGCAGCACCGCCTCGCCATGAATCTCGCCCGCGCTCCCCGCCAGGCCCGCGAACAGCAAGGGCGAGGCCGCGACCCCGATCAGGTTGAGCAGCGCCGCCGCAACGACGCTCGCCGCGACATTTCCCCCCGCCATCGAACTTGCGGCGGTCGCCGACTGCACCGTCGAGGGCAGGATGCCGAGAAACAGGAAGCCGAGCGCCAGCGTCGCGGGCAGGAAAGCCGCGGTCGCCGCCTGCGCGCCCAGCCCGAACAGCGCCATGACCCCGAAGCAAAAGCCCAGCGCGCCGCCCTGCAATTTCCAGTTGCGGATACCGTGCAGCACCTCGCCCCGCGGCAGCCGCACGCCGTTGAGGAAAAACAGGAACACCACCGCCGCCGTCGAAATGCCCTGTGCGACAGGTACTGCCGCCCCGCGGACGGGTAGCAGGCTGGCGAGCAATATCGTCGCGAGGAGGAGCGGGACGAAACGGTCGGGAAAGAGGCGGGAGAGCATGGCGCAGCGATGGCGGGCGAAGGGCGGGTTGGCAAGGTCATCGTCGCCCCCGCGAAGGCGGGGGCCGCTGTCGGTTTACGCGATGGGTCCAGATCAGGCGGACCACGGCCCCCGCCTTCGCGGGGGCGACGGTTTGTTTTTGCGGCCTATGGGATTGCCGCTAAACCCGCCCCATGACCCTCCTCATCCTCGCCGCCCTCGCCGAAGAGGCCGACGCCCTCTTCCCCGGCACCAGCACCCCCATCCACGGCATTTTCCCCGTCCGCCGCCTCGCGACTAACGGCCACGCCATCACCATCGCCACCTGCGGCCTCGGCAAGGTCAACGCCGCGCTCGCCGCCGGCCTGTTCGCGGCCGACGCCGACATCCTCCTGATGAGCGGCACCTGCGGCGCGCTCGGCGCAACGTCAGCCCGCGCCTATTGGCTCGCCGAGGCGGTGCAGCATGATTATGGCGCGAGCGAACCCGGCCTCTTCCGCCGCTACCGCGCCGGCGACTGGCCGATGGGCGAGGCCGGCGAAGCGCATTTCGCCGCCATGCCCGACCCCGGCCTCGGCCTCCCCCACGCGCGCATCGCCAGCGGCGACAGTTTCGTCGCCTGCCCCGACGCCGCCGCCGATCTGAAGGCCAATCTCGGCGCGACGCTCGTCGACATGGAGGTCGGCGCGGTCGCGCAGGTCGCGGCGCGGCTCGCCAAGCCCTGGGCCGCGATCAAGGCGGTCACCGACGACGCCAATGACGCGAGCGGCGGCGATTTCCAGGCCAACCTTCTCCGCGCCGCGCGCCAGGCCGCGACCGAGGTCGAAAGACTGGTCGCGATGCTGTGAGGCGCGTTAGGGAAGAAATGTCACATCCCCCATCGTCACCCCGGGCTTGACCCGGGGCCTGCCTTATCTTTCGATGCGACGATGGAACGCTATCCCTGCGTCTATATCCTCGCGCGGTCGTCGCACGGCACGCTCTACACCGGCGTCACGTCGAACGTCGTCCAGCGCATCCATCAACATCGCGCCGAAACCTTTGGCGGCTACACCAAGGAATATGGGATCAAGCGGCTCGTCTGGTTCGAACGCCATGAGACCATGGACAGCGCCATCCTGCGCGAGAAGCGCATCAAGCGATGGG
>JAEULK010000099.1 GCA_016793775.1 Sphingopyxis sp. | reverse complement strand
CGATGCGCCGGGCGCCGCGATTCTCAGCCTCGGCTTCTCGCTGCGCCTCGTGGACAGCCTCGCGCGCGCGGCGGGCGGACATCTCGATATCGGGCATAACGCCTTGACCTTGCACCTTCCCTCGGCCACCCCGGCGTCGGTTGCGGACCCGGTGGTCCAGCAGCGCGAAGACTGATCGGGGCAGGGCGCCTCGTGCAGGGGACAAGCTCGGTGCAGCGGGCGGACAATCTGTTGGAGCCGCCATCGGCGTCGGATCTGGTCCAGCTGCGACCGGACGAAGCCCCGCGTTTCTGGGTTACCGTCGATACCGAGGAGGACTTCGACTGGGCTGCGCCTTTCGCCCGTACCGGTTACCGGCTCGATTCGGTGCCCGCGCTCGCTGATTGCCAAGCCTATTTCGAAGCGGCGAATGTGGCGCCCATCTATCTCGTCGACTGGCCGATCGTCACCAACGACCGCGCGGTCGCGATCCTCGGCGAAGCGCGCGCCGCCGGACGCTGCGAGATCGGCGCTCAGCTCCACCCCTGGGTCACCCCGCCGCACGATGAGGAGGTGACCGAGCGCAACAGCTATACCGGCAACCTGCCACCCGACCTGCAACGCGCCAAGATGGCGGCGCTGCGCGATGCGATCGCCGACCGTTTCGGCGCCGCGCCGACGGTGTACCGTGCCGGTCGCTACGGCCTCGGGCCGGACAGCGCTGCGATGCTCGCCGAGCTCGGCTTTCAGTGCGACACCTCGGTTCGTTCGGGGTTCGATTACCGTCCCGGCCACGGCCCCGATTATCGCGCCATGACGCTGCATCCCTGGTGGGTGGTGGCGGGCGAGCAGCGCCTGCTCGAAATGCCGGTGACCACGGTCTTCGGCGGGGCGCTCGGACCGGTGGGACGCTGGCTTTATCACCGCACCTCGTCGAACAGCCATGCGGCGCTCGCACGGCTCGGCCTCGCCGAACGCATCGCGCTGACCCCCGAGGGCATTCCTGCGGATCGCGCGTGTCAGGCGATCGACATCGCGGTCGAGGCGCGGCTCCCGGTGCTCAACTTCTCCTTCCACTCGCCGTCGCTGCAACCCGGCAACACACCCTATGTGCGGACGGACGCAGACCTTGCCGATTTCTACCGCTGGTGGGACGTGGTGCTGGCGCATCTGGCCAAGCGCGGGGTCGAACCGACCACTGCGGCGGATATTCTCGACATGGCGCAGCGAAATAGCGCATCGATCTGATGGCGCTTGCCAAGCTTCGCCATGCTCCGCTATCGCGCATCATCGCTACGGGGGCCTGTAGCTCAGTTGGTTAGAGCTGGCCGCTCATAACGGCTAGGTCGCGGGTTCGAGTCCTGCCGGGCCCACCATTTTCAGTTGATGGAGCGCTGGCCCGATAAGGAGCAGTTATGACATCTGTTTCGGGAATTTCGGCTCTCTTTTCGCTGCTGCTTTTTCAGACCGTTTATCAGGACGGCTCGCTGGAGAGCGGCGCGAAGCCTGCGGTGGGCGTCGATCAGGCCGTCACCGCAGGCGAGCCCGTCTGGGAAGAGTATCAGTATGTTGGTCGCGCGGGCGTGATGATCGATCAACGCGTCTCAGCTAATTGGGGTAGCGCAGAAGCGGTCGATCTTCCGGCAGGCTCCGGCCTTGCAATCATTCGCGATAAAAAGTTGAAGGCCTGTCGCGAATATCGCGTGCTGTTCGGCGTGCCGGGCTGGGATGATTGTTTGATCGACATGAACGACGACGGTCGGTTCGACCGGGTGTCTTTCAACAATGTCGGGGGATCCAAGGATTTAGACCCGCCAGTCCCTTATCGCCGCGCGACGATTGAGATGAAGGGGCAACCTGGGGCGGGCGCGCACCCTTCCTTTCGCAAGGAGATATTATTTTCAGGATCGAACGAAACCGTTATTTCTTTGACCTATCGCGAATATGCCGATGACATGGCGCGGCCTGCTTTTACCGAAACTTTGACTTTGCCGCTGTCAAAGACATTCCCCCAGATGATCGCCGCAAAAGGCCATGTCTTTGAGCTTTTGAGCCTCGACGGCATGGGGTTGCGATATAGGCTGCTGCGCTGATCTGCCTTTTCCAACGGCGTCGGCCTCTTTGCGCGCCAATTAAAATCCGCCCCTCTTGAAAGTCCAAAAATATCGGGGAGACATGACTTTGAAGAAACGAACGATCCTGCTCGGTGGGCTGGCGGCAGTGGCGGTGATCGCCGGAACAGTCGCGGTTCGCACGGCTACTTTCGCACCCGCTGACATCGCCGACGGCAGCGACGTCAAGCTCGCCGCCGCGCCGACCTATGACCTGGCGGCTGCGGTCCAGCATCTGAGCGCTGCGGCGCAAATCCAGACCGTGTCGCATCAGGACGTCGCCGACAACCAGATCGCCGAATGGGACAGGCTCCACGCCTGGCTCGCCACGACCTATCCCGCGACGCATGGCGCGATGACGCGCACCATCCTGCCCAACCGCACGCTCGTCTATCACTGGCCGGGAAGCGACGCATCGCTCGCGCCGATCGTCGTCATGGCGCATCAGGATGTCGTGCCGGTAACCGCGGGGACCGAGAAGGACTGGAAATATCCGCCCTTCGCCGGGACGATTGCCGAGAGGGCGGTGTGGGGCAGGGGCACCGTCGACGACAAGGGTTCGCTGATCGGGCTGTTCGAGGCGATCGAGGCGCTGGCCAAGTCGGGCTTCAGGCCCAAACGCGGCATCTATCTCGTGTCGGGCCATGACGAGGAAGCCGGCGGCACCGGCGCGGTCGCGGCGGCGGCGAAGCTGAAAGCCGAGGGCGTGAAGGCGATCTTCACCCTCGACGAGGGCAGTCTGGTGCTCACCGACACGCCCGTCATCGACGGACCCGCGATCATGATCGGGATCGCCGAAAAGGGCTATGCCACGCTGAAGGTCACCGCCAACGCTCCCGGCGGGCACAGCTCGATGCCGCCCGCCCAAACGGGGGTCGAAACGCTCGCCAAGGCGGTGCTCGACATCACCGGCGATCCCTTCCCGATCGAATTGCGCGGTCCGGGCGCGTCGATGATCGACGCGCTCGCGGCCCGAAAGGGCGGCACGACCAAGATGGCGGTCGCAAACCCCTGGCTGTTCGCGCCCTTGCTGAAACGCCAGCTCGGCGGCGCGCCGACCACCGCCGCGGCCTTCCACACGACGATCGCGCCGACGATGCTGGAGGGCAGCCCCAAGGAAAATGTCCTGCCGCAATCGGCCAATGCGCTGATCAACTACCGCATCGCCCCCTGGAACAGCTCCGCCGACGTGATGGCGCGGGCGAAGGCGGCGGTCGGCGATGCCAAGGTCGATCTGGCCTGGGTCGGCACCCCGCGCGAACCGTCGCGCGTCTCGTCGACCGGTTCGCAGGGCTGGAAATGGATCGCCGCCGCCGCCCGCGCCGACGCGCCGCAGGCGGTCCTCACCCCGACGCTCGTCGTCGCGGGCACCGACAGCCGCAGCATGGAGCCGGTGTCGCAGGACGTGTACCGCTTCATGCCGATGCATTTCTCGCTCGCGGAATCGGCGATGATCCACGGTACCAACGAGCATATGCGCATCGACAGCTTCAAGCGCATGATCGACTTCTACGCCCGGCTGATCGCGACGTCGGCGGGCTGAGCGGGGCGGGATAGGAGAAATGGTCGGGGAGACAGGATTCGAACCTGCGACATCCTGCTCCCAAAGCAGGCGCGCTACCGGGCTGCGCTACTCCCCGAACCGCGATGGGCCTTAGAGCGGCGATCGACGCAAGTCCATCCCGACGATGGCGGGTTTGCAATCCGTGCAGCGCAAACAAAAAAGGCGGCCTTCCCGAAGGAAGACCGCCTCTTTCGTTTCGGTCATTGCCCCGAAGGGCTGTGACTTACTTCTTTTCTTCAGCCGGAGCGGCCGGAGCAGCAGCGGCGTCGGCAGCCGGAGCGGCCGGAGCAGCGGCGTCAGCGGCCGGAGCGGCAGCTTCGGCACCGGCGGCAGCAGCTTCAGCGCCTTCAGCGGCAGCGTCGGCGCCGGCAGCGGCGGCGTCGGCGCCGGCTTCTGCGGCCGGAGCTTCGGTGGTTGCGGGCTCTTCAGCAGCCTTTTCACCGCAAGCGGCGAGGGCGAACATGCTGGCAGCAACGGCGATAGCAGCAAACTTCTTCATGATGTGTGGCTCCCTAAAATGCCTTGTACGCGGTGGGGAAATTCCCGTCACGCGAGCCGCGGGATTTAGCCGTTCCGTGCCAATCGTCAACAAAAATAATTGAGTTGGGGCGGGTGCAGCAAAAATCCTACTGTTTTGGTTGAGTATCACGGCAACTCGGCATCGCCGCCGATTTCGGTGGTCAGCCCTTCGGTGATGGTCCAGGCCGGATCGTCGCCTTGCTGGGCCAGATCGACGGCGGTCGGGGTCAGTGCATCTTCGAGCGTGGTCTGAAGCGCGGAGGCATGGGCAGAAAGAAGCGCAGTGGAGGCGAGGGCGAGCAAACGGAGGATGTTTTTCATGTCGCCGTCGTAACCGCCCGCGCCGCCCGCGCAAGCGTCGATTGCCAACCGCGCGCCCATTCGCTAACCGGCGCGCAACATCTCTCCCGGCCGCCCGCGCGCGGCCCAGCCAAGACCGGAGCAAATCCCATGGCCGCCCAATATAGTTTCGTGATGAAGGGTCTGAACAAGACCTATCCCGGCGCGCAAAAGCCGACGCTCAAGGATTTGAGCCTGCAATTCTACCCCGATGCCAAGATCGGCATCGTCGGCCCGAACGGCACCGGCAAATCGACCCTGATGAAGATCATGGCCGGCATCGACACCGAATTTTCGGGTGAAGCCTGGCCGGGCGAGAATATCACCGTGGGCTATCTGGCGCAGGAGCCCGAGCTCGACCCGAGCAAGACGGTCAAGGAAAATGTCATGGACGGCGTTCGCGCCGTCGCCGACATGATGGAACGCTTCAACGAAATCAGCACGCTGATGGCCGACCCGCCCGCGGATGCCGATTTCGACGCGCTGATGGAGGAAATGGGCACGCTTCAGGAAAAGATCGACGCGGTGGACGGCTGGACGCTCGACAACCAGCTCGAAATCGCGATGGAGGCCCTCCGCTGCCCGCCGGGCGACTGGAACGTCGAGAACCTCTCGGGCGGTGAAAAGCGCCGCGTCGCGCTCACCCGCCTGCTACTCGAAAAGCCCTCGATCCTGCTGCTCGACGAACCGACCAACCATTTGGACGCCGAAAGCGTCGCCTGGCTCGAAAAACATCTGGTCGATTATCCGGGCAACGTCATCCTCGTCACCCACGATCGCTACTTCCTCGACAATGTGGTGAACTGGATCCTCGAACTCGATCGCGGCCGCTACTTCGTCTACGAGGGCAATTATTCGACCTATCTCGAAAAGAAGGGAAAGCGCCTCGAACAGGAATCGCGCGAGGACGCCGGTCGCCAGAAAGCGATCAAGGACGAGCTCGAATGGATCCGCCAGTCGCCCAAAGCGCGCCAGGCCAAGTCGAAGGCACGTATCAAGAGCTTCGACCAGCTCGTCGAGGCGCAGGAAAAGCGCATCCCCGGCAAGGCGCAGATCGTCATTCAGGTCCCCGAACGCCTCGGCGGCAAGGTGATCGAGGTCGAGGGCATTTCCAAGGCCTATGGCGACAAATTGCTGTTCGAAGACCTGTCCTTCTCGCTCCCGCCCGGCGGCATCGTCGGGGTGATCGGCCCGAACGGCGCGGGTAAATCGACGTTGTTCAAACTGATCACGGGGCAGGAAACGCCCGACAACGGCAAGGTCGTCATCGGCGACACCGTCCGCCTCGGCTTCGTCGACCAGAGCCGCGACGACCTCAAACCCGACAACAATGTCTGGCAGGAAATCTCGGGCGGCGCCGAAATGATGAACATCGGCAAGCACGAGATGCAGACGCGCGCCTATGTCGGCGCCTTCAACTTCAAGGGCGTCGACCAGCAGAAAAAGGTCGGCCAGTTGTCGGGCGGCGAACGCAACCGCGTCCATATGGCGAAAATGCTGAAACAGGGCGGCAACGTTCTGCTGCTCGACGAACCGACCAACGATCTCGACACCGAAACGCTCGCCGCGCTCGAAGAAGCGCTCGAGAATTTCGCGGGCTGCGCGGTGGTCATCAGCCACGATCGCTTCTTCCTCGATCGCCTCGCGACGCATATCCTCGCCTTCGAGGGCGACAGCCATGTCGAATGGTTCGAGGGCAATTTCGAATCCTATGAGGAAGACAAGATCCGCCGCCTCGGCGACGACGCTACGCGTCCGCACGCGACGTCGTACAAGAAGCTGACGCGCTGAGCCTGATGGGGGAGGCTCCCATATCGTCGGGCGCGATCCGCTTGGATGCGTATGCGCTCAACGCCTTTCTGGAGCAGGCCTTTCCGCACGCCCAGCCGGGCACGCGCGGCCATGTCGTCTCCGCCGTGCCCGGTCATGTCCGGGCGCGGATGGACCCGAATGACAAGGCGCTCCGCCCCGGCGGGCTGATCTCGGGTCCGACGCAGATGGGTTTCGCCGACATGGCGGCCTATGCGCTCGTGCTCGCGCATATCGGCCCCGTGGCGATGGCGGTGACGAGCGCGCTCAACTACCAGTTCCTGCGCCCGTGCCGCCCGGGTCCGCTGTTCGCCGACGCGACGATGCTGCGGCTGGGCAAAAGGCTGGCGGTGATGGATGTGCGGATCTGGACCGACGATGCCGACAAGCCCGTCGGGCAGGCGAATGTGACCTACGCGATTCCGTGAATGGGGGGCCTGTGTTGGGCGGTTCTGGACAGACCGACGTCCAAATCCCGTTCGTGTCGAGTGAAGTCGAGACACCCCGAAAGGCAGGCGCTCCCCAAGCGTGTCTCGACTTCGCTCGACACGAGCGGAAATAGGGGGCGGTCTGGAAGCGGCGAGGCTTACGCCCTCAATATTCCAGCTTGGGATACCAACTCGTCCCGCGCCCTCGCGGGGTCAAATCCAGCACATTCCACAAACTCGCGATATCGGGCGCATCGCGCGGGTCCTGCCCCGGATCGGCCATGTCGGCGGTCATCTCGCTCTTCCAGAACAGCCGGATGCCGCTGCCGCCCCGCTTATACACGACCAGCGCGGGATTCTCGCTCCCGTCCTTGTTGAGCAGGCCATAGTCGCGCGCATAATCGTCGCCGACGGTCTGCACGAAATTGAGCGCCTGCCAGCCGCGCTCGGCGGCGAATGCCATCTGCCGCTCGACCGGGCTGCGCCCCAATATCTTGAGCGCGACCCGCTGCTTGATGTCGCTCGCATTGCCGTTCACCGACCCCAGCCAGCTGGCGCACATGGGGCAGGGGCGCGGGCGTTCGGGGCCGTACATCCAATAATAGGTCACCAGCGTATCGTGCGAGCCGAACAGGTCGGCGAGCGACAGGTCGGCGTCATCGGCATCGCGGAACCGGTAATCGGGAGTAATCAGCGGCCCCGGCGGCAGCGCGCGCCGCTGTTCGGCTACCCGCGTCATCTTGCGGCGCAGGTCGATCTCTTCGGCGAGCAGCGATTTGCGGGCCTTGGCATAATCATCGTGTTCGCCGGGAAAGGGTCGCCGGCGCGATGCGAGCGCCGGTGCGGCCAATAAAGATTGGCGAAGGGCCATATTGTCTCCCTGTTTGCGGCTGTCATCTTTCTGGGCGATTATCCCCTTGGAACATTTAGCATGACACGTTTGTCAACCGGTGGTATCGGGCGGGGATGGGTGTCCGTCTTTTCAGGGGTGTTTGGTCGACTTGTCTCGGCCTCGCAGGCGGGGGAGCCGTCGTGATCCAGCCT
>JAEULK010000028.1 GCA_016793775.1 Sphingopyxis sp. | reverse complement strand
AATTTTGTGGATGTGCCGACCACCGTCGCCTAATATTTTAAGCCCATGTTGGCCTTAAATGGGTCGGGGGGGGCCGGTGTTTCTATCCTAAGGGCCGGCCCCGCCCCCTCCCCCCGCGCGTCCGATCCCGGTCCGCGCCTTCCCGAAAATCTGATAACGATATCATGCGGACCCGTCGCTCGGACCGGTCCAGGCGCCGCCGCATCGGCTGCCGCCGCCCCCGCGCCGCGATTCCGCCGCGCCCGGCCTTTGCCGGCTATCCCATAAAAATCCCTATCTTTCCGTGGCCTGTGTTCAAGTACCCGCGGCGCGTCGATGCGTCCCACCGCGCGAGTGCAACCTTTTTGTCACTATGATGAAAGATTTTTTCAGCCCCCTGTTTCTCGCACGATTATTGCGGAATAATCGGTCGTTGCGAGAGGGATGTTCCACAGCGGCCATATGCTCCCAACGCGCAATGGCGATATCATATTAGGGGGTTGTATATCGTGACTGCACTACAGCTGAAATCCGTCCGCAAGCCGTTGCTGGCCTGCGGGACCGCCGCCCTCGCGCTGATCGCGGCGACGCCGAGCTTTGCGCAAGATACCGCACCCGTCGCGGCCGAAGAGGCGGACAGTGAAGCGACGATCGTCGTCATCGGGACGCGGCGCCTCGACCGCACCTCGACGACCTCGCCGTCGCCGGTCGACGTCATCAGTTCGGAGGAGCTGGCGTCGCAGCCCGCCGCGAACCTGATGGACTCGCTCAAGAACATCGTGCCCTCCTTCTATGTCGGGCAAAATTCGATCTCCGACGCCTCGACCTTCGTCCGCTCGCCGTCGCTGCGCGGGCTGTCGGGCGACCAGGTGCTCGTGATGATCAACGGCAAGCGGTACAACCGCTCGGCGCTGGTCCAGGTCTATGGCGGCAGCGACACCGGCCTCGGCCGCGGTGCCCAGGGTCCCGACATTTCGGCGATCCCCGCGCTCGCGATCGGCAACCTCCAGGTGCTGCGCGAAGGCGCCACCGCGCAATATGGGTCGGACGCGATCGCGGGCGTGCTCAACTATGGTCTCAAGAGCGCGGCCGGGTTCGAAGTCGTCGGACGCGTCGGCGAATATTATGAGGGCGACGGTCGCAGCTATCAGATCGCGGCCAATGGCGGCCTCGCCGGCGACTGGGGCTTCGTCAACCTGACCGGTGAATATTATGACCAGGACGGCACCAGCCGCGGCGTCACCCGCCCCTCGGCGTTCAACTTCGCCAATAATTTCCCGGCGCTCGCCGATCAGCTGCCGAACTTCCCCGGGCCGGCGCAGATCTGGGGTTCGTCGCCTTCGCACGGCTACAAGGCGGTGCTCAACGCCGCGCTCGACGTCACCGACAACAGCCAGATCTACCTGTTCGGCAATTATGCGTGGAACAAGGGCAACCAGAGTTTCAACTACCGCGCGTCGGTCAGCAGCACTGCGGTCGATTCGAACGGCGTCGTCCGCAACCAGGGCGCCAATGCGCTGTTCAACAACACCTTCTATCTGACACCCTGCCCCGCGAACAATGCGACCTGCCCGGCGGGCAGCTTCGTGATGGACAGCAATGTCTTCCGCTTCCGCGATCTCTACACCGCGGGCTTCACCCCGCGTTTCGTCGGGGTCACCGAACAGATGTACGGGGTGCTCGGCTACAAGGGCGAAACGGGCGGCTTCACCTACGACCTGTCGGGGACGCTGGCGCGCAACACGCTGACGCTGTCGATGTATAATTCGCTCAACGCCTCCTACGGCCCGCTGACCCAGACCGAGTTCGAGTTCGGCGACCTCCGGCAAGAGGAGCTCAACCTCAACCTCGACGTCAGCTATCCCTGGGAAGTCGGTTTCGCGAGCCCGGTCACCGTCTCGGGCGGGGTCGAATATCGCAAGGAAACCTATGAGCAGACCGCGGGCGACCCGCAATCCTATGGCGCCGGTCCCTATGCGGTGGCGCAGCGGCTCTACACCCAGGTCGCGCCGGGCGTCTACACCTTCTCGGGGACGTCGAACGCGCAGGGCGTCGGCGCCAGCGGCTATGCCGGCACCAGCCCCGGCACGGCGGGCCGTTTCAGCCAGGAAAGCATCGGCGCCTATATCGGCCTCGAAACCGATATCACCGATTCGCTGACCGTTGGCGCCGCGGGCCGCTACGAGCGTTACAACACCTTCGGCAGCGCCTGGGTGGGCAAGCTCAACGCGTTGTTCAAGGTCTCCGACGCGCTGTCGCTGCGCGGCAGCATCGGCACCGGCTATCACGCGCCGTCGCCGGGCCAGTCGAACGTGTCGATCGTCACCACCTCGTTCAACAATGGCGTCGCCTTCCAGGCGGGCACCTATCCGGTGAACACCGCGGTCGCGCAATATTATGGCGCGTCCACGCTGACCCCGGAAAAATCGGTGAACTATGGGCTCGGCTTCATCCTCGAACCGGCGCGCGGGCTGACGATCACCGTCGACGGCTATCAGATCGACCTCAGCGACCGTATCGGCCTGACCCAGCCGTTCATCGTTTCGGTCGCCGATCTGGCGGCGCAGCCGGCGCTGCTGCCGGTCGGCGTCGGCGGCCAGGTGCAATATTTCACCAACGGCTTCGACACCCGCACCCGCGGCGTCGATGTCGTCGGCACCTGGCGCACGACCTTCGACGAAGCCGATCTCAATTTCTCGCTGGCCTATAATTACAACGAGACGAAGATCACCAAATTCACGCCCGGCCTGATCAGCGCGGCGCAGATCATCGACGCCGAACATCTGGCGCCGAGGCACCGCGTCGTGTTCAACGCCGGCTGGAAGCTCGACGGCTTCGCGCTCAACATCCGCGAGAATTTCTACAGCTCGTGGACCAGCGCGCAGGATTATGGCCAGACCGCCGGCGTACCGAACCAGGTCTTCGGGTCGAAGTTCACCACCGATATCGACTTCAGCTATACCTTCGCCGACAAATATACGCTGACCGTCGGCGCGCAGAATCTGACCGACGAGCGGCCCGACCGGCTGGCGCCGACCGCGACCATCCCGATCTATCCGGTCACCGGCGGCACCGCCGACGGCCAGGTCTATCCGCGCAACGGCGGGCCCTTCGGGTTCAACGGCGGTTTCTATTATACGCGCATCAGCATCAAATACTGATCGCCGATAAACGGAAATCGACGGGCGGGGGGCATGCTCCCCGCCCGTTTCCTTTGGGCCGAATCACCGCCGACCGTCAGCCGCCGCGCCTTCGTCGCCGTCCCCTTGAATTTACGGCGATCCGGGCCGATTTTGGGATCTTACAGTCCCGAACTGGCGGGCATTGTCCCGTCGACCCCCCGGAATCGCAGGCAAAGCTTGCATGACGAAAAAAGACCTACTAAGGGCGGCGCCTGATTCAGCGGGCCTCGTCCAGGACTGATCAACCCAACCCGAGAACAAGAAGGTTCGAAAACATGGCCAAGGCTAAATTTGAGCGGAACAAGCCGCACTGCAACATCGGCACCATCGGTCACGTCGACCATGGCAAGACCTCGCTGACCGCCGCGATCACCAAGGTGCTCGCCGAAAACGTCGCCGGCAACGCCGCCGTCGATTTCGCGAACATCGACAAGGCTCCCGA
>JAEULK010000087.1 GCA_016793775.1 Sphingopyxis sp. | reverse complement strand
CCTCCCCGTTCCGGCGCACGCGACGCGCGTCCTGCCGACGACAAGCGCGACGCCGCGCGCGGCCGCCGCGCCGCGCGCGGTGCCGCCCCGCCCCGCAAGCCTCCCGCCGAGGCCGAGCGCGAGGACGGGCCGCAGCGCATCGCGAAGCTGCTCGCCCGCGCCGGGGTCGGATCGCGCCGCGATGTCGAGCGGATGGTCGAGGAAGGGCGCATCGCGCTGAATGGCGAGACGATCGTCCAGCCGGCGCCGCTGCTGACCTCGCTCGACGGGCTGACGGTAGACGGCAATCCGGTCGCCAAGCCGGTTTCGACGCGCCTCTATCGCTTCCATAAGCCCGCGGGCTGCATCACTGCGGCACGCGATCCCAAGGGGCGCAAGACGATCTACGATCTGCTGCCCAGGGGCTTGCCGCGCGTGATGCCGGTGGGGCGGCTCGACTATAATACCGAGGGGCTGTTGCTGCTCACCAATGACGGCGCATTCAAGCGTCAGTTGGAATTGCCGGCGAGCGGTGTCGAGCGCACTTATCGCGCGCGCGCCTTTGGCGAGATCAGCCAGGCGCAGCTCGAGGAGCTGGCGATGGGGATCGAGATCGACGGGGTGCGTTATGGCAAGATCATCGCCAACCTCGAACGGCGCACCGGGCGCAACCAGTGGATCGAAATGACGCTGACCGAGGGCAAGAACCGCGAAGTGCGCAAGGTGCTCGAACATTTCGGGTTGCAGGTGAGCCGACTGATCCGCACCCGTTACGGCGAATTCACGCTCGAGGGGCTGGGCATGGGCGACGTCGATGTCGTGGCGCGCGACGATCTGTTCAAATTCCGCCGGCATCTCGGCTGATGCGCGTCATTTCGGGCGGGTGGCGCGGGCGGAAATTGCTGGCGCCGAAAAATGACGCGACGCGGCCGACCGCCGATCGCACGCGCGAGACGCTGTTCTCGATGCTGGCGAGCCGGCTGGGGAGCTTCGAGGGATTGTATGTCGCCGACCTGTTCGCGGGATCGGGCGCGCTGGGGATCGAGGCGCTGTCGCGCGGCGCCGAGCATTGCCTGTTCGGCGAGCAGGATCGCGAGGCGCTGGATGCGCTCAAGGCGAATCTGGCGGCCTTGGGCGCCGCGGCGCGGGCGGATGTGCGCGCGGGGTCTGTAATGGGCCTGGGGCCGGCGAAGCGGAGCTACGACCTGCTGCTGCTCGACGCGCCTTATGGGACGGGCGCGGCCAGCGTCGCGCTCGACAAGTTGA
The DNA here is from genome assembly GCA_016793775.1 of Sphingopyxis sp. Taxonomy (GTDB): domain Bacteria; phylum Pseudomonadota; class Alphaproteobacteria; order Sphingomonadales; family Sphingomonadaceae; genus Sphingopyxis. The sequence continues at coordinate 28,979 of JAEULK010000087.1, read as the reverse complement.
ACCGATTGGGCTGGGTCGCGGCGGACAGCTGGATCTCGATCGAGACCGCCGAGAAGGAGGTCGTCGAGGTCGCGGGGTTCGCGATCGACGCCGAGCGCAAGGTCGGCAAGGCCAAGCTGACGTTGTTGCGGGCCGTCTGATTTCCTCCATCCGTCATCCCCGCGAAAGCCGGGATCCGCCTTATTCTTTGTGCCTTTGTGCCTTTGTGCCTTTGTGTGAGGAAAAAAGAAATCTCACACAAAGGCACGAAGGCACAAAGAAGGAAGAAGGAAGGCGGGTCCCCGCTTTCGCGGGGATGACATTGCGAGGTGGTCAGGCCTTGGCCCTGCTTCGCACCATCAGCAGGCCGAGCCAGCTCACCACGCCGGCCAGCGCCAGATAGAGCCCGACCGCCGCCGTCCCGCGCCAGTCGCCGAGCGCCTGCGCGACGATCGGGGCCGCGGCGCCGCCGAGGATGCCGCCGGCGTTGAAGGTCATCGACGCGCCGGTGTAGCGCACCTCGACCGGGAACAGCCCGGTGAGCCAGGCGCCGAGCGGGCCATAGACGAGGCCCATGACGAACAGCGCCGACGCGAGGCCGGCGAATACCAGCCCCCAGCTTTGCGAGGCGAGCGCGGGTCCGAAGAGGAATCCGATCAGGATCGTCGCGCCGCAGCCCCAGGTGAGCACTTTCTGCGGGCTCGCGGCGTCGCTCCAATAACCCGCGAAGACGATGCCCCCCGCCATGAACAGGATCGCGCCGAGCTGGATCAGCAGGAACTGCTCCTTGGGATAGCCGAGCGTCGTCGTGCCGTGCGCGAGCGCGAAGCTGGTCGAGAGGTAGAAGATCGCGAAGCAGGCGACGACCGCGAAAGTGCCCGCGAGCGTCGCGAACAGATGACGTTTCAGCAGCTCGCCGATGGGGACGCTCACCGGGCGGTCGGCTTCGAGCGCGGCGGCGAAATCGGGGGTCTCGCCGATCTTGAGCCGCACCCACAATCCCAGCCCGACGAGCACCGCCGACAGCAGGAAGGGAATGCGCCAGCCCCACGCGGCGAAATCGCTGTCGCTGAGCCACAGGCCGAGCAGCAGGAACAGGCCGTTCGCGGCGATGAAGCCGACGGGCGCGCCGAGCTGCGGCACCATGCCGAAGCGTGCGCGCCAGCCCGGCGGGGCATTTTCTACCGCGAGCAGCGCCGCCCCGCCCCACTCGCCGCCCAGCCCGAAGCCTTGGCCGAAGCGCAGGATGCAGAGCAGGAGCGGGGCGACCCAACCGACCATCGCATAGGTCGGCAGGAAGGCGATGAGCAGCGTGGAGACGCCCATCAGCATCAGCGAGGCGACGAGCGTCGATTTGCGGCCGATGCGGTCGCCATAATGGCCGAAGACGATCGCGCCGACGGGCCGCGCGAAGAAAGCGAGCCCGAAGCTCATGAAGCTGAGCATCAGCTGCGCCGACGGCGATTCCGACGGGAAGAAGAGCGGCCCGAACACCAGTGCGGCCGCGGTGCCGTAGATATAAAAATCATAGAATTCGACCGCGGTGCCGACGAGGCTCGCGGTCAGGATGCGCCGGTGCGCCCGGTACGGTGCCAGATCCATTTAAGAACGCCCTCCCTTGTCCCGGCGTGCCTTAGCCCCCGGCGTTTGCCCGCGCCACCAGATAGGCATGGAGCGCCGCGATCTCCTCGTCGGTGAAGACCCTGAGATCGTCGCGCGCCACCGCCGACATCAGCCCCAGGTCGCGGCCCCCCGCCGCCACGCCGGTGCGCATCAGGCGCACGAAGTCGGCACGGTCATAGGCGCCGGCCAGGATGAGGTCGGGACCACCCTCGACGACATCGCCGCCGAGATCGCTGCCATGGCATTCCGCGCAGATCGTCATCGCCAGATGACGCCCCTTCTGATGCAGCGGCCCCAGATCGCGGGGCGGATGGCGCGCGGCGGCGGCGACGAGCAGCGGCGCGGGCTGCTGCGTGCCGGCGCGGGCCGGGTCCGAATTGCGGCCGCCATCGGGCAGCATCATGCCGCGCAGCACCGCGATCCGCGCCGCGACGCCCGGGTTGTCTCCGGGCGTCGGCTTGCCCGCGGGCGGAAAGGAGCGGAGAAAGGCTAGCAGCGCTGCCATCTCGCCGTCGGTGATCGCGGCGAAAGTCGCAGACGGCATGCCCCACAACGCGCGCCTGTCGGCGGGGCTCACGCCTTGCCGGATCGCCTGAGCCAGTTGCGTGTCGCTATATTTTGCCGCCGACAGGGTCAGGTTGGGCGCATAATTACGGACCAGCCCGGCATCGTCGTTGTAGCGCAGGCCTTGCAGCGCGGCGCCGTGACAACTGGTGCAGCCATAAAGTTTGGCGAGGCGCCTGCCTTCGGCGACCGCTTCGGGGCCCGCCGCGGCGGCCCGTTCTGGATGTAGCGGATAAGCGCGACGCAGCGCATATTCCGACACGGCGAGCGCGGCCAGGCCAAGGAGCGCGAGGCCGCCCAGACCGAACAGAAGGATTTTTCCAATCGATGGCAGCCGCATAGGTCCCCCTGGCACAACGCCGTCCCATAGCACCCCATGCCAAGCGAACGACGCCGCCGTCAACAAGGGCCAAAACGGGGTTCGGATCGAAAAGCGCGCCCGGACACCGGATGCGGCCGCCGGTAAAGGGACGGAAACCTTGACTTTCTGTACTCCGCCCCCTATCTCCGTCCTCGCTAACGTCGCCTGCGACGGAAATTTGATACCCTTTCGGGGGCTGACACTTCCCTTCTCACGCTACCAGCTCCGCCGGTGCTTTTGCCGGTGGATTCCCTGTTTTCGTGAAAGGAAACACCCCATGCCGACCGGCACCGTCAAATTTTTCAACACCGACAAGGGTTATGGCTTCATCTCGAACGAAGATGGCTCGGGCGATGCGTTCGTCCACATCACCGCCGTCGAGCGTTCGGGCCTGCCGACGCTGAACAAGGACCAGCGCGTCACCTATGAGCTGGAAACCGACAACCGTGGCAAGACCTCGGCTGTGAACCTTCAGTCGGCCTGATTATTGGCCAAAGAAGAGATTCTCACCTTCGATGGTGTGATCGATGAAATCCTGCCCGACGCGCGTTTTCGCGTCGTGCTGGAAAATGGTCACCGCATCATCGCCTATACCGCCGGCCGGATGCGACGCTTTCGCATCCGGTCGGTCGTCGGCGATGCCGTGCGGATCGAAATGACCCCTTATGACCTCAGCAAGGGCCGCCTCGTTTATCGCGAGCGCGGCAATGCCCCGGTCACCGGACAACGGCAGCGACGTTGATCCCAAAACCATAACAAGAAATTTGGATAAGATGTTTCAAAATAACAATATTTTTCCTGCCCTGCCGGCGCTTTCGCTGGCGGGCAAGGCGATGACGGCGACGCCGAAGCTCCGCCGCCGCGCGACTCTGTCGCGGCGCGAACTTCGCCGCCTGATCGCCGACATGATCGACTGATCACACAAAAGGAAACGGCCGTGTCCGCCACCAGCGACTTCTACCGGCTTCAAGCCGAAAAATGCTCCAGCGAGGCGGACGCGTCCGATCTTCCGCAGGTCCGCGACCGGAACCGGCGCGCCGCCGCGGCCTGGCAATCGATGGCCGACAAGCTCATCCTGACCGAAGCGACCCGCGCCAGAGCGGTCGCGCGCAAGGAAGCCGACGCCGCCAGCGTCGAATAAGCGCGCCTGCCTGCCACGCGACCATTCGGTCGCGCCGCGCTGGACAGCGCGCATTCCGTTCCCTAATCGTTCGCGCGTGACCGACCTCCCCGCCTCCCCCGACCTGACCCGCCCCGACCCGTCGGACCCGCCCTATCTGCGCGGCCTCAACGGACCGCAGCGACAGGCGGTGCTGACGACCGAGGGTCCGGTGCTGATGCTCGCGGGCGCTGGCACGGGCAAGACCGCGGCGCTGACCGCGCGGCTGGCGCATATCATCGCGACGCGGCGCGCCTGGCCGTCCGAAATCCTGGCGGTGACCTTTACCAACAAGGCGGCGCGCGAGATGCGCGAGCGCATCGGGCGGATGATCGGCGACGCGGTCGAGGGCATGCCCTGGCTCGGCACCTTCCACAGCATCGCGGCCAAGATGCTGCGCCGCCACGCCGAACTGGTCGGCCTGCAAAGCAATTTTACCATCCTCGACACCGACGACCAGTTGCGCGTGCTGAAGCAATTGATCCAGGCCGAGGGACTCGACGAGAAACGCTGGCCGGCGCGCCAACTCGCCGGGCTGATCGACAAATGGAAGAACCGCGGGCTGGTTCCCGCCGACCTCGACGCCGCCGACAAGGAGGCCTGGGCCGACGGCAAGGGGCAGCATTTCTACGCGCTGTATCAGGCGCGGCTGAAGACGCTGAACGCCTGCGATTTCGGCGACCTGCTGCTCCACATGCTGGTGATATTGAAGACGCACCGCGACGTGCTCGAACACTATCAGACGCGCTTCAAATATATCCTGGTCGACGAATATCAGGACACCAACGCGAGCCAATATCTCTGGCTGCGGCTGCTCGCGCAGGCGCGCAAGAACATCTGCGTCGTCGGCGACGACGATCAGTCGGTATATAGCTGGCGCGGCGCCGAGGTTGCGAACATCCTGCGGTTCGACAAGGATTTCCCGGGCGCGACGGTGATCCGGCTCGAACAGAATTACCGCTCGACGCCGCAGATCCTGGCCGCCGCGTCGGCGCTGATCGCGCAGAACAGCGGGCGGCTTGGCAAGACCTTGTGGACCGAGCTCGACGCTGGCGACAAGGTCCGCGTCGTCGGTGTCTGGGACGGACCAGAGGAAGCGCGCCGCATCGGCGAAGAACTGGAGACGCTTCAGCATCGCCGCGTGTCGCTCGACCGCGCCGCGATTCTGGTGCGTGCGCAGTTCCAGACGCGCGAGTTCGAAGACCGCTTCATCGCGATCGGCATGCCGTACCGCATCGTCGGCGGTTTCCGCTTCTACGAACGCGCCGAAATCCGCGATGCGCTCGCTTATCTGCGGCTTGTGCAGTCGAACGCCGACGACCTGGCTTTCGAGCGGATCGTCAATGTGCCCAAGCGCGGGCTGGGCGACAAGGCGCTCCAGCGGATCCACCAATATGCACGCGCCGAGCGCCTACCCTTGCTCAATGCCGCGGCGCGGATCACCGAGACCGACGAACTGACCCCGCAGGCGCGGCGCCAGCTGGCGAATTTCGTCGCGCAGATGCGCAATTGGGCGGCGAAGGCGGGCGAACTGTCGCACCCCGAGCTGACGCAGATGATCCTCGACGAATCGGGCTATACCGCGATGCTCCAGGCCGATCGCAGCGTCGAAGCCGCGGGGCGCCTCGAAAATCTCTCCGAACTCGTCCGCGCGATGGAGGAATATGACTCGCTCGAGGCGTTCCTCGAGCATGTCAGCCTGGTGATGGACCGCGACAATGACGACAGCACCGAGACGGTGACGATCATGACGATCCACGCCGCCAAGGGGCTGGAGTTCGACCATGTCTTCCTTGCCGGCTGGGAGGACGGCGTCTTTCCGTCGCAACGCTCGATGGACGAAGGCGGGGTCGCCAGCCTCGAGGAGGAGCGCCGCCTCGCCTATGTCGCGATCACCCGGGCGCGCGAGCGCGCCAGCATCTACCACGCCGCGAACCGGCGCATCTATGGCCAGTGGACGAGCAGCATCCCGAGCCGCTTCATCGCCGAAATCCCGCCCGAGCATGTCGACATGGAAAACAGCTTCGGCGGCGGGCAGAGCCTGTGGCGCGCGAACTGGTCGGCGCAGGGCGATCCCTTCGCGCATGTGGCAGAACGCCAGCCCTCACGCACGATGACGCGCGGGCCGGCGTGGCAGCGCGCGGTCGCGGCCTCGTCGACGATCACCCGCGCCCCCGCCCCGTCCGAGCGCGGCCCGGCGGCATCGGTCGGCGCCAAACCGCGCGCCGACCTCGCGATCGGGATGCGCGTGTTCCATGAGAAATTCGGCCATGGCGAAATCATGGATATCGACGGCAACAAGCTGGAAGTCGAATTCGACCAGGCGGGCAGCAAGCGGGTGCTCGACAGTTTTGTGAAGGCGGGGTGAGGCGATCCTCCCCCACCGGGGGAGGGGGCCATGCGGAGCATGGTGGAGCGGCACAGGCGGTTTGCCTTACCGTCAAGGTTGCGCACACCCGCTCCGTCGCCTGCAATGTTGGGCTCTTTCGTCTAATGCCCGCGTAAACCTCGCGTGCCTCTCCACCACCCTCGGGTGGTCCCCCTCCCCGTTCCGGGGAGGATCGCCTTAGCCTCAAACCCGCCCTCACAAGCCCTATTGTCAACCAGATTAGTTATGATACTCCATCACCCGCGGCCACGAGTCGCGTTTTGGGAGAATCTTACATGAAAAAGAAGCTCTTAGCGGGCGCGATGGCGCTCGCCCTGGTCGGCTGTTCGGAGAAATCCGCCGACGAAACCGCTGCCTCCCCCGCCGCCGAAGCCGCGGCCGATGCCGCGACCGAACGTGTCGAAGGCGCCGCCGCCCCGGCCGCCCGCTCGACCGACGAAGAGACCCCCGGCGTCTCCATCTCCTCCGCCCCCGGGGTCGCCTTCGATTACAGCTATGCCTTTCGCCTGGACGACGGCCTGATCTCGCGGGTCCAGCAGGACCATGCCGAGGCATGCGAGAGGCTGGGCGTCGCGCGCTGCCGGATCGTCGACGTGCGCTATCAGCTGGGCGACGAGAAACGCGTCGAGGCGCAGACCCAGTTCAAGCTCGACCCCGGCATCGCGCGCCGCTTCGGCGCCGATGCGATCGCCAGCGTCGAAAAGGCCGAGGGCGTGCTCGCCGATGCGACCGTCGCGGGCGAGGATGTCGGCAGCGCGATCGACGCCTCGCAGGTGCGCAGCGCGGGCGCCACGGCCGAGATCGAACGGCTCGAAGCGCGGCTCAAGGCCGGCGGACTCGACAAGAGCGAGCGCGCCGAAATCCTCGCGCAGATCGCATCGCTGAAGGGCCAGCTCGGCGACGAGCGCGCATCGCGCAAGGCGGGTGAATCCAAGATCGCGACGACGACGGTGGTGTTCAACTATGTCGGATCTGGCGGGCTGCCCGGCATCGGGCATAAAAACCCCTTCGCCGACGCGGGCGAAACGCTGATGCTGAGTGGCGGCACCGCCCTCTCCGTCGTGCTGACGCTGGGCGCCGTAGCGCTGCCCTGGGCGCTGCTGATCGGGCTGCTGGTGCCGATCTGGCGCAGCAACGCGATCGTCGCGCTCCGCCGCCGCGCGGGCGGTACCAAGCCCGCCCCCGACACCCCCGCGCGCTGACCGCCGCTTGCAAAGGCCCCTTGCCGCGTTATGGCGAACCCATCACGCGGCAAGGGACAGCAAGACGATGAGCAATCCGGGAATGGACGCCGATATCTACGAAGCCTTTATCGAACAGCTCCAGCGCTATGTGCGCGAGCGGCTGATCCCGGCGGAGGATCAGCTCGAGGAACTCGGACGCGTTCCCGACGACATTCTCGCCGAGATGCGCGACATGGGGCTGTTCGGCATCACCATGGCGCCCGAATATGGCGGCGCGGGGATGAACACCAGCCAGTATGTCAATTTCATCAAGGAAATCGCCTACGCCTCGCCCGCTTACCGCTCGATCCTGTCGATCAATATCGGTATGGTCTGCAAGTCGATCACCGGGTTCGGCACCGAAGCGCAGAAGCAGGAGTGGCTGCCCAGGCTTGCGACCGGGACCATCGCCGCCTTCGGGCTGACCGAGCCCGACAGCGGATCGGACAGCGCGGCGATGAAGACGCGCGCGGTGCGCGACGGCAACGGCTATGTGCTGAACGGCACCAAGCGCTACATCACCAACGCCCCCTTTGCCGACGTCATTCTGGTGATGGCGCGCACCAACGCCGAGGCTTTGCCCAAGAACGCGCATGTCAGCGCCTTCCTCGTGCCGCGCGACGCGCCGGGCGTGTCGATCGGCAAGCCCGATGGCAAGATGGGCCAGGCGGGCTCGCAGATCGCCGACGTGATCCTGGAAGATGTGCGTGTCGACGGCGACGCGCTGCTCGGCGGCGAGGAAGGCATCGGTTTCCGCGCCGCGATGCAGAGCCTGGACAACGGCCGCCTGTCGGTGGCCGCCGCGAGCGTCGGCTATGCCAAGCGCATGCTCGACGCCGGCCTCCAATATGCGATGGAGCGCAAGGCGTTCGGCGAGCCGATCGCCAATTTCCAGCTGATCCAGGCGATGCTCGCCGACAGCAAGGCCGAAATCTATGCCGCCGAATGCATGCTGACCGACGCCTGCGCGCGCGCCGACCGCGGTGAGAAGATCATCGTCGAGGCTGCGGCGACCAAGATGTTCGCGAGCGAAATGTGCGGGCGCGTCGCCGACCGCGTGGTGCAGATTCACGGCGGCGCCGGCTATCTGAAGGAATATCTGGCCGAGCGCTTCTATCGCGACTGCCGCATTTACCGCATTTATGAAGGCACCACACAGATCCAGCAGCTAGTCATCGCGAAGAACATGATTCGCGATTATGCGGGGTAAGTCGTTCGGATGGTGCGGGAATTGGGTCGCTGGTGGAGCCGAGGGGAATCGAACCCCTGACCTCTGCAGTGCGATTGCAGCGCTCTCCCATCTGAGCTACGGCCCCGCGACGGGCGGCTCTTAACCGCACTGTTTGCGGGTGGCAACGGCTTTTGTGACGTTGCGGCGGGTCGCGGCATATCGATGGGGGGTATATGGCCAAGGCATGGCATCTGACCAGTCGTCCGGCAGGACTGCCGACGGAGGAGAATTTCGCGCTCCGCGATCTGCCCGACGCGCCTTTGCAGCCCGACCAACTGCGCGTGAAGAATCTCTGGCTGTCGGTCGATCCCTATATGCGCGGGCGGATGAACGACGCGAAAAGCTATGCGGCGAGCTTCCAGATCGACCAGCCGATGACCGGCGGTGCGATCGGAGAGGTCGTCGAAAGCCGCATGGAGGGCTTCGCGCCGGGCGACCTGATCCTGCATATGGGCGGCTGGCGCGACGGCGGGGTGATCGGCCTCGACATGTCGCCGAACAAACTGCCGCGCGCGGCGCTCGACGCGGGTATGTCGCCGCAGACCTTCCTCCACAATATGGGGCTGACCGGCGGCACCGCCTGGATCGGGCTGCTACGCGTCGCGGCGGCCAAGCCCGGCGACACGATCTTCGTCTCGGCGGCGGCGGGCGCAGTCGGATCGGCGGTGGTGCAGATCGCCAAGGCGCGCGAAATGGTCGTGATCGGCTCGGCGGGCGGGGCCGACAAATGCGCCTGGGTCGACGAGCTCGGCGCCGATGCGGTGATCGACTACAAGGCGGGGCCCGTGCTGCCGCAGCTGGCGGCGGCGCTCGAAAAGATCGGCAAGCCGGGGATCGACGTCTATTTCGACAATGTCGGCGGCGAGCATCTCGACGCGGCGTTCGCGGTGGCGAACGATTTCGCGCGCTTTGCCATCTGCGGGATGATCGACGTCTACAACGACGGCAAGGCGCAGGAGATGAAATATATCATCCGCACTATCCCCGCCCGCATCCGCATGGAAGGCTTCATCTACACCGACCAGTTTTTCGACTGCATGGAGGAATTCTACGCCGACATGGGCGGGCTGATCGCCAGCGGCGCGGTGACGATGCGCGAGACGGTGCACGAGGGGCTGGAGGCGACGCCGCACGCGTTTCTGGGACTGTTCGCGGGGGCGAATATGGGGAAGATGCTGGTCAAGGTCTGACTTGGAGTAACCCCGCTCCGCCCCAACTCCGACCCTTGAATAGAGGATTGCGCAAGGCGGCATTCGCCGCCGCCTAGCTCAGCTGCCGAAGCCGAACTGCAGGAAGTCCGGCATCGGGCCGTTCCAGCCGTCATCGGGACCGTCGTCGTCCTGCTGGCGCCGCGCGGGCGCGGGCTTGCGCTCGTCGGCCTTGCGCGCAGGCTTCGTTGCGGGCTTGTCAGCAACGGCTTCCGCACGCGGCGCTTCGGCGCGTTTCGGTTCGGCGGCGGGCTTGGCACGGCCGCGGCCGCCGCGTTCCGAGCGCTCGCGGCGCGGTTCGCGCTCTTCGCGCGGCTCGGCCTTCGCTGGCGCAGCATCGGCCTTGTCGGTGCCATGGATCGGAATCTTGTAGCCGGTGAGCTTCTGGATATTGTCGATCGCCTCGTCGTCCGACGGGGTGATCAGCGTGAAGGCGCGGCCCTGCGCGCCCGCACGGCCGGTGCGACCGATGCGGTGGACATAGTCGTCGGGGTGCCAGGGGGCATCGAAGTTGAAGACGTGGCTGACGCCCTTCACATCGAGGCCGCGCGCGGCGACGTCGGAGGCGACGAGGATGTTGATGACGCCGGTCTTGAAACGGTCGAGTTCGGCGGTGCGGCTCGACTGGTCCATGTCGCCCTGGATCTCGCCGGCCTTGTAACCTTCGCGCTGCAGCACCTTGGCGAGCTCGCGCACCGTTGTCTTGCGGTTGCAGAAGACGATCGCGGTGTGAACCTTTTCGGATTCGATCAGCCCGCGCAGCGTGTCGCGCTTGCCGCGCTCGCTGGTCTTGACGAGGAACTGCTCGATATTCTCGTTGCGGCTCGCGGGGCGCGCGACCTCGATCGTTTTGGGGTTCGAGAGGAACTTGTCGGCGAGCTTCTTGATCGGCGGCGGCATCGTCGCCGAGAACAGCAGGGTCTGGCGATTCGCGGGCAGCTTGGTGCAGATATTCTCGATGTCGGGGATGAAGCCCATGTCGAGCATGCGGTCGGCCTCGTCGATCACGAGCAGGTTGCAGCCGGTGAGCAGGATCTTGCCGCGCTCGAACAGGTCCATCAGGCGGCCCGGGGTCGCGATGAGCACATCGACGCCCTTTTCGAGCGCCTTGACCTGGTCGCCCATCTGCACGCCGCCGATGAGGAGCGCCATCGAGAGCTTGTGATACTTGCCGTATTTCTCGAAATTTTCCGCGACTTGGGCTGCGAGTTCGCGCGTCGGTTCGAGGATCAGCGAGCGCGGCATGCGCGCGCGGGCGCGACCGTGGGCGAGGATGTCGATCATCGGCAGCACAAAGGAGGCGGTCTTGCCGGTGCCCGTCTGGGCGATGCCGATCATGTCGCGCATCATCAGCACCGAGGGGATCGCCCCCGCCTGGATTGCCGTCGGCGTATCGTAGCCGGACTCGGTCACGGCACGCAGAAGTTCGTCGGAAAGGCCGAGGTCGGCAAATTTCATAGGGTCAACTTGTCCGGAAATGTGGAGCACACGGTCGCCCACGCGGACCGACGCTGCGGCGCCATTGCGGAACTAAGCGTGGAAAGTCAAGAAAAGCTGGCGAAAAGGGCCGATTAATCCTCGTCGCGCACCGCGACCATCAGGCGGAACTTGTCGACCTCGCATTTCGCCCCGGTACGCGCGTGGATTTCGTCGCGATCCTCGCAGAGCTGACCGTCCTTGTTGCCCTTCATGTAGAAGCCCGCATAGAAATCCAGCGCGCGGCAGCCGCGGTTGAGCTGCGCCCGGAGGCGCTGTCGCTGACGGGTGATCAGGTCGATGCTGTCGCGCTGCACCGCCTGCATGCCGACGATGTTGCGCATCGCCACGCATTTCGGCGCCTTTTTCTCTTTCCAGACGATCGGCGCCTCGCGCTTGCGCTGCGGTTCGCCGGGGCTGGCGGCGAAATTGGTCAGCGTCGAACGCTGCGCGGGCACGCGAATGATCAGCTGCTGTTCGATGATGACCTGGAAAAAGGGCGCTTCTTGGTCGGCGGGCAGCGGCACCATCGCGGCGAGCGGCTCGGGCGCGTCGAGTGGCACCTCGGCATCGGCCACGGGCGCCGCGGCCACCAACAACAGGGCAAAGGTCGTGGTCACCGCGCGCCTGCCGCCCCCTCGGCGCGTTGACAAAAAGCGATACCCACCCTTAGCTCCCGAAAACGATGCCGGCTGGACGCGCGGGTCCCACGCGTCCATTGCCCCCATAACAAGCATGATTGAACAGCAAATGAACTGTTGTCGACCGATATTGACGCACCGTCACCTCTTTCGCGCGCGGCGGGTGCGATGACGCGCGCCCCCCCGCCCGACCTGCTGGCACGGCTCGGCGCCTTGCTGGGTCCCAAGGGATTTGCGACCGCCGACGATGTGCTGGCGCCGTGGCTGACCGACTGGCGCGGCAAATATCGGGGCCGCGCTGCGGCGATGCTGTCGCCCGCGACGACGCAGGAGGTCGCGGAGGTCGTTGGCCTGTGCGCCGATGCCGAGGTCGCGGTCGTCCCGCAGGGCGGCAACAGCGGCATGGTCGGCGGCGCGACCCCCGACGCCAGCGGCGCGCAGATGTTGCTCAGCACGCGGCGGATGAACCGCATTCGTTCGATCGACAGCGCCGCCGGGCTGGCAGTCGCCGAAGCCGGGGTCATCCTCGAAAATTTCCATCATGCGGCGCTGGCCGAAGGCTGGCGCTTTCCGCTGACGCTCGGCGGCAAGGGGTCGGCGACGATCGGCGGGCTCGTGTCGACCAACGCCGGCGGCACCCAGGTGCTGCGCCACGGCACGATGCGCGCGCTCGTCGCGGGGATCGAGGCGGTGCTGCCCGACGGCAGCATTTTCGACGGGCTGGCGCCGCTCAAGAAGGACAATCGCGGTTACGACCTGCGCCATCTGCTGTGCGGGGCGGAGGGCACGCTCGGCATCGTCACCGCGGCGACCTTGCGGCTCGTGCCCGCCGCCGAAGATCGCTGCACCGCCTGGATCGGGCTCGAATCGCCCGCGAAGGCGCTGCTTTTGCTACGCCAGCTCGACGCTGCGATCGGAGGGCCGCTCGAGGGGTTCGAGATCGTCCCGCATGGCTGCCTCGACGCGGTGCTGCGCCATATTCCGCAGACCCGGCATCCACTGGACGCCGCGCATCGCTGGTACGCGCTCGTCGAACTGGCCGGCGGCAAGGGCGACGAACTGGCGGTCCGGCTCGAAACCCAGCTCGCCATCGCGCTTCAGAACGGGCTGATCGACGACGGCGTGATCGCCCAGAACGAGCGCGAGAGCGAAGGTTTCTGGCGGCTGCGCGATTCGATTTCCGAAGCCGAGCGCGCCGAGGGACCCGCGATCCAGCATGACATCAGCGTACCGGTCGATCTGATGCCGACCTTCATCGCCGACAATCCCGCGCGGCTGACCGCCGCCTTCCCCGGGGCGCGAGCCTTGTCCTTCGGTCATCTTGGCGACGGCAATGTCCATCACCATGTCCAGCCGCCGGCGGATGTCGACGGCCGCGCCTGGCTTGCCGCGCATGGCGAGGATGCAAGCCGGCTGGTTTACCGGCATGTCATCGAACTCGGCGGCTCGCTCTCGGCCGAACATGGCATCGGACAGATGAAGCGCGACCTGTTTGCCGAACTGGACAGCCCGGCGCGGCTCGCGGCACTGCGCGGGGTCAAGGCGGGGCTCGATCCCGCCGGGCTGTTCAATCCGGGGAAGCTCATAGGCTGAGTCCCCTTGCGCCCGAGCGCGCGGGCCAATAAGGCGCGCAATCGCATTTTTTCGCCCGCGTGTGCGGGTTCCCATTTCGGAGTGTCATCATGGCCACTGTGCCCGCCGCCAATCTGCCGCTTTTCTACAAGGATCTGGTTCCGCTCTCGAGCATCGATCATGCCAATTTCCATGCCCGTTCGCTCGAAAAGGCCGATTTCCTGATCGACCAGCATGCGGTGCCGCTGACCTCGGACGAATTCGTGTCGGCATGCCGTTTCTACCCGATCGTCTTTTCGGCGGGCGACAATCCCGTGCCGCTGGCGCTGATGGGCCTCAACGAAGGCGTCAACACCTTCGTCGGCGACGACGGCAAGCTGCTCAACCCGGTCTATGTCCCCGCCTATGTCCGCCGCTATCCCTTCCTGCTCGCCAAGCTGCGTCCCGACACCGATGAATTGTCGCTGTGCTTCGACCCGACCTCGGGCGCGGTTGGCGAATTCGAGGATGGCGACGCGCTGTTCGATGGCACCGAGCCGACCGAACCGACCAAGATGGTGCTCGAATTCTGCAAGAATTTCGAGGAAGCCGGCCAGCGCACGGGTGCGTTCGTCGATGAACTGAAGAAGGCCGACCTGCTGATGGACGGCGAAGTCAGCATCCAGCCCGAAAATAGCGACAAGCCCTTCATCTATCGCGGCTTCCAGATGGTCGACGAGGCCAAGCTGCGCGAACTGCGCGGCGATGTGTTGCGCAAGATGATGCAGAACGGCATGCTCGGCCTGATCTTCGCGCACCTCTTCTCGCTCCAGCTGATGCGCGAAGTCTTTGCCGAGCAGGTCAGGGCCGGCAAGGTGCCGCTGGTTTCGGAAGCGCCCACCGTCTGAGGAGAAGAACCCGATGGCCACCCGATCGACCGGCGCCCCGCGCCATACGAAGGTGGCCATCTGGCTCCATTGGGTGATCGCGCTGTCGGTGCTCGCCAACATCGGCCTCGCGATGCTGACCGAGGATATGCCGCGCGAGACGCATCGCGCGGCGATGGGCATCCATAAGGCGCTCGGCATCACGGTGCTGGGACTCAGCATCGTGCTGATCCTGTGGCGGCTGGGGCACAAACCCCCGCCGTCGCCCGTCGGCACGCCCGCCTGGCAAAAGCCGGTGAGCAAGGTCGTGCATTTCCTCTTCTATGCGCTGCTGATCCTGCTGCCCTTGTCGGGTTGGGTGTGGATGTCTGCGGCGGACCGGCCCATCGACTTTGTCGGCTGTTCACGGTGCCGTCGATCGTGGCGCCGGATAAGGGCCTGGCCGATGTGATGCACGACCGCCACGAGGTGCTGGGGCTCGCGATGCTCGGCCTCGCCGCGCTCCATATCCTCGCGGCGTTGAAGCATCAGTTTTTCGACCGCACGGGGCTGATCGGCCGGATGAATCCCTTTTGACGCCCCGCACGGCGGAGTCAGAAATCGACCGCCAGCCCCTTGAGCTCCCAGTCGCCATAGCGCACCGGATTGCGCCCACCGGGCTGGTCGGCGGCGTCGGCTTCGCGGATCGGCTCGGGGGCCGGGACCGGTGTGTTGGTCCAGCCTTCGGGCGCTTTCACATGCGCGGGACGTCTGGCGGCGCGCGGAGTGCCGCCGATGGTTGCGGGTTCATCGGTCATCGGGACCACAGTATAGGAATTTTCATGCCGCAGGCCAAGCACCATGGCTGACCGCCGTCCCCGCCGCCGTTCGCCGGCAGAGGCCGACCCGCCGGGCACCGCAACGCGCCGCGCCGCGCTCCGCCTGATCGACGCGGTGCTGCGGCGCGGCGATCCGCTCGACGTCGCCGCGCACGCCGCGACGCAGGGCCTGCCTCCCGCCGACCGCGCCTTTGCCGTCGCGATCGTGTCCGAAACCTTGCGCTGGATGACCGACCTCGACCTCTTGATCGACGGCGCGACCGCGCAGCCGCTGCCCCAAGACGTCAAATCGCGCGCGGTGCTTCGGCTCGCACTGGCGCAGCTGCTGGTGCTCAAAACCTCGCCGCACGCCGTCGTTTCGACCGCGCTGCCGCTGGTCGATGGGGGCCCGCGGCGGCTGGTCCATGCGATATTGTCGCGCGCGCAGCAGGAGGAATGGACGCTTCCGGAGCGCGCCAGCCTGCCGCCCGAGACCGCCGAGCGCTGGTCGGCACATTGGGGCGATGCGATGGTCGAGGCGGCCGAATACGCCTGGAGCGCCGCGCCGCCGGTCGATCTCAGCTTCGCCGCCGAACCCGATACCGCGGAGTGGGAAGAAGCGCAGCCGCTCGCCACGCATCATCTCCGCCTGCCGCGTGGCAAGGCGATCGAGACGCTGCCCGGCTTTCGCGAAGGCGGTTGGTGGGTGCAGGACCTCGCCGCCAGCCTGCCCGCGCGGCTGCTCGGCGCGGGCGCGGGGCGCACCGCGCTCGATCTGTGCGCCGCGCCGGGTGGCAAGACGATGCAGCTCGCCGCCGCCGGCTGGTCGGTGATCGCCGTCGATTCGAGCGCCAAAAGGCTCGCCCGGCTCGAGGAAAATCTCGATCGCACCGGGCTGGAGGCCGCCATTTCGCAGGGCGACATCCGCCAGTGGCAGCCAGGCGAGGCCGCCGATGCGGTGCTGCTCGACGCGCCCTGCTCGGCGACCGGCATCTTCCGCCGCCACCCCGACGTGCTCCACCGCATCGAACCGCGCCAGATCGCCGAAATGGCGGCGCTGCAGGCCGAATTGCTGGCGCACGCGGCGGCGTGGGTGAAGCCCGGCGGGACGCTCGTCTATGCCACCTGCTCGCTCGAACCCGCCGAGGGCGAAGAGCGGATCGCGGCGTTCCTGGCCGATAATCTGGGCTGGATGATCGATCCGGCACGCACCGACGAGCTTCCCGCCGGCATCGCGCCGACCGACGACGGTTTTGTCCGCACGCTGCCCGGCCTGCTCGCGGCAGCGGGCGGTCTCGACGGCTTTTTCGTCGCGCGGTTGCGCGCGCCCTAGGTCGCCCGACTTAACTGGAGCGCCGCGACAGGCGGTAGAGCGCCAGCTCGCCATAATCCTTGGCGAGCCGCACCTTGCCGACATAATCGCAGTCGAACTGGCGCGCATTGCCGAGTGCCAGCATCGCCGCCATCGGCTGGGTGCAATAAATCTGCCCGACCAAGGTCACCGGCTCGATCCGCGCGGTGCGCGTCACCTCGGTCCCGTACCACAGCTCGTTGCCGACCACCGGGTCCTGCCCGCGATAGATCGGCCCGAAATGGATGCCGGTGCGCATCCCGGCATGATGCCCTTCGAGCCCCAGCCCGGCGGGCAACACATCGAGCCGTTCCTGCATGTCAAGCGCGATCCGCGCCGCGATCACCGGGTCCGAAATGATCGCATAGACGGCGTCGCCCCAGGTGTTGCGGAACAGCACCGCGTCGCCATAATCGTCGAGCACACGGCCGATGCCGCCCATCACATCGCGCGCAAAGATCGGCAACTCCGCTTCACCAAGCTTTGAAAAACCAGCAAAATCGGCGAAGAGAATCGCGTAAAGGCCGCGCCGTGTGCCCTCGGGCGGCGTGGGCGCGGGGGGAAACTCCAGCGACCGGTCCAGCCCGCCGACCGCGATCGTCACCGTGCGCCCGCCATGCCCGCGCCACAGCGCGATATCGGCGTTGGTGCCGGCGATCGCGTCCTCGCTGCGCGCCGCGACTTCGGGATCGACGACCGCGAACTGGACCGCCTCGCTCTCGAGTTCGTGCGCGCGCAGCCGCGCGAGCCCCATCGCGGTGTGCGAGCCGAGGATGAACTGGCAATCGTCGCTGACGTACCGCGTGTTGCTGGCAAAATGCACCATCGCCGCCTCGTCACGGCAGCGGATATAGCGCGCGACCCACTCCTCGCCGCCCGAGCGCACCGATTGGGCGATGAAGTCATCCTCGGCAAAGGGCAGGATGACCGTGAGGTCGATGCCGCGCGCGATCGCCTCCTCGGCGAAGATGATGTCGGCGCCGCACGCGAGCGGACCGATCAGCGCCGACAGCGGCTGCGCGTCGAGCGCCGCGGCGATCGCGCGCTGCGCCCCCGCTTCGCCTTCGCCGCCGGCACGGAACATGCGCCCGCAATAGACCCCGACCGGCGGCGGCCGCAGCAGATCGACGATCGCGTCGGCGCTGTCGGCGTCGATCGCGCCGCTGCGCGCGAGCCGCAGGAACTGGCGGCATGTCGAGGCGCGGTCGCCCGCGCGCGCGCTGCCCATCACATCGACCGCCCGCGCGTGACAGATCGCCTCTTCGCCGCGCCCGAGCAGCAGCAGTGCCTCGATCAGCGTCACCGCGTCCCAATAATCGCCCGCCGCGCCCGCAGCGGCGATCGGCTCGGCCATCGCCGCGGCATGTTCGCGGTCGCCGAGCAGCGCATAGAGGCTCGCGGCATTGATCGCGGGAAAGGTCGCGCCCGAGACGTCCCACGCATGCCGATAGGCGGTTGCCGCCTTTTCGAGCCAGGGCCGCCGTTCCGCCTCGACATGGTCGAAGCCCCGATCCTTCCAGATGCGCCCGGCGAGCGCGAGGCTGTCGGTGTCGCCCGCGGCGGCGAGGTCCAGCGCTTCATAGAGATGCATCGCGCCCAGGCTGTCGCCCGACGCCGCCAGCGCGCGCACCATCAGATAGCGCAGCCGCGGGCTGTCGAGGCCGGCGCGGCGCGCCGCCGTGGCGCAATCGAAGGCGCTCAGCGCATCGCCCTGCCCCAGCCGGTGCGCGACCTCCGCCTCGCTGGCCGCACAATCCGGCCCCGCGGCATTGCTCATTGCGCCGCAGCTTCAGCCGATTTCAGCAGCGCGACATTCGCCTTTTCGATCCCCGACAATTGCACAGTGTCGCTCGTCGGCTTGTACCAGCTGAACTGACTGAAATGTGCGCGCAGCGTGGGATTCCTGAAGCGGAACCCGTGGCGCGCAAAAATCTCGTTGCGCGCGATGCGCAGTTCGACCGCGCCATAGTTGGTGAGTTCGTCCGCCGACAGCAGCCGGTCCGACGAATCGGGAATGACCACGCCGCTGCCGCCGACGCCGGTCGGGGCGACGAAGGGGGCCGACGCGGTCCCGGCACTCGGCGCCGGGTCGGGGTTCGGGCCGTCGAGCACGCGGATCGGCTTGCGGAACATATAGCCGCTGGTGCCGTCGCCCTTGCGAACCCGCCACCAGGCGCCAGTCTGCTGATAGGTCAGGAATTTCTCGCCCTCGAGCACCTTGCCGACGATCGGCGCCTGCGACGAGGGTTCGGCGCGGATGTTGGTGAAGCCTTCGGGATCGTTTATCACTGCGGCGAGCACGAAGGCCTCGGCAGGGTTGCCGCCCGCGTCGTCATGGGCCTCGCCGCCCGCGACTGCCGCGCTGCCCGAACCGGAGCCTGCGCTTGTGACGGTCCGCATCGGGGTCGGCTGCATCATCCACCAGACCAGCGCCGCGCCGAGGATCAGCGCGGCACCGATGATCCAGGGCAAGGGCGACGGCTTTTGCGCCCCGGGAACGATCGGCAGCGCCGGCGATGCCGGGAGCGGGTTGGGCGCGGACGGTTCGGGCGACGCAGGTGCCGGCGGCGGCACGGGCGCCGCGACCGGAGCCCGCCCGCATAATTCCTCAAGGCTGAGCAGGACCTTGCGCCAGCCGCTATGATCGGGCTCGCCATGCCAGTCGCCGAGCTGGGCGAACTGGATCTGGTTGAAGGGCAGCGGCGGCATGACGTCATCGATCGCGGTCTGGACCAGCTTCTTCTGGTTGCGCGCGACATCGGCCTCGGCGCGCACCCATTCGGATTGCGCCGACGCCTGCGACCAGACGACGATCGCGGCCTTCGCCATGCCGATCTTTTCGGTGATGACGTCGCCATAGCTGCGGTGCGGGGGCAGTTCGGCGTCCCACCACACCTCATAGCCCGCGGCGGCGACTGCTGCCGCGATATCGGCGACGCGCGGCTTGTTGTCCCGCGAATAGGAAATGAAGACATCGACCATCGGATTGCCCCCCCTGTTGGGGTCAGGCTAGTCGCGCGCGGATCGATTCGCCACCCTTCGCTGCCCCATCGCGCGGCGCAGCAGCGCGAGGGTCAAGCGTGCGGCGCGGCCGAAGCGCGCGCCAGCAAGGCAGCGCAGCACCGCGCGGCCGCCGCCGGTGACCGCGATGCCGTCGGCGACCCGGGCGCAATAATCGGCGAACTCGGCGTCGTTCATCGTCGCGACGGCATAGCGCAGCTCGGTCAGTATCGCCGCCTCCAGCCGCGCGCCGACGCCGGGCTGGCCGAGCAGCGCGTCGAGTTCGGCGGTGGGCGGAAGGGCGTCGAGGCCGACGAAGGGGTCGGGCCTTCCCGCCAGGCGTTCGTAATGCGCGAGCCGCGCATAGGCCGCCTGCCGCGTCTGTGGCGCATTGTTGAGCACGCTCATCTGCCCCGGCGAGCGGCGATAATGGAGCAGGATATCGGGCAGATTGTCGATGTCAGCGATCTCCGACAGGCGCAGGAACAGGTCATAATCCTCGCAGTGCCGGAACGCCTGACGATAGAGCCCCGCATCGCGCAGCGCCTGGGTCCGGAACATCGCGCTGGGGTTGGCGATCGGTTGCCGGTGGGCCAGTTCGGCGCGGATCGTCTCGGTGCCCGTCGGCTGGCGATAATGCGCGTCGAGGATACGCCCGTTTGCGGCGATCTCGATAAATTGCGTACCGAGCGCGCCCAGCGCCGGTTCGGCTTCGAGCCGCGCGAGCTGTTTTTCGAAGCGCAGCGGCAGCGCGACATCGTCGGCATCCATGCGCGCTACGAAATCGGTATCGACCAGCGCCAGCATATGGTTGAGGCTGGCGACGATCCCGCGGTTCTCCTGGACGATCAGCCGGATGCGCGGATCGCGCGCCGCTTTCTCCGCCGCGATCGCGCCCGACCCGTCGGTCGAGCCGTCGTCGACGATATAGAAGGTGAAATCGACCGCCGACTGCGCCAGGATCGAATCGATCGCCATGCCGACGAAGGGCGCGGCATTGTGCATCGGCATGATCACGCTCAGGCGCAATGCGGGCATGATGGGGCTTTCCAGCAGCGACGGTCGCGGGCCTCTTAGCAGGCCCGCGACCGATGGCTACCGGGTTTCAGTGCCGATTTGGCGTCAGAATACCGCCTTCGGCGTTGCTTCCTTCATCATCGCCGCGCGCACCATCGGGATCGGCGGGCCGCCGTACGACAGGAACTCGTCGTGGAACGCCTTCCACTTGGTCTTGTCGCCCTTCGTCCAGTCGTCGCGCAGCTTGCGGATCATCAGCTTGCCCATCGTATAGTTGAGATAGGCGGGATCGTATGTGCCGCGCGCCGCCTGCTGGCGGGCGTTGCCCTCGTCCTGATAGCATTGCTCCTTGAACAGCTTTTCGGAGTCCGCGACGGTCATGCCCTTGGTGTGCAGGCCGATCGCCGAGAGATAGCGGCAGTCGCGCAGCAGCGCGTTCGACAGCTGGCCGATATGCGTCTCGGGATCGCCCGCGCCCAGCCCCGCGTCCCACATCATTTCCTCGGTATAATGCGCCCAGCCCTCGGCAAAGGCGTAGCCGACGAACAATTTGCCGAAGATGCTTTCGGCACGGTTCGAATGGAGGAAGTTCAGGAAGTGGCCCGGCCACACCTCATGGACCGAGGTGAACATCAAATCCTTGCGCCCCGGCACAAAGTCGTTCTGCGTCGCCTTGTCCCAGCTCGGGTCGGGCGGCGAGATATAATAGACCGATGGCAGGCCTTTTTCATACGGGCCGGGAATGTCGATATAGGCGCTGTTCTGCCGGTTGTACGGCGGCGATTCCTCGACCTGCGCCTGTTCGGTGCCGGGTATGCTGACCAGATCCTTCTCGACGAGGAAAGCGCGCAATATGGGTAGCTGGCGCCGCGCCTCGGCGACCGGGCGGTCGGCGGACTTGTCGTTGTTCATCTTCTTCATGCAGTCGGCGATCGTCATGCCCGCGGCATAGGTGGCGCAGGCGGCCTTCAGCGCATCCTGGTTGCGCCTGAGGTCGGCCTGGCCGATCCGTTCGAGCTCGTCGATCGGGGTATCGACGCCTTCGTTGGTCAGGATCATCTTCGCGAATTTGTCGGCGCCCAGCGCATAGCCGTCGGTCGTGCCCGGCTGTGAACCCACATATTTGGCAAGGTCGGTCATCGCGTCGCCCGCCTTGGCGACCGCATCGTCGAACTGTTTCTGCAGTGCTTCGTCCTTGACCGAAGCAAAGGCCGCCTTGGCATCGCCCTTGTAATAATCGGCGAAGCCGCCGAAGCCCGCTGTGCCATATTTGACGAAGGTCGCGGGCAGCGGCAGCTTCAGATTCGCCTTGATCTGCGCCGCGGCGGTAGGGACCTTCTCGGCATATTGGATAAACGCCTTCATCCGCTTTTCGGGCGTGTCATAGGGGCGCGCGATATAGACATTGGGGTCGAGCGCGCCGGTGTAGAAGGCGGGGTTCTTCGCCACGAAGTCGGTGTCGCGCAGGAAGAAGAGCTGGCCCTCGGCGACACGGATCAGATAGTCGCGCTCGAACTTCTCGGCGTCGGTCATCGCGATATCGAGCGCCTTGGCGTCGGCGATCGCCTTTTCCAGATAGGCGGCCTGCGCCTCCAGCCCGCCGGGCGACCAGTCGGGCATCTGCCCGTCGAACTCGTGTTTGCCCTGATAGACCGCGAAATTGGGATTGAGCGGGAAATAGCCCTTCAGGAAATTGTCGCGGAACTCGGTCCAGGTCTTGACGCTGGATGCCGCGCCGGACGCGGACTTGTTGTCCGAAGCGTTGCAGGCGGTCAAAAGGAGCAGCGACGCCGCCATGGCGGCGCCGCCGAAGCGGACGAAATCACGTTTCATATCTGGCATCTCCCCGATGGTGATGGCGGCTGTCTGCCACCGGGACCGGTGAGTGGCACGCATTTATCGACGAACGGCGTCCACAGATGGGGGGCTGTCCTTTAACTCTCGTCATGCTGAACTTGTTTCAGCATCCATGGCCTGAGCTTGAATGTGACGCAGCGCCGAAGGAAACGGCAGGCCATGGATCCTGAAACAAGTTCAGGATGACGATGCAATGAACGTCCCCTCCCGCCCGCAATCCGTCGCAACACAATCGCCCTAGACAGGCGACCAAAGCCCGCTAGGGCAAATCGCAATGGCAACGATCCTCCCGCCCGACGCTGACGAACCGGCGATGCCGGAAACCCCGTCCAAGGCCCCTTCGCCGCTCAGCTTTCCCGATTATCGCTATTATTGGCTCGCGCGCTTCACCGCGGTGATGGCGACGATCGCGATGGTCGTCGTCATCGGCTACCAGCTCTACGACACCGCGCGCACCGACTATCATATGTCGATCAAGGAGGCATCGTTCCAGCTCGGGCTGCTCGGGCTGTTCCAGTTCGTCCCCCTCGCCGTCCTCACCCCCGTCGCGGGCTGGGTCGCCGACCGCTTCGAGCGGCGCAGCGTTGCGATCTTCTCGAACCTCATCGACCTGGCCATCGCCGCAACGCTCGCCTGGTTCACCTGGACCGATGGCCTCACCCTCCCGCTGCTTTTCGGCCTCGGCGCGCTGCACGGCGTCGCGCGCGTCTTTTCGGGACCGGCGATGAGCGCAATCGCGCCGAACATCGTGCCCCCAGCGGTGCTGCCGCGCGCGATCGCGATGAGCAGCATCGCCTGGCAGTCGGCGTCGGTGATCGGCCCCGCGGCTGGCGGGCTGATCTATGCGGCGCATCCGACCTCGGTCTATATCTTCTCCGCCGCGCTGCTCGCGATCTCGGCCCTGCTGATCGGCCGCGTCCGCCCCGTGCTGCCACCCCCCGCCGAGGTACGCCGCCATCCCTTGCGCGAAATGCTCGACGGCCTCCAATTCACCTGGCGCGAGCGCTTCCTGCTCGGCACGATCACGCTCGACCTGTTCGCGGTGATATTGTCGGGCGCGACGGCGCTGCTGCCCGTCTATGCCCGCGACATATTGATGACCGGTTCCGAAGGCCTCGGCTTCCTGCGCGCCGCGCCCGCGGTCGGCGCCGCGATCGTCGCGCTGGGCCTCGCCTGGCGCCCGATCGAGCGTAACGTCGGGGTCAAGATGCTGTGGGCTGTCGTGGTCTTCGGCCTTGCGACCATGGCGTTCGGCCTGTCGACCAACTTCCTCCTGTCGCTCGCGATGCTGGCGCTGCTCGGCGCGGCGGACATGTTCTCGGTCTTCGTGCGCGGCACGCTGATCCAGCTCAACACCCCCGACCATATGCGCGGGCGCGTCAGTGCGGTGTCGGGCCTCGCCATTTCCGCCTCGAACGAGCTGGGCGAGATGCGCGCGGGCTCGATGGCGGCGGCGTTCGGTCCCGTATTCGCGGTCGTCGCGGGCGGCGCCGCAGCGGTCGGGGTGACCGCGCTATGGGCGGTGATCTTCCCCGAGCTGCGCCGTGCGCGAACCTTCGAGCCGCAGTTCAAACAGACGGGCTGACGCATTTCCGCGCTTGCCGGAAGGGGCCAAATCCACTCGTCGCAAACCGCCTTCCTTTCGCCACAAAGTGATTGTCAATTTATTTAGTTGAATTATCTCGACTGCACCCGTCACCGCGGTTTCCTTCCTTCATCCGATGGAGATCCAGACATGCAGAACAGCTTGATCCGCCACAAAATCCTGACGATTCCGGGCCTCGACAACAGCGGCCCGCGCCATTGGCAGAGCCTGTGGGAACATAAATTCGCCGATTGCGAACGAATCGATCTGGGCAATTGGTCGAACCCCGACAAGGACGAATGGGTCGATCGCATTGCCGACACGATCGCCGCCGAGGACGAACCGGTGCTGATCGCCGCACACAGCCTGGGCTGCCACGCCTTTGCGCATTGGTTCGCGCATGCCGGCGGCGTCGCCCGCGCCCGCGTCGCCGGGGCGCTGCTCGTCGCGCCGCCCGATCTGGGCGACCTGCGCCGCGACAGCCGGGTCGCCGATTTCAACGACGCCCCCGCCTTCACCTCGCGCACCCCGATCGTCGTCGTCGCCAGCGACAATGATCCCTATGCCAAGACCTCGCACGTCTGGCGGCTGTCGCGGCAGTGGGACGCGCGCTTCGTCAACGCCGGACCCTTTGGCCATATCAACGCCGATTCGGGAGTCGCCGATTGGCCTTATGGACAGTATCTGCTCGCCTCGTTACAACCTGCGCCCGTGCCCGACCTGGCCGATGAAAAGTTCTGGGTCCGGGCCGGCGACTGGCCCAACCGGGTCCGCCGCGACCCGCGCTTCGACTTCAAGGAAAGTGCTTACCGCTCATGAAAGCCAATTCGATCCTCGATACCATCGGTAACACCCCGCATATCCGGGTGGCCAAGCTGTTCCCCGACGCCGAAGTCTGGGTGAAGTCCGAGCGAAGCAACCCGGGCGGGTCGATCAAGGATCGAATCGGCCTCGCGATGATCGAGGCTGCCGAAGCCGACGGCAGCCTCAAACCCGGCGGCACCGTCGTCGAGCCGACGTCGGGCAACACCGGCATCGGGCTGGCGATGGCCGCCGCGGTCAAGGGTTACAAGCTCGTCCTCGTCATGCCCGAGAGCATGTCGCTCGAACGCCGCCGGCTGATGCTGGCCTATGGCGCGACCTTCGACCTGACCCCGCGCGAAAAGGGGATGAAGGGCGCTATCGAGCGCGCCATCGAATTGGTGGAAACCACGCCCGGCGCGTGGATGCCGCAGCAGTTCGAGAATGAAGCCAATATCAACGTCCATGTCCGCACCACCGGCCCCGAAATCCTCGCCGACTTCGCCGACGCGCCGATCGACGCGCTGATAACCGGGGTCGGCACCGGCGGCCATATCACCGGCACCGCGCAATTCCTGAAAGCCCATTGGCCGAACCTCAAAGTCTATGCGGTCGAGCCCGAGGCATCGCCCGTCATCTCGGGCGGGCAGCCCGCGCCGCACCCGATCCAGGGCATCGGCGCCGGCTTCATCCCGCGCAACCTGCACACCGATCTGCTCGACGGCGTAATCAAGGTCGATGCAGCCGATGCCAAGGATTTCGCGCGCCGCTCAGCGACCGAGGAAGGCATGCTCGTCGGCATTTCGTCGGGCGCCACCCTCGCCGCCATTGCGCAGAAGCTGAAGGAACTGCCGCCGGGCAGCCGCATCCTTGGCTTCAATTACGACACCGGCGAGCGTTATCTCTCGGTCCCCGATTTCCTCCCGGAAATCTGACCCCGCATCATGGCGTCGGGAGCGCCCAAAGACGTAGTGCCGCTATGGCGCGACCGGTCGGCATGGCTGTTCGCGCTGCTGGCGATCGGCGCGATCGTCGCAGTGCTCTATGCGAGCAGCCTGAGCGGACCCGCGCGCTACGGCGTGCGCCTGCCCCCGATGGCGCCGCCCGCCAGCACGGTGCCCGACGTGCTGCCGATGGAACTCGCGCCGGTGACCATCGACGATGCCCGCGCCGCCAATGCCAAGATACCGCTGGTGACCAAGGGCTTCGTCGCGGCGCGGCCCTTTGTCTATGGCGGCGACGCCGACAATCGCGGCCGCGCCCGCGACTGCCTTGCCGCCGCGATGCTGTACGAGGCCGGCGACGACGGCCAGGGCCAGCGCGCGGTCGGCCAGGTCATCATCAACCGCGTCCGCCACCCCGCTTTCCCCAAGTCGATCTGCAGCGTCGTCTTCCAAGGCTCCGAGCGCGTCACCGGCTGCCAGTTCACCTTCACCTGCGACGGCGCGCTCGCCCGCCGCTATTCGGCGGCGGCGTGGACACGCGCACAGGTCAATGCCGAGATCATCCTGTCGGGCGGCGTCGATCCGCGCGTCGGGCTTGCGACCCATTATCACACCGACTGGGTGCGCCCCTATTGGAGCGACAGCCTCGAGAAGATCGCGATCGTCGATACCCACCTCTTTTTCCGCTGGCCCGGCTATTGGGGCACGCCGGGGGCGTTTCGCGGCAATGTTTCGGGGGTCGAGGCGCCGGTCGCCAAGATGGCGGCGCTGTCGCCGCTGCACATGGCGGGACTGCCGCCCGAACTCGCGCCGACCGACGTCGATGCCGCAGTCGGCGAAGCCCGCATCACCGGCGGCGCGATCCCCGGCCAGGTCGTATCGGGCGGGCGCGAGACGATCACGACCACTCTCGACCGCAAGGCGACCCCCGAAAGCTTCGTCACCCTCGCGCTCCGCCTCTGCGGGACGCGCGAATATTGCAAGTTCATGGGCTGGACCAACCCGGTGCTCAAGCCCGAGACCGAAGCGATGAGCGATACCCAGCGCGCCGCGATGACCTTCTCCTACCTCCGCGACGACAAGGCGGGGTTCGAGAAGGCGCTATGGAATTGCAGCGAGTATAAGCGCGACGATGTGCGGCAGTGCATGAAGCGGTGAGGCGGCCTTGGGGTGGATTTCCTAAGTCGTCGCCCCCGCCCGCAATCAGCCCTACGGCCTAATCAGATATTTCTCGCCCGTCCGCTTGGCGTTGTACGCATGCGCGGTGTCGAGGTTCAGCGCCTCTTTCAGCGAAATTTCGTGGCTATAATGGCTCTTGAAGGTCGTCGTCAGTTCATCGACGACGCGCTGGCGCATGCGGCCGACGACCTCCCAGCCCGCCTTCTGCATGAACGGGGTCAAAAGGAAGCCGCCCAGCCCCCAGGTCAGCCCGAAGCTGCGGTTGAGCACCGTCGGCCCCAGGTCGAGCGCGCCGTAGATATAGACCTGCTTGTAGCTGTCCGAGCCATAGCGGCTGTAGCTCGTCATGCGCTTGACCGCCGCGACCTCCATCGCCGCAAGGATCTGCCCCGCCAGCTTGCCGCCGCCGATCGCGTCGAAACCCAGCGTCGCCTCGGTCGCGACGATCGCGTCGACGAGCCGGTCCTGAAAATCGTCCGCGCTGCTGTTGACGATATGCGTCGCGCCGATGCCCTTCAAGATTTCGACCTGCGCGTCGCTGCGCACGATATTGACCAGCGGGATGCCGTCCTTGGCGCAGATCTTGACGAGCATCTGGCCGAGGTTCGACGCCGCGGCGGTATGCACCAGCGCCTTATGCCCCTCGGCGCGCATCGTCTCGGTGAATGCCAGCGAGGTGAGCGGGTTGACGAAGCAGGAGGCGCCATCGGCGGCATCGGTGCCTTCGGGTAGCGCCATGGTCATCTGCACCGGCAGGCAGCGATATTCGGCATACATCTCGCCGCCGAGCAGCGCGACGGTCTTGCCGAGCAAGGCCTGCGCCTCGGGCGAATCGCCCGCCTTGACCACGAGCCCGGAGCCCTCGTTGCCGATCGCCAGCGCATCGCCGACGCGCCCGGTCATCGCGCGCATGCCCGGCGGCGGGATGTCGGCGGTGATGACGGGCAGCCCGTCGCGCTCGGAAGCGCGCGCGGTCGACATATCCGCGCCGCCGAACAGCAGGCCGAGGTCCGAGGGGTTGATCGGGGTCGCAAGCACCTTGACCAGCACCTCGTGCGGCGCCGGTTCGGGCATCGGACGACGCTCGAAAAACACCTCGAGCTGGCCCTCGGGCTTTACCAGCGTCAGCATCACGAGGTTGGTGGCAGGCAGGTCGGTCATCGCGCGTCTCCCATTGTTTCGGTTTTCCGATGCAACGGATTAGGAGGCGCGATGGGGGCTGGCAAGCACCCGTCGGTCAGTCGGGCGAATATTCCTCCGCCAACCGCAGCACTTCGTCCGCAAACTCCGCCCGGCAAATCAGCAGGTCGGGCAGATAGGGATTCTTGCAATTATAGACGAGCGGCGATCCGTCGGCGCGGCTTACATGCAGCCCCGCTGCCGCCGCGACCGCGACCGGCGCGCAATTGTCCCACTCATACTGCCCGCCGGTGTGGAGGTAGATGTCCGCCTCGCCGCGCACCACCGCCATCGCCTTGGCCCCCGCCGACCCCATGCCGACCAGTTCGGCGCCCATCTTCTCGGCGACGAACACCGCCTCGGCGGCCGGGCGGGTGCGGCTGACCAGCATCTTCGGCGGCACGTTGGCAGGTTCGAGCGGCCGCGGCGCGCCCGAGGTCAGCGTCAACCCGAGACCCGGCAGCGCGACCGCGCCGACCGTCGGCACGCCGTCGATCGCGAGCGCGACATGCACCGCCCAGTCGCTGCGACCCTCGCCATATTCGCGCGTGCCGTCGAGCGGATCGACGATCCACACGCGGCTGCTGTCGCAGCGGACGACATTGTCCTTTTCCTCTTCGGACAGGATCGCATCGTCGGGGCGCGCGGTGCGAAGCTCGTGCATCAGCATCGCATTGGCGCGCGCATCGCCGGCCTTGCCAAGCGCCTTGTCGACGAACTCGCCGGACTTCTGCAACTCGAGGAGGATCAGTCCCGCCGCGGTTGCCAGCCGTTCGGCCAGGGCTTCGTCACTTTCCTGCGTCATCTCTTATCCCAGCAACCGGTCCACGATGAGGTCCGCCGCTTCATCGGGGGTCATGGCGGTGGTGTCTATGCGTATTTCGGCGTCTTCGGGCGCCTCATAGGGGCTGTCGATGCCTGTGAAGTTCTTGAGCTGCCCGGCGCGGGCCTTTTTGTAGAGGCCCTTGACGTCGCGG
>JAEULK010000082.1 GCA_016793775.1 Sphingopyxis sp. | reverse complement strand
ATCCAAAGCGGGCCGGCGGCCTGTAAACGGTTGGTAACCGAGCCTTTATGCCGTTTGGGGGCGCGCTCCGTCGACCCCCGCGCGGGATGGCGGTGCGTAGCGGGGTCCCGCCGCCCCTCGACACAAACGGATTGGGTTGAGGCCATCGCGCTAACAACAGGGGAATAAGATGCGGATTTTGTGGACGAGCGCCGCGGCGCTGGCATTGATTGCGCCGGCGGCGGCGCAGACGGGCGACCCGGCGATCCAGGCCGAGATCAGGAAGGACATGCCGACGCTGATGGCGATCTACAAGGATCTGCACGCCAATCCCGAACTCAGCTTCATGGAGGTGCGCTCGGCGGGCGTCATGGCCGCCGAGGCGCGCAAGCTGGGGTTCAAGGTCACCGAAAAGGTCGGCGGCACCGGCATCGTCGCGGTGATGGAGAACGGCCCCGGCCCGGTGGTGATGCTGCGCGCCGACATGGACGGGCTGCCGGTGATCGAGCAGACCGGACTGCCCGGCGCGTCGAAGGTGCGGGTGACGACCAAGGAAGGCGTTGAGACCGGCGTGATGCATGCGTGCGGCCACGACACGCATATGACCGCCTGGGTCGGCACCGCGCGGCGCATGGCGGCGAACAAGGATAAATGGTCGGGCACTTTGGTGATGATCGGCCAGCCCGCCGAGGAACGCGGCGCGGGCGCGCGGATGATGCTGGAGGATGGACTCTACACGCGCTTTCCCAAACCCCAATATGCCCTCGCGTTCCACGACGCGGCGCAGTTTCCGGCGGGGCAGATCGGTTACACGCCGGGTTATGCGCTCGCCAATGTCGATAGCGTCGACATATTGGTGAAGGGGGTCGGCGGGCATGGCGCCTATCCGCAGACGACCAAGGACCCGATCGTGCTGGCGAGCCGCATCGTCGGGGCGCTGCAGACGCTGGTTTCGCGCGAGATCAGCCCGCTCGACAGCGCGGTGGTGACCGTCGGCAGCTTTCACGCGGGCGCCAAGCATAATATCATTTCGGACGAGGCGCGGTTGCAGCTGACCGTGCGCAGCTATTCGGACGAGGTGCGGGGTCATCTGCTCGACGGGATCGCGCGCATCGCCAAGGGCGAGGCGATCGCGGCGGGCATGCCCGACGACCGCATGCCGGTGGTGAGCGTCCAGAAGGACGAATATACCCCCGCGACCTTCAACACGGTCGATTTTACCGAGGAGATGGCGGCCTTCCTCAAGACCCGCTTTGGCGAGGCGCGCGTGACGCAGATGCCTCCGGTGATGGGCGGCGAGGATTTCAGCCGCTATTCGCGCGACGCCAACAAGGATGTGAAGAGCCTGATCATCTGGGTCGGCGGCGTCCCGCGCGCCGAATATGACGCGGCGCAAAAGGCGGGCAAGAGTTTGCCGAGTTTGCATTCACCGTTCTGGGCGCCCGAGGCGGACACGGTGATTTCGACCGCAACCGAGGCGCTGACGGGGATGGCGATGAAGTTGATGGGGAAGTGAGGGGGGATTTTTGACTTGGCCGAACTGGAGAAAAGTAGGTACGGCAGATCAAATACTATTAACAGTACCTAATTGCGGCGGGAAACTTCTGCGGTCGAAGATTTCGGGATGTGGGTCAGCAAACCGCAAGATTTGCCTAAGCTTCATTTTGATATTAGCCGGATCGACCGATAAGGGAAACAATCTGCTAGGCTGCCTTGGCTGCTCAAGATGGAACGCGACGCGTAGCCTTGTCTTTGACAATGCCGCGCGTGCTGCGCTTGCTTCATTGATATCATTAGCCAAGTATTTTGCGCTGACGAGGCCGGCCATTGTGTCTCGAACTTTCAGTGCGATCTCATCAGCGAGGTCGATTGCCTTGCTGCGCTTGTGTTGTCTATAATCCTTAACCTCGATGAGCCAGATTTGGCCGTTCTTTGACACCAGAAAATCCACGGCTTTAGAGCTGCCGCAAGTCCGATTATATTGATTGCGATAATGCTGCCAATCGTCATATCGCTCCGCGAAATCGACATTTGCGAATGCGAACGACAGGCGTCCTTCGACCAGCGTCACATTAGGCATCCGCTTGCGCATCCATATATCTGTCCGATTGGGCTAGTTCTTCATCAAGCAGAACGAGTGTTCCGATCTCCTCGACGGAGTCTCCCTGTTCCAACGTTGAGACATCGTCATTACCTGATGCCACGAGGCCGAAATAGCGAGAGTTTTTCGCTTTTCGGCCATCCGTGAGTATTGCGATTTCGCGCAACAGGAATGTAGAATGCGTGGCGACAAAAACCTGAATACCTTGGTCGGAAAGGTCGACAATTACCTTGGCGAGAACCTTGATGAGCTTGGGGTTGAGGTTCGTTTCGGGTTCGTCCCAGAACAGGTAACCCTGCTCCAACAGCACTCCGGTGCTGATGAGACGCGCAAGCATGGCGAACTTGCGCAGCCCCTCGGCCACCAGCGGGGCTTCCATTCTTCCGCCGTTGACTTTGAGGAAGAATCGGCCGTGGCCATCGACTTCGACTGTGCCGCCCATAGCATCTTCGATTGGTGATAGAAAATCCTTGACCTTGGCTTCGCGCGGGCCGCGCAAGCTTGGTGCGCCGAGCAGTGATACCGTGTCTCGCCAAGTCTTCTCGAACGGGACATTGTAAGAATCGTACAGTGACACGAACCAAGGGGAGAGTGTTATTAGTTCACGAGTTGGGATGAATACGGGCGTCTTTCTCAAGTGCAGGGTCGGCATAAGGGTGATATCAACCTGAGACCGCGATTGAGTTGCGAAGCTAAAGTCGATATCCAAGTTTTTGTCGTCGAATCGGAGTGAAATTTCTGACTTGTTGCGTCCCTGCTGCCGTTTCACGAGGCGACCGAGAGTATCCGGCCGCAAGTTGCCGCTCAGTTCGTCGGCGATCCGCTTTTCGGACTGGGTCTTGCTGAGTTTTTCGAGCGACATTCCTTCGACCGTTGCGTTGTCCGGAGTGAGAGACTTCAGCACGGAATATAGCGCCTTCAGGACGTGAGATTTCCCGAGGCCATTCTCGCCCACTATCACATTGAGACCGGGCGAGAATTTCCATGTCCCTCTTGGTACGCTGGTGAAGTTTGATAGCGAGGCGCTTTTCAGCATACGGATGGACTTTCGATACTCATTGGCTCTGTCTGAATCACTGTCTGGAAGTATGCAAGCGGGAAAGCATTTGTCACTTCGAACGCGACCGAAAATATGGAACAATGTGCGTTGCAGGTGCTTGGCGCCGGCGTTTTTTAGTTTACTGCCTTCAACGCGCCCAACCACCGCAAGACCTCCGCCTGCAACCGCACCCGCGCGTCGGACCAGCTATGGTCGGTCGCCACATGCAACGTCTTCACCTTCGCGCCGCCGGCACCCTGAATCGCCTTCGCCAGCGCGTCGGTGCCGGGCGCAAGGCCGTCGTCGGAGGAAAGGATGAAGAGGTTGGTGGCGGCGAGGGCGGGGGCGGCTTTCTGCCAGTCGAAGGCGTCGGCTTTGGCGATCAGTTCGTCGGCCATGATTTCGGGCGAGGTGCCGGCGAGGGCTTCCTGGCCGTTGGCTTTCATGCCCGCGGCGAGCTGCTCGCGCGGGGCCTTGGCGAAGGCGCCGAGGTTGGCGGCGGAGATCATCGCGGCGCCGATGAGTTGCTTGTCCTTCGCGGCGGTGAGCGCGGTGACCCAGCCGCCCATGCTGTGGCCGATGATGACGAGGCGTTTCGGGTCGATGCGCAGCTTCGCGGCATTGGCGGGATCGCGCGCGAAGGCGAGGACGGCGCCCGCATCCTCGAGATTCTGCGCGAAGCGATAGGCGCCGGGGCTGCCCCACGAACCACGATAATTGAAGGTGATGACGGTCCAGCCCGCGCGGCGCATCGCCTGCGCGAGGTCGAGGCTCTTTTCGTTGCCGGGCAGGCCGTGGCAGAGGATGACGGTCGGGTGCGGGCCGGCGCCCGCCGCGATATAGGCAACGCCGTTGATTTCGAGGCCGCCGGTGGGGATGTGGACCACCTCCATCGCGGCGGGATGATCCTTGTCGGCGGGCGGGTCGGTGTAGATGGCGGCGGGGAGCTGCGCCGGCTGCGCGAGTGCGGGGAGGGGCAGGGCGAGCAGCGCGGCGGCGATCCAGCTTTTCGTCATCGGCTTCATCGTCATTCCCCTTTGAAGGCGGCGAAGCTGCCGCTGCGGCCTTCGCCTTGGGTAAATTGTTTCGCGCCCGCTGTCGCCCCCTCGCGCAAGGGGGCGACGCCGGCATGCGCTTCGTGGGCGAGGGCATCGGCGAGATCGAGGTCCCATTGGCGATAGGCGCTTTTGCGGTCGCTCGTCATGCAGAGCTGCGGGAAGGCGGCGATCTGCTTCGCGAGCGCGATCGCGGCGGGGAGGGCCTGACCGTCGGGCACGACTCGGTCGGCGAGGCCGATGCGGTGCGCCTCGTCCGAGGCGACGGGGCGACCGGTGAGGATCATGTCGAGCGCGCGGCCCTGGCCGACGATGCGGGGCAGGCGCACGGTGCCGCCGTCGATCAGCGGTACCCCCCAGCGGCGGCAATAGACGCCGAACACCGCACTTTCCGCCGCAACGCGCAGGTCGCACCACAGCGCGAGTTCGAGCCCGCCTGCGACCGCGCTGCCCTCGACCGCGGCGATCACCGGCTTGTCCAGCAGCAGGCGCGTGGGTCCCATCGGGCCGGGGCCGTCGGGGTCGTAGCGGCTGGTGCCGACCGCGGTCAGGTCGAAACCGGCGCAGAAATGGCCACCGCTGCCGGTGAGGATCGCGACGCGCGCGCTGGCGTCGGCGGCGAAATCGGCGAAGGCGCTGCGCAGCGCCTCGGCGGTCGCGGGATCGACGGCGTTGCGCCTGGCCGGGCGGTCGATGGTGACGATGAAGGCGGGGCCATCGCGGGCGATGAGGACGGACATGATGGGCGCTCCCGGGCCGGACCGAAGATTATTTCGGCCAGCATGACGCGGCGACGCCTTGAAAGCCAGACCCGCCCAACCTAAATCATTCTTGTGCGGGCCGGGCCCCTCTGGCGTCGGCGGGATTTTTCCCGCCACGTGATGTCGGACCGCATCGGGTGACACCGATGCCTGGCGGCCCTCCTCCCCCCCTATAAGGGTCCCGGCGTCGGCGTCACCTGCTTGATTTCTCAATCAGGAGGCCCTGTTTCATGACGCTCAATCCCCGATTTTACCGGCTGACCTTGCTGCATCGTCAGATCGACGACGCGCTGCGCCGCGAAAGCCGCGACGCCGCGAGTCCGTTCCGACTGCTTAGGCTGAAAACGCTGAAGCTTGCGGTCCGCAAACGGCTCGCGGGACTGTCGCGCCCGCCGGCGTTCGCGCTCTAACCCATAAGACCAATGGCCGATCGCGCCGCTTCCCGCGGGAAGCGGCGCTTTTGGCGCAACCAGGGATGATATCATGGAATTTCTGACCGCGGACTGGCTGGGTACCCCGGCCTGGTTCTGGCTGGCCTTCATCGGGCTGGTCGTCGCTCTTACCGCCTTCGACCTTGGGTTCCTGAACAAGGAGAACAAGGAAATGGGCATCGGCGAGAGTTTGAAGCTGTCGGCCTTTTACATCAGTATCGCGCTCGCGTTCGGGGCCTGGATCTGGGCCGCGAAGGGCGGCGAGGCGGGGCTGCAATATTATACCGGCTTCTTCATCGAGAAGGCGCTGTCGATCGACAATATCTTCGTGATTTCGCTGATCTTCGCGACCTTTGCGATCCCGCCGCGCTATCAATATCGCGCCTTGCTGTGGGGTATCGTCGCGGTGATCGTGCTGCGCGGCATCATGATCGCGGGCGGCGCGGCGCTGGTCACCGAATATGGCTGGATACTGTATATCTTCGCCGCTTTCCTGATCTTCACCGGCGTGAAGATGCTGTTCGCCAGCGACACGCCGATGGACGTGAAGGGCAATCCGGTGGTCAAATGGCTGTCGCGCCACATCCCGCTGACGCATGACCTGCACGGCGAAAAATTCTTCGTGAAGCTGCCGGACAGCAAGACCGGCAAGCTGGCGCTGACCGCGACGCCGCTGTTTCTCGCGCTGGTCGTCATCAACCTCGCCGACCTGGTGTTCGCGGTCGACAGCGTGCCGGCGATCTTCGCGATCACGACCGACACCTTCATCGTCTATACGTCGAACATCATGGCGATCCTGGGCCTGCGCGCGCTGTATTTCGCGCTGTCGGCGATGGTGCACCGCTTCCATTACCTCAAATATGCGCTGGCGCTGGTGCTGGTGTTCATCGGATCGAAGATTTTCGTCGCCGACTTCGTCCTCGGCGGCGACAAGTTCCCGCCGCTGGTGAGCCTGGGTGTGACGGTGGCGTTGATCGCGGGCGGGGTGATCTGGTCGCTGGTGAAGACGCGAGGGGAGCCGCTGGTGGTGGAGCGATAGGCGAAGGGGGCGGGCCGCGAGGTCCGCCCTTTTCAGACGGCGAGGAGCAGCGTGTCGTCTTCGTGCGGCGCGGCGGCCTCGAACGAGGGCAGGGGCTCGAATTCCTCGTCCTGCAATTCGGTCACCGCCAGCCCGTCGAGCTTGTAATGGCCGAGTTTCCAGTCATCGGGCGAGCGCCAGTTCTTGCTGAGGTTGAGCGCGCTGACGAACAGGTCGCCGCGCCGTTCAAACAGCTGGTGCGGCGCGAGGCGCATGACATTGCCATTGTACTGCGCGGTGACCATGCGGCGGCGCGCGATGGCTTCCATCAGCCGGAGGCGGGTGTCGGTCATGGCTGGCAGGCTCGGGGAGGGAGGGAATTTTTGTTGTGCATTGCACCATAATGCACGCGATTTGTGAAGGTTCAAGGTCGGAATCGAGAAAAATTGCCGATGACGGGCGCGCGGATGGCCGCGAACTCCTGCGCGCGCGACCTGAAAACTCGAAAATAATCGCCGAAGCTGACCCCTTTTTCGTGCCGATGCCGCCTTGGTGTCTGGATGCAGGAAATGGGGGAATGACGATGGCACGGATTTCGGGGCTTCGGCTGGGCGTGGCGGTGTTGGCGCTGATGGCGCCGACCGCCGCATGGGCGGATTGTACGACGACGACGACGGCGGGCGACGGCACGGTGACGCTCGACTGCGCCACCACCATCACCAGCTCCAGCGTCAACAGAAACACTAACAACCCGGCGACCGTCTCGAACTATCAGAACCTCGCAGCGCCGCTCAACGTGATCATCAACAGCGGCGCGACAATCAGCGGCTGGGGATTGCTCGTGGACAACGGGAGCGGGAGCAGCCCCCCGAGCGCGACGCCGCGCCCGCTGAATGTCGTCAACAACGGCACGGTCAGCCACACTGTCGGCTGGGACGATTACGATGAAAGTGACGGCTTGCTCGTCAGCAGCAACGGCGGCTCGATCCGCTATTCCGGCAACGGCAACGTCTCCACCAACGGCACGGCGGACGCTGTGGTAGGTATTTTCGGCCCCTCGACCGCCCTCGTGATCCAGGCGTCGGGTCTGGGCAACAGCGTCACCTTCGGCTCGCAGGCGGTCCCGATCAGTGCCACGTTCAGCGGCGAAGCGGGCGTCCGGCTGGTTGCGGAAAGCAGCCGCCTCGATGCCTGGTTCGCGGGCGGCACGATCGCCGCGACCCGACAGGCAAACGGCATCAACGCGCTCATCGTCCAGGCCGCCGACCACATCAACCTGACGATGACCGGCGGCACTGTGGTGAATGGCGGCATTTCCGCCTCGCTGACCACCGGCCCCGGACACAGCGCGTCGTCGCTGCTGACGATCACTACCGATGCGCGGGTGACCAGCACCTCTGCGTCCGGCGCGGGCTTGAGCGCCTTCAGCCGCGAAGCCGGGGCCAACATCACGCTGGCCAGCGGCGGGTCGATCGACGTGGCGAATATCGGCGTCTGGCTCATACCCCTTAGCGGTGGCGAGACCCGGTTCACGACCGCCGCCGGAACCACGATCAACCAGACCGGCACGACCGGCGCCGACCGGATCGGCCTGCGGTTCTCGCCGTCGGTAGGGGGTTCGCTGACGGCCGACCTGTCCGGCGCCATCACCGCGAGCGGCACCGGCATCCTGCTGGAGCCGACGACCGGCCCCGCCAACGTCACGATTCGCGCGGGCGGCAGCGTCAGCGGCGATCAGACGGGAGTCCAGATCTTTCAAAGCGCGGGGGCGACCGGCGCGATCGATATCCGCAACCTTGGCACGATCGGCGGCGCCGTCGCGGTCGCGGGGACACCGGCCGGAACCGCCTTCACGCTGACCAACGGCGGCACGATGAGCGGCACTGTCAATGTCACCGGAGCCTCGGTCGCGGGGTCGCTGTTCACCAACAGCGGGACGTGGAACAGCGGCGGCGGGACGTCGGCCTTTGCCGGATCGCTGGCCAACCGCGGCACGATCAACGCCAATGACGGCACGATCGGGACGATAACGATCGACGGAAACCTGGTGCTGTCGGCGGGCAGCGTCTATCGCATGGATGTCGGCAGTGCCGCCGCCGACCGGATCAATGTCACCGGCACGGCGAGCCTCGCGGGCAGCCTCGCGGCCTTTGCCGTCGGCGGCACCTTCACGGTCGGAAGCTATACGCTGCTTACCGCAGCGGGGGGGCGATCAGGGACGTTCAGCCCGCTGACGACGACACCGAATAATTCGTCGGTCAGCCTGCGCTACGATGCCAATAATGTGTTTCTCGACGTCGCCGTTGCGAACCCCGGCCAGTCGTTCAGCTTTTCGTCGCGCGAAAGCCTGGTGTTCAACCCGGCGACGGTGATCACCAACCGGACGACAGCCTATTCGACCCAGATCATCGGCAGGCTACTGGGGGGCACGCCGCTCTATGACCAGACATTCGCCACCGCCTTTGCCGACCCATCGGTCCAGAGCGGCGTGACGGCGGCGCGGGCGGCGATCACCGCGGCGGGAGGGCCGGGCGTGATCATCGGCGACCCTGTGCGCACCGCGTCGACGACGACGAGCACGACGGTCACCGGCGCCTCGACTTATTCGCTGGCCGGGCCGGGTGTCGAGACGGTAACGAGCGTGACGACCTTCGGTCCCGCCACGATCCTGACCGGCGCGCTGTCGACCTGCAACATATCGTCGCTGCCGTCGACCACGCGGCCGACCTGCACGACCGGCGGCACATCGGTCGATCTGGTCGACGCCGACGAGAATTTCAACACGATCACCGACACTGTCTATACGATCAACGAAACCCGCACCGACACGGTCACCGACACGCTGCGCGAAACCTACGAACTCAATGGCCAGGTGGTCGCGGTCGGCACCATCCATGCCGAGGTGCAGTCGGGGCTGTTCGACCTGGGCGGGCGGCTGCTCGGGCGGCTCGCCGGGCCGATGGCGGCCAATGCGGGCTGGGGCGAGGTTTACGGCTTCCGCGTCCGGCAGGGCGGACGGCGCGACGCGAAGGGCTTTGCCGCGGGGTTCAACCTGGCGCTGGCGCCGCACTTGTCGCTGGCGGCGGGCATCGATCGTGGCAGCCTCGACATCGATGTGCGCGGAGCGACCGAGAGCGGCGATGTCAGGCTGACCGAGGGCGGGGCGGCGTTGCGCTATGACGACGGCGCCTTCAGCGCCGTGCTGTCGGGCAGTTATGGCATGGGCGAGGCCGAGACGCTGCGAACGATCATCGGCAGTTCGGCCGCCGACTATGACGTGCGCGTCGCCGGGGTGGCTTTCGATCTGGGCTATGCCTTCGACATGGGCGGATGGACGCTGCGCCCGGTGGCGGGGATCGACCATGTCGCGGTGCGCGCCGACGGCTTTACCGAAAGCGACACGTTGGGGCTGCGCGTCGCAAAGCGGAACGACAGTCGCACCCGCGCCTCGGCGGGGCTGGAGGTCGCGCGGAGCTGGAGCGGGGTCGAACTGGCGGTTTCGGCGCGCTATCTGGCGATACTCGACGGACGCGAACGGAGCACGCCGGTGGCTTTCGCACTTGCGCCGACCCGGCTGCTGGCGATGACCGCCGCCAGCGAGCCCGACACCGCCTTGCTTGGTGCGCGGGTGCGCGTGCCGGTATCCAGCAAGGCCGGCTTCTACTTGGGCTACGACGGCCGCTTTGGTGGGGGGTATACGTCGCATGCGGGGACGATCGGTTTCACCCTGTCGTGGTGACGCGAGGTTCGCCGACCCCATAAAAATGCCCGCCGGAAACCCGAGGGTTTCCGACGGACAGGCTTTCCTCCCCAGGAAAGCTCGGTAGGCGCGGGGCCGGGTCGCTGACCCCGCGCCAAGCCGGTCAGGCGGTCCTAGGCCGCAAACTGGTTCATGGTGTTGTCCTTGCCGGCGGCCTTGAGGGCCGCTTCGCCGGCGAAATATTCCTTGTGATCGTCGCCGATGTCGCTTCCGCTCATATTCTGGTGCTTCACGCAGGCGATACCCTGGCGGATTTCGGCGCGCTGGACGCCCTTGACGTAACCCAGCATCGCTTCGTCGCCGAAATATTCCTTGGCGAGATTGTCGGTGCTGAGCGCGGCCGTGTGATAGGTCGGCAGGGTGATGAGGTGGTGGAAGATGCCCGCCCGCTTCGCCGCGTCGCGCTGGAAGGTCCGGATCCGGTTGTCGGCCTCGTCGCCGAGCGCGGTGCCGTCGTAATCGACGCTCATCAGCCTGGCGCGGTCATAGGCGCTGACGTCCTTGCCCTGTGCGGTCCACGCATCGAACACCTGCTGGCGGAAGTTCAGCGTCCAGTTGAAGCTGGGCGAATTGTTGTACGCGAGCTTCGCGTTGGGGACGACTTCGCGGATGCGGTCGACCATGCCGGCGATCTGTTCGATGTGCGGCTTTTCGGTTTCGATCCACAGCAGGTCGGCGCCGTTCTGAAGGCTGGCGATGCAATCCATGACGCAGCGATCCTCGCCGGTGCCGGCACGGAACTGGTACAGGTTCGAGGGCAGGCGGATGGGGCGCATCAGCTTGCCGTCGCGGTTGATGAGGACGTCGCCGGGATTGCCCGCGCCCTCGACCTCTTCGCAATCGAGGAAGCTGTTATACTGGTCGCCGAGGTCGCCGGGCTCCTTCGAGAAGGCGATCTGCTTGGTCAGGCCCGCGCCGAGGCTGTCGGTGCGGGTGACGATGATGCCGTCCTCGACCCCGAGTTCCATGAAGGCATAGCGGCAGGCGCGGATTTTCGCGATGAAATCCTCGTGCGGCACGGTGACCTTGCCGTCCTGGTGGCCGCACTGCTTTTCGTCCGAGACCTGGTTCTCGATCTGGAGCGCGCAGGCACCGGCTTCGATCATCTTCTTGGCGAGC
The DNA here is from genome assembly GCA_016793775.1 of Sphingopyxis sp. Classification (GTDB taxonomy): domain Bacteria; phylum Pseudomonadota; class Alphaproteobacteria; order Sphingomonadales; family Sphingomonadaceae; genus Sphingopyxis. The sequence goes on along the minus strand of JAEULK010000082.1, from coordinate 41,292 downwards.
AGATAGGTCGCCTCGGCGTTGCCGAAGCCCGCGTCGATGTCGGCGATGATCGGCACGACATGCGTTTCATGATTGTCGATCGCGGACTGGATCTGCTTGGCCTTGAGTTCGTCGCCTTCGGCGCGCGCGGCGTCGAGGTCGCGGAACAGGCCGCCGAGTTCACGCGCGTCGGCCTGGCGCAGGAAGGTGTAGATTTCCTCGATCAGCGCCGGGACGCTGGTCTTTTCGTGCATCGACTGGTCGGGCAGCGGACCGAATTCGCTGCGCAGCGCGGCGATCATCCAGCCCGACAGATAGATGTAGCGGCCCTTGGTGGTGCCGAAATGCTTTTTGACCGAGATCATCTTCTGCTGCGCGATGAAGCCGTGCCAGCAGCCCAAGGACTGGGTGTAGTTGGCGGGGTCGGCGTCATAGGCGGCCATGTCGGCGCGCATGATGCGCGCGGTGTAGCGGGCGACGTCGAGGCCGGTGCGGAACTTGTTCTGCGCGCGCATGCGGGCGATGCTCTCGCTGCTGATGCCGTCCCAGGTGCCGTCATAATCGCGGATGAGGCGACCGGTTTGCGCCATGTCTTCCTGATAGCCCATGATATCGTCCTTTCGGTGCGGCCGTTCGGGGAGAGTGGCCGGGTGATGAGCAGGATGTGCCGCGATGCGCGCCGAAAGTGAAAAGTTTTGTCAATAATATTTGTGAAATAGCGCGATAAGGTGTAAATTAGCGTGTAAATTAGTAAAGAAAGTTACAAGGCATGGCGGAGCGGCGGGTGTTTGCGGGGCCGGCGGTGCGCAAGGTGCGGCGCGAGGCGGCGATGACGCAGGCGGCGATGGCCGACGCGCTCGATATCTCGCCGAGCTATCTCAACCTGATCGAACATGGCCAGCGGCCCTTGTCGGCCACGGTGCTGGTCAAGCTCGCCGAGCGTTTCGGGTTCGACGCCGCAACGCTCGGTGCCGACGAGGTGCCGGGCGGCGCGGCGGGCCTCAGGCGGCGGCTCGCCGATCCGCGCTTCGCCGACCTGGGCATTGGGGCGCAGGAGGTCGAGGAATGGCTGCAATCGGCGCCGGCGACCGCCGCGGCCTTTGCGCGACTGTTCGATTCGGCGCCCGAGGCGCGCGGCGAAAACGAGGGCGATGCGCCCGAAGTGGCCGCGGTGCGCCGCGCGATCGAGAAGTGGCGCAACCATTTTCCCGACCTCGATGCGCGCGCCGAGGAACTGGCCGACGAGTTGCGGCTCGCGGGGGGCGATCTGTACGGCACGATTTCGGAACGGCTGCGCACGCGGCATCAACTCGGCATCCGCATATTGCCCACCGATGTGATGCCCGACCGGCTGCGTTGGCTCGACTGGCACGCGCGGCAATTGATGCTGAGCGAGCTGCTGCGCCCCGCCTCGCGGACCTTTCAGGCGGCGGCGACGCTGGCGCAGGTCGAGGCGAAGGGCGAGATCGACGCGCTGGTTGCGGGGGCCGAGTTCGCCGAACCCGCGGCGGCGCGCCTGTTCGAGCGCCATCTGGTGCATTATTTCGCGGCGGCGCTGATGATGCCGTACAGCCGGTTCTTGCGCGCCTGCGACGCGACGGGTTACGACCTGCTGCTGCTCCAGCGTCGTTTCGGCGCGGGGTTCGAGCAGGTCGCGCACCGGCTGACGACGCTCCAGCGCGTCGGCGCGCGCGGGCTGCCCTTCTTCATGCTGCGCATCGACCGCGCGGGGCAGGGGAGCAAACGTTATGCCGGGGCGAGCCAGTCGCCGCTGGTCGATGGCGACGCGCGCTGCCCCTTGTGGGGCGTGCATGAGGCCTTCGCGCGGCCCGGCGAGGTGATCGCCGACCTGGTCGAGCTGGAGGATGGCAGCCGCTGGTTCACGCAAAGCCGCAGCGTCGCGGCGCCGGGCGCGATCGGCAGCGGCACGCCCGCGCGCTTTGCCGTCTGCGTCGGCGTCGATGCCAAGGTCGCGGCGCCGCTGATCGCGGCGCGCGGGGTCGACCTGATGCGCAGCCCCGCGACGCCGATCGGGCTGGGGTGCCGCCGCTGCACGCGCACCGGCTGCGTCCAGCGCTCGATGCCGCCGCTGGGTCGGCCTTTGCGCTTCCGCGAGGGCGAGCGCGGGGTGTCGGCGTTCGACTTTGCGGGGGATTGAGAGCGAAGGACTCCACAAGCACCGGCGGCGATGTTAGCACGCTGTATCGGGGCGGATTTTTGGGGGGCCAGCGCCATGGGGGGCAAGATGCGCGGCCGGGCGGGCCGGTGGGGGGCAGGGTGCGCCGCCCTGCTGTTGCTCCTGCCGACCCCGGGGCTGGCGCAGGAGGCGGCCGATAGCGCCGCCAGCGCGCCCGCGCCCGCCGCGCCGGCCGATTTCGCCGGGCTGTTCGATGCGGCGATGGCGCTTTACACGAGCGGGCGGTTCGAGGCGGCGCGGGCGTTGCTCGATGGGGCGAAGCGCGACGCGCTGAGCGCGAGCGAGCTGGCGCAATCGCGCAATGCGCGCGCGGTTTTCAGCCTGGCGATCGGCGATACGGCGGCGGCGCAGGCGAGCCTCGAAGCGGCGCTCGACGGATTGAACGGCGCGAAGGACGCCGATCCCGCGGCGCTGCGCATCGTCGAGAGCAATTACGCGGTGCTGCTGTCGCGGCAGGGGCGGACCGAGGAGGCGCGGGCGATCCTCGACCGTGTCTATCGCGCGCGCGACAAGGCCGAGGGCAGCCTGGCGCCCGCGACGATCGCCAGCCTGTCGAACCTGGCGGCGACGCAGTGGCGCAGCAACGAGATCGAGCAGGCGGGCGCGCTGTACGACAGCGTCATCGACCTGGCGCGCGCGGCGGACGGCGGCGGCAATGCCGACCTGCTGCGGATTGCGCTGCTCAACGGCGCGACGATCGCCGAGGCGACGCTGCAACCGGCGAAGGGGCTGGAGCTGGCGGGTGCGGCGCGCGCGATTCCGGCCAGGGCCGCCTCCACCGATCTGGCCGCGCTGCGCGCCGCCATCGCCTTTGCCGGGCAGCTCGAGGACGCGGGCCCCGATTGGGACCGCGGCGACAGGGCGCGCGCGCTGCGGCTCGAGACCTGGCGCTCCTATGCCAGGCCGGATGCCGGGGGCGCGGAGATCGGGCATTTCGCGCCGCTGGCCTATGTGCCGGTGCTGGCGTCCGCGCCGCATTTCATCGAAGCGATCGACGCGATCGACGGGGTCGAGGGCAATCAGTTCGCCGCGCTGCTGCGCTACAACCCGCCGCAGACCGGCAGCGATTACGACCGCCGCTTCGGCGACGAGCTGATCGCCTTCGAGCGGCGCGCGGGCATGGAGGCCGAATTTTCCAACGACCTGAACAGCCAGGCGCGGCTGCTGGCGGCGGCGGGGCGGAACGACGACGCGGCGCGCTATTTCGCCGAATATTTCGACCGGATGATCGTCAAGCACGGCAATTATTTCTACGGCAAGGACGAAACCTACGACCAATATGTCGCGCTGCTGCGCGCGCTCGGGCGGGCCGACGATGTGGCGGCGCTCGACCGGCGGATCGCGGCGAGCGACGCGGTGCAGCGCGACTATAGCCGGGTCGAGGCGCTCTATTATCAGGACCGGCGCGGACCGGCGGAAAATCTGGCGCTGGTCGACGGCCTGCTGGCGCGGCTGGCGGCGGGGCCGGGGATCGACAGCCCGATCCATGGCCGCGCGCTGAACTGGAAGGCGGTGTTCCTGGCCGAAGCGGGGCGTCCCGACGAGGCGATCACGGCACTGGCGCAGGCGCTGGCGACGACGCGGCGCTGGCTGGGGCCGCAGAATGACGATGTGCCGCGGCAGCTGGGCTTTTACGCCTCGCTGTTGCAGCAGGCCGGGCGGTCGCAGGAGGCGGTGGTCAATCTGCGCGAACTGCTGCGGCTGTCGTCGCAGACCAGTTTTTCCAACGCCGATACGGTGAGCCGCTATATCGACGCGCTGGTCGAGACGGGCGATGCCGCCACGGCGCTGACCTGGGCCGACCGGCGGCTGGCTTTGCTCGACCTCGGCGACGTGCAGAACGCCTCGATGGAGGTGCATGCCGAAGAGATGCGCAAGCGCGGCGAGATTCCGCCGGTGCATTTTGTCGGCAAGAGCCTGAGCACCGAGGAATTGTCCGACAAGCTCAAGGTCCTGCTGGCGCTGGGCAAGGCGGCCGAGGCCGAGGTGGTCGGCAAGGAAATCGTGCGGCGCGGCGAGCAATTGCCCAAAGGGACCTATGAGGAGTTCGAGCGGCATCAGCTTTACGGCGCCGCGCTGCTCGCGAATTTCAAGCCGGAGGCCGCCGAGGGCGAGCTGGCGCTGGCGAAGAAATTGCTCGACGAGCGCCCCGCGGTCGAGCCGTTGGCGCAGATCGAAACCACCCTGCTGCTCGCCAAGGCGCGGCTGAGCCTGCCTGCAAAGGCGCCGACCGCGCTCGACCTGGTGGCGCCGGCGATGGCGCGGATCCGCGGTGGTGGCGCGTCGGGGGCAGGGACGAACTCGATCTGGATGCGCGGCGCCGCCGACATCCATCTGATCTTTGCCGACGCGAGCTGGAGCAAGGGGCTGGCGATCGCGCCGGCGGAGACGCTGGCGAAGGCCGATCCGGGCGGTGCGAAGCTGGCGACGCTGCGCGGCGATGCCTTTGCGGCGCTGCAATCGGCGCTGTTCACGCCGGCGAGCCGCGCGGTGGCCCGGACGGCGGCGCAGCGGGCGGCGGAGGCGCGCGGGCCCGAACTGGGCGCGCTGGCGAACGAGCGCGAGATGCTGCTCGCGCAATCGGCCGATCTCGACGCCAAATATGCCGCGGTCGTCGGCGGCGCGAGCGACGAGGACGTCGCGGCGCGCACCGAGCTGGAGGCGAAGCGCGCCGAACTGGCGCCGCGGATGGCGGCAATCGACGCGCGCCTGAGGACCGAGGCGCCCGATTATTTCGCGCTGATCCAGCCCGAGCCGCTCGACGTCGGGGCGGCGCAGGCGTTGCTGCGGCCCGACGAGGCGATGCTGATGGTGGTGCCGAGCGATTTCGGCACGCATGTGGTGCTGGTCACCGGCGCGGGCGTCGCCTGGCACCGCTCGGCATGGACAAGGACCGAGATCGACGCCGCGGCGCGGCGCCTGCTGTGGTTCGCGGGGAGCAAGATCGAGGCCGATTACGGCGAAATCGCCGACTGGACCGCGGCGGTCGACGGCGGGCAGGGCGGTTTCGACCGCGACACCGCCTTTGCGCTGTACCAGCAGCTCGTCGGGCCGGTGGCGCCGTTGCTGGCGGGCAAGAGGCAGATGTTCGTCGCCGCTTCGGGCTCGCTGGCTTCGATGCCCTTTGCCATGCTGGTCACCGAGGCGCCAACGGGGCTGGACAATGTTCCCGACGATCTGCGCGCGACGAAGTGGATGGGCGAGGATTATGCGCTGGCGCAGATTCCGTCGCTGCAATCGCTGGCGCTGCTGCGCAAGATGGCGCCCGCCGGCGAAGATGACGCGGGCGGGGCCGAATTCCTGGGCTTCGGCGATCCGCTGCTCGCCGGCGAGGCCAAGGAAAGATCGAGCCGCGGGCCGGCGGTCGAACGCGCGGTGCGCGCGGGCGACCTGTTCGGGACGCGCGGTGCGGGGGTCGCCAAGGGCCTCGCCAGTTTCGACGAGATCAACGCCATGGCGCGGTTGCCCGGCACGGTCGGCGAGTTGCGCGCGATGGCCGAGGCGCTGGGCAGCGGCGAGAGGCGGCTGTTCCTTGCGGGCCTCGACACCGAGAGCAATTTCAAGACGGCCGACCTCGCGCGCATCGACATCATGACGCTGGCGACGCACGGGCTGCTCGGCGGCGACCTGACCGGCATCGCCGAGCCGGGGCTGATCTTCACCCCGCCCCGAGAGGCGAGCGCGGCCGACGACGGTTATCTGACCGCGTCCGAAGTGTCGGCGCTGAAGCTCGATGCCGACTGGGTGATCTTGTCGGCGTGCAACACCGCGGCGGGCGACGGCAGCCAGGGCGCACCGGGGCTGTCGGGGCTGGCGCGCGCGTTCCTCTATGCTGGCGCGCGCAACCTGCTGGTGTCGCACTGGCCGGTGCGCGACGATGTCGCGGAAAAGCTGACGGTGTTCGCGGTCAAGCAAACGCAGGCGGACAAGGCGATGAGCCGCGCCGAGGCGCTGCGGCGTGCGATGCGCGCTATTCGCGCGAACAGGGACAAGGACGGGGTCAAGGTCCACGGCCTCGACGCGACCTGGGCGCATCCCAACGCCTGGGCGCCGTTTACGCTGATCGGGGATTGAGGGGGGACGGCTTTGGGGTGGAGAGCGGACGGTGCCGATCCTCCCCAAAGGGGGAGGGGGTTTGCGTGCCCTTGGACCGGCGAGCCCTTCATTTCCGGCAACGTCACCCTAGCGCGCTACCTCACCGGCAAGGCAAACCGCCTGTACCCCTCCACCAGCTTCGCTGGTCCCCTTCCCCGTTTCGGGGAGGACCGCCTTGGTCCGCTAACGCCCGATACCGGCCAACCGAAAACACGGCGAATCGAGAGCCCAAGCTGTTTAATCAGGTCGGCTTTCTGCCGTTAAACGTTGCAAGGGGCGGTATCACCCGCGCGCGCTAAGGCCTTGGTTCGATGTTGTTTCGCCTGAAACCAGAGCAAGTCGAGATCGGCATGTTCGTCCACGCCTTCGAGGGGCGGTGGATCGATCATCCCTTTTGGCGCAGCCGTTTCCTGGTCGAAACCGCCGAGCAAGTGGCCCGCATCCGCGGGTCGGGGGTCGACGCGCTGGTGATCGATCGCAGCCGTAGCCGGGTGACGCCCGAGGCGGCCGAGGGCGCGGCCTTCGTCGAGCGGCGGTCGGGCGAGGCGCGGCCGGTCAAGGTCGAGCGCCGCGCCGCCTATGCCGGCGCGCTGCGCGCGCGTCCGGCGCCGCCAGTGACCTATGCGCAGGAGAGGCGGCGCGCCGAGCGGGTGATCGGCAAGTCGAAGCAGGCGGTGATGGCCATGTTCGACACCGCGCGGCTGGGCCGCGCGGTCGAGGCGAAGAAGCTGGCGCCGCTGGCGCGCGCGATCGGCGAATCGATCGAACGCCATTCGCGCGCCTTGCTGGGGCTGGTGCGGCTGAAGGCGAAGGACGAATATACCTATCTCCACTCGGTCGCGGTCTGCGCGCTGATGATCAATTTTGCGCGCCACCTGAAGCTGGGCGAAGAGGAGGTGCAGGCGCTGGGGGTCGCGGGGCTGCTCCACGATGTCGGCAAGGTCGCGATCACCGATGCGGTGTTGCTGAAGCCGGGCAAGCTCGACGGGCGCGAGCGCGCGATGGTCGAGGGGCATCCGGCGGCGGGGCATGCCCTGCTGTCGCAGTCGCCGGACATTCCGGCGGCGGCGCTCGAGGTCGCGTTGCACCATCATGAAAAGATGGACGGCAGCGGCTATCCGGGCGGGCTCAGCGGCGAACACTTGTCGCTGCATGCGCGGATGGGGGCGATCTGCGATGTGTATGACGCGGTGACGTCGGACCGGCCGTACAAGGCGGCGTGGACGCCGTGCGAGGCGCTGACCGCGATGCGATCCTGGCCCGGACATTTCGATACCGCGCTGCTCGACCGCTTCGCCGACAGCCTGGGCATTTATCCCGTCGGCACTTTGGTGCGCGTCTCGGACGGGCATCTCGGCATCGTGATGGGCAGCGGCGGCGCGGCGGGCGAGGCGATGCTGGTGCGGGTATTCTTCGACTGCGACACGCTGGCCGAGGTCGAGCCCGCCGATCGGCTGTTCGCGCCGTCGACGCGCGAGCCTTTTATCGTCGGGCGCGACAGCCCCGCCTTCTGGCGTTTCGACGATTGGGATGCGGTGCGCTTTCGCGTCGTGGGCGCGAGCTAGGGCCGATCGACATTCAATGTCGATCGGCCCTAGAGCCCGGCCTTATCGAACACATGGCCGTCGGGGTCGAGATCGCGCAGGTCGGCGCCGCGCGTTTCGCGGCCGAAGCGCGCGACGAGCAGCAGCGACAGCGCCATCGGCACCGCGATCATCCAGGCGCTGGTCGCGAGGCTCGGGATGATCGCGAAGATCGCGAGCGCCTGTGCGAGTACGCCGCCCAATTTGCTGCACGCGGCGACCCAGCCGGTCGCGCGGCCGCGGATGCGCAGCGGGAAGCTTTCGGCAGTATAGGGCAGTAGCATCGCGATGATGCCGTTGCTGCCGACGATCAGCAGCGCGACCGGCAGGATCGGCGAGGCATGGTCGCTGAGCGCCAGCCACAGCACCCCGGCGAGGCCGAGCAGGGTGACCGCGACCGCCGCGAGCAAGGATTTCTTGGCGCTCCACGCGTGATAGAGCCAAGCGACGACGAACACCGTCGGCAATGCGATGAGCGCCGAGGCGGCGAGCAACCTGCTCGATACCTCCATGCTGTAGCCGCGCGCGATCAGCTCGACGGGGAGCCACAGCAGCAGGCCGAAATTGACGAGGCCCCAGCAGATGGCGGTCAGGCTGAGCGCCGCGAGCTTGCCGGCGAAGGCGCGACCGACCGGCGCGGTGGCGGGACCGCGCGGCGCCGCGGGCTCGTCGGGCGCGATGCGGTGCATCGTCGATCCGAAGCGCGCCATGACCCGTTGCGCCTCGTCGCGGCGGCCGCGTGCCATCAGGAATTTGGCCGATTCTGGGATGAAGGCGCCGAGCATCACGAGCATCAGCCCGCTCGGCAGATTGGCGAGCCACAGGATGCGCCAGCTGAAGACCGGTTCGAGCCAGGCGGCGATCAGGCTGGCCGCCGCATAGCCGCCGACCGCGCCGAGACCGCCGACGAGGACGAGGCTCCAGCCGCGATGGCGGCTTGGCATCATTTCGGCGAGCAGCGCATAGGTGACGGGCAGCATGCCGCCGGCCGCAGCGCCCATCATGAAGCACATGCCGATATTCCAGGCGAGCGAAGGCATCGCGCCGCAGATCGAGGTGCCGACGAACATCACGGCGGAGAGCAGGATCGAGGCCTTGCGGCCATAGATGTCGGCGACGACGCCCCAGACGAAAGAGCCGATCACGGTGCCGATCAGCGCCACGAAGGGGACGAGCGACACGGTCGCGCGCGGCACGCCATATTCGCCGATCATGCCGGGGATGGTGAAGCCGAGGCTCGCGGGTTTCATGATGTCGATGACCAGCGCGACGACGAGCACCCCCATCAGCCGCCAATGCGCGGCTGACAAGGGCGCATCCTCGGGCGCCGAAACCGCGAGCCGGCTGGACGCCGCCATCTGCTGCGACAGGTTTTTCGGGAGCAGGCCATAGGCGGCGATGCCGACCCCGGCGACGATCAGGCCCATGCCCGCGATCATGCCGTCGTCCATCGGCATGCCGACCATGCGAAAGCCCATGTCGCGGCCCATCCAGAACATCGGCAGGTGCAGCAGGACGCCGATGGTGACCGCGACGACGCCGAGGGCGAAAGCCCAGGGGCGCCGGTCGGTACCGGTGGCGGTGGTTGTCATCCGGGTCACGCGAAGCCCCCTCTTCCCAAGGGGGCTTCCTTTCACAGCGGTACCGGCGCGGCAATCCGAATTTCGTATGCGATGCCTAGCCGAGCTGTTCCGCGGTCCATCGTTCGATCAGCCCCGCGAGCATCCCGATCGGCATCGCGCCCGCCGACAATGCGGATCGCGGAAGGCGCGGAGGTCGAATTTGGCGCCGAGCGCGGCTTTCGCTTTCGCGCGGATCGCGACCCATTGGGTCTGGCCGACCATGTAGCTCGTCGCCTGGCCGGGCCCGTCGGGCGCGGCGGCGGAGCCGGCGACGAAGCTGTCGGCGAAGAGCGCGGCGGCGGCGCGCGGATCGCGCGCGGTTATCGGCCTATTCGCGCGCCTTTGCCGCGGCGCGGACGTCCTGGCAGCGCTTCAGCGGCATGACGAGGATGTCGTCGCCGTCGACGATCACCGCGACCCCCTCCATGCCGATCACCGACACCCGCTTGCCGCCGGCGCGGATGAGGTTGCCGTGGCTGTCGTGGAGGAAGACGTCGCCGTGGGTCGCGTTGCCGACCGCGTCGCAGGCGGCGAGCGCATGGACCGCCTGCCAGTTGCCGAGGTCGGACCAGCCCATCGATACCGGGACGATCGCGACGCGGTCGTCCTTTTCCATCACCGCATAGTCGATCGAATCGGACGGCGCGGCGGCGAATTTGGGGGCGTCGGCGTAGCGCGCGTCGCCGTCGGTCAGGCCCGCGGCGAGCGCGTCGTCGGCGGCCTGGAAGATCGCGCGGCAATGGGTGAGCATCGCGTCGCGCATCCGCCCGGCGCGGAACAGGAAGATGCCGGCGTTCCAGCTGTACCCGCCGGCGAGGAGCATGCGCTCGGCCTCGGCGAGCGGGGGTTTTTCGACGAAGCGATCGACCGCGAAACCGTCTTCGCCGAGTGCTTGGCCGCTGGCGATATAGCCGAAGCCCGTGTCGGGATGCGTCGGCGCGATGCCGAAGGTGACGAGCCAGTCGGCCTGCGCGAGCCGCGCCGCCCTGGCGATCGCGGCGTGGAAGGCGGGGACGTCGGCGATGACATGGTCGCTGGGCATCACCAGCAGCAGCGTATCGGCGTCGGCCTGCGCGACGGCCAGGGCTATCGCCGCGGCGGTGTTGCGCGGCATGGGCTCGACGAGCAGCCGCGCTTCGTGCGCGCCCATCTGCTCGCGCACTATGGTCACATGCCCTTCGCCGCAGAGGATGACGGGGGGCAGGAAATTTTCGCCTGCGGGGGTGCGCGCGACGGTCTGCTGGAACAGGCTGTCTTGGCCGGTGAGCGGCAGGAACTGCTTGGCGCGCTGCCCGCGCGATTCGGGCCACAGCCGGGTGCCGGCGCCGCCGCAGAGGATGACGGGTTGAATCTGGAGGGTCATGGGGCGGGTCTATCGCCTCGTGGCTCGCGGGTCATCCCCGTTTTGCGCATCGGGCGAGTGTAAAATTAACCGACAGTTGACGCCTCCGCACTAGGGTAGGCGCCCGAAAGGGCACGGCATTTTCATGTTCCGATTGTTCAAACATTATGTCCCGCACGCGGTCGTCTGGCTCGCGCTGATCGAGTTTTTCGCGCTGCTCGGCTCGGCCGAGGGGGCGTGGCTTCTCTATGCGCATCAGGCGGGGTTCGATGCCGGTGATTTCGCCGATCGCTGGCTGCCGCTGCTGACCTTCGCGGTGTCGAACTCGCTCGCCATGATGGCGGTCGGCATGTACGGGACCGAGGCGCTGCGATCGATGGGCTTCGCGACCGCGCGGCTGCTCGCGGCGATCTCGCTCGGGGTGATCTTCCTGTCGCTGATCGGCTTCCTGTTGCCGACCGCGACCCTGTGGCGCGCGAACAGCATCTATGCGATGGCCTTCGCGATCGCGCTCCTGTTCTTCATCCGGCTGGCGGTGACGCAGACCGCGGGTGCCGACCAGTTCCGGCGGCGCATCCTGGTACTCGGCGCCGGCCCGCGCGCGGCGCGGTTGCGCGCGCTCGCCGACGAGCCGGGCAGCGGCCTCACCATCACCGGCTATGTCGCGATGGCCGACGGCGAGACCGCGATTGCGGACGCGGTGCCGCGCCATGCGGTCGCGAACCTCGCCGACCATGCGGTGGCGCTCGGCGCGGGCGAGGTGGTGTTGGCGATGGAGGAACGCCGCAATTCGCTGCCGCTCGCCGACCTGCTGCGCGTCAAGACAACGGGCGTGCATGTCAACGATATCGCAAGCTTTCTGGAGCGCGAGACCGGGCGGGTGGATCTGGCGACCACCAACCCCAGTTTCCTGATCTTCTCCGACGGTTTTTCGGCGGGGCAGCGTATCGGCAAGGTCAGCAAGCGCCTGTTCGACATCTTCGCCAGCCTCGCCGTGCTGGTGATCGGCCTGCCGCTGATCGTCATCGCGGGGATCGCGGTGCGGCTCGATAGCAAGGGGCCGATCTTCTATCGCCAGTCGCGCGTCGGGCTGTTCGGCGAACCCTATGACATCGTCAAGATCCGATCGATGCGGACCGATGCCGAGGCCGCGGGCAAGGCGGTGTGGGCGAGCGAGAACGATCCGCGGATCACCCGCGTCGGCAATATCATCCGCAAGCTGCGCATCGACGAACTGCCGCAGACCTGGTGCGTGCTGAAGGGGGAGATGAGCTTCGTCGGGCCGCGCCCCGAACGGCCGAGCTTCGTCGAGGAGCTGACCGAGGAACTGCCCTTTTATGCCGAGCGCCACATGGTGAAGCCGGGGCTGACCGGCTGGGCGCAGATCAACTATCCCTATGGCGCGTCGGTCGAGGATGCGCGGGTGAAGCTCGAATACGACCTGTATTACGCGAAGAATTATTCGCCCTTCCTCGACCTGCTGATCCTGCTCCAGACGGTGCGCGTCGTGCTGTGGCCCGAGGGGGCGCGCTGACGATGGGGGCGCTGTCCGATCTGTCGCACATCCTCGCCGGGCTATCGCTCGCGGGCTTCGTCGGCGTGACCCTGTGGCTGGCGATGCGGCCGCGCGCGCGCATGGCGGCGCTGATGCCGAGCCTCGGCTGGCTGGTCGCCGCGGCAAGCGCGATGAGCCTGTGGTGCGCCGCCGCCTTCGCGTTCGGGCCGGGGTCGGCCGAGGCGCTGGTCGGGCGGGCGCTGCGCAATGTCGCGATGCTGTTCTGGCTCGGCGCGACCTTCTGGAATGTCCGCGCGCCGATGTCGCGGCCGCTGCGCCTGATCCTGCGCCTGCTGGTGACCTTCTGCCTCGTGGCCTTCGTGTTCGGGAGCGCGAGCTGGTTGCGCGCGGGCGGGCTGTCGGCCGAATGGGCGGGGCCGGGGCTGTCGCTGGTCGCGATGATCGTCGCGTCGGGCGGGCTGCTGCTCGTTGACAGCGGGGTGCGCCACGGCAGCGCCGGGCTGCGCATGCCATTGCTCGCGGTGGCGGGCGGCTTTGCGATGCTGTGGGCCTATGAGCTCAATATCCAGCTGATCGGGGCGCTGACCGGGACGTCGGCGACCACTTTGATCCTGCTGCTGCCGGCGGTGGCGCTGTTGATGGCGCCGACCTTCGTGATCGCGGCGATGGACGTCGGGCGCGAGCGGATGCAGTTGTCGCGCACCGCGGCGACGCGCACCTTGCTGCTGATCGGCGGCGCGGCCTATCTGGTGCTGATCGGGCTGGTCGGCGCGGTGGCGCGGATGGTCGGCGGCAATTATGCCGAGCTGGCGCAGGGGCTGTCGCTGGTCGTCGCGCTGGGGGCGGGCGGACTGCTGTTAGCCTCGGCGCGCGCGCGCGCCTGGCTGTCGGTGATGATCTCGAAGCATTTTTTCGAGCATCGTTACGATTATCGCGCCGAATGGATGCGCTTCACCGCGACGCTGGCGCGCGAGAATGACGGGGAGGGCGACCTGTATCGCCGCGTCGCCAAGGCGCTGGCCGAACTGACCGGCAGCCCGGGCGCGCTGCTGATGCTGCCCGATGCGCAGGGCGAATATCGCGTCGCCGACCGCTGGCATTGGGAGGCCGGGGTCGAGGCCGATGCGGCGCTGTCGCTGCGCTCGGCCTTCATGTTGCAGGACACGGGGCATATCGTCGATCTCGACGCGGCGCGGCGCGGCGCGCGCGACGGCAGCGAGAAGCTGCCGATCCCCGACTGGCTGGTCGCCGACCCGCGCGCCTGGGTGGTGGTGCCGGTGCTGCATTTCCAGCGCATGATCGCGGTCGTGGTGCTGCACCGTCCGCCGGTGTCGCGCGCGCTCGACTGGGAGGATCTCGACGTGCTGCGCATCGCGGGGCGGCAGGCGGCAAGCTATCTTGCCGAATCGCAGAGCCAGGTCGCGCTGTCGGAGGCCAAGCGCTTCGACGAGTTCAACCGCCGCTTCGCCTTCATCATGCACGACATCAAGAATCTGGCGAGCCAGCTGGCGTTGCTCGCGCGCAATGCCGAGCGGCATGCCGACAAGCCCGAATTTCGCGCCGACATGGTCGAGACGCTGAAGCTGTCGGCGGGGCGGCTGTCGGACTTGCTCGCGCGCCTGTCGCCGCGCGAACGGGGGCGCAGCGTCGAGGCGGGCGCCGTGGCGGTCGAACCGCTGCTGGCGGCGATCGCGGCGCGGATGCGCCCGCGGCGCGCGCTGTTCGTCGGCTGCGAACCCGGGCTGTCGGCCTGGGCCGATGCGGCGTCGGTGCAGCAGATCGTCGAGCATCTGGCGACCAATGCGATCGACGCCTCGCCCGGCGACGCGCCGGTGCAGCTGATCGCGGCGGCCGAGGCGGGGCGGGTGCGCATCGATGTGCTCGACCAGGGGGTGGGCATGACCCGCGAGTTCATCCGCGACCAGTTGTTCAAACCCTTTGTATCGACGAAGGACGCGGGTTTCGGGCTCGGCGCGTTCGAGGCGTTGCAGCTGGCGCAGGCGATGGGCGGCGCGATCGACGTCGCCAGCGAGCCCGGCAAGGGCAGCCGCTTCACCCTGTGGCTGCCGGTGGCGGGCGCGGGCGGCGCGGCGGGGACGGGTGACTGGATGAAAGTGGCATCATGAAGAACGACGGCGCCGGGGCACCGCAAAAACTGCTGGTGGTCGAGGACGACCCGGGGCTGCAGACGCAGCTCAAATGGGCCTATGACGGCTATGAGGTGCTGATCGCGGGCGATCATGACGGCGCCATCGAATTGCTGCGCGCCGAGGAGCCGGCGGTGGTGACGCTCGACCTGGGGCTGCCCCCCGATCCCGACGGGACGCGCGAGGGGTTCCGGACGTTGCAGGCGATCCTCGAGATCAAGCCCGACACCAAGGTGATCGTGGTGTCGGGGCATGGCGAGCGCGCGAGCGCGCTGAACGCGATCGCGCAGGGCGCCTGGGATTTCTATCAGAAGCCGATCGATATCGAGGAACTGGGGCTGATCGTGCGGCGCGCCTTTCATGTGCGCGAGCTCGAGGTCGAAAATGCGCGGCTGGCCGAGCAGGGGGCGAGCGACAATCGGGTGCTGGGCGCGATGATCACCGGCGCGCCCGAGATGCTGAAGGTCGCGCGGACGATCGAGCGCGTCGCCAATCTCGACGTCAGTGTGATGCTGCTGGGCGCGAGCGGGACCGGCAAGGAATTGCTGGCGCGCGGGCTGCACGAGGCGAGCGGTCGGCGCGACGGCGCCTTCGTCGCGATCAACTGTGCCGCGATCCCCGAGAATCTGCTCGAAAGCGAATTGTTCGGGCATGAGAAGGGCGCCTTCACCGGCGCGGTGAAGACCACCGAGGGCAAGATCGAGCTGGCGCATGGCGGCACGCTCTTTCTCGACGAGGTCGGCGATATCCCGCTGCCGTTGCAGGTCAAATTGCTGCGTTTCCTGCAGGAACGGACGATCGAGCGGATCGGCGGGCGCAAGGCGATCGCGGTCGATACACGGATCGTCTGCGCGACGCACCGCGACCTCGACGCGATGATCGCGGCGCAGAGTTTCCGCGACGATCTTTATTACCGGCTCGCCGAGATGGTGGTGAAGATCCCGGCGCTCGCCGAGCGGCCGGGCGACGCGGTGCTGCTGGCACGCCATTTTCTGCACCAATATGCACCCGCCATGAACCCCGGAGTGCGCGGTTTCGCGCCCGACGCGCTGCAGGCGATCGACGAGGCGCGCTGGCCGGGCAACGTCCGCGAGCTCGAAAACCGCATCAAGCGCGCGGTCATCATGGCCGACGGCAAGCTGGTCGCGAAGGACGACCTCGATCTGGCGGGGGCGGCCGCCAACGACGGCGACGAGGCGTGGCTCAACCTGCGCAGCGCGCGCGAGGCGGCCGACCGCGTCGCGATCCGCCGCGCGATGATGCAGAGCGAGGGCAATATCTCGCTCGCCGCCAAGCTGCTCGGGATCAGCCGGCCGACGCTCTATGATCTGCTCAAGCAATATCGGATGCAGGCGGCCTGAGTTGCGGCACCCGCGCATCTGGATCGGCGCGCTGCTCGGCGCGCTGCTGCTCGCAGGGTGCGACGGCGGCCGCGCGGTGAGCCCGCGCGCCGCGCTCGAACAAAGGCGCGTCGCTTTGCAGGAGACGCTCGCCGAGGATCCTAAACAACTCGCCCGGCAGGTCGAGCTGGCGCGCCTGTTGCTCAAGCTGGGCGACGGCGTCGGCGCCGAGGCCGCGGTTCAGGCAGCGCTCGGCGCGGGGGGCGACGAAGCCGCGCTGCGCCCGCTGGCGGCGAAGGCGGCGGCGATGCAGGGTGACGGCGACCGCGCCTTTCGCATCCTCGACGCGGGGGCGATCGCGCCCGAGATGATCGGCGAGGCGGCGTGGGTCGCGGGCAATGTGCATCTCGACAATGGCGACAGGGGCTCGGCGCGCGATGCCTATGACCGGGCGGTGCGCGACCTGCCGCGCAATTCGGACCTGTGGGTCGATGTCGCGCGCTTTCGCGAGGCCAATGCCGATGCGCTCGGCGCGCGCGATGCGATCGACTATGCGATCGAGCTCGACAAGGCGAACAGCGCGGCGCTCGCCTATAAGGCGAACCTCGTGCGTACCCAGTTGGGACTGACCGCGTCGCTGGAGTGGTATGACGCGGCGCTGGAGGCCGATCCCGACAATGCCGGCGCGCTGATCGACCAGGCGGCGACGCTCGGCGATCTGGGGCGCTACAAGGATATGCTGGTGTCGCTGCGCCGCGCCGCGGCGCTCGTGCCCGGCAATGCGCAAATCTATTATCTGCAAGCGGTGCTCGCGGCGCGTGCGGGCAATTACCGGCTGGCGCGCAGCCTGCTCCAGCGCACGCGCGGGCGGCTCGACGACGAGCCGGGGTTCATGCTGCTGAGCGCGGTGGTCGAGCTCGAACTCGGCGGCGAGGCGGTGGCGGCGACCTGGGCCGACCGGCTGATCGAGGTGCAGCCCGAAAATCTGACCGCGCGGCGCATTCTCGCGGTGGCCGAATGGGCGGGGGGCGATGCCGATGGCGCCGCCGAGGCGCTGGCGCCGATCGTGTCGCGCGCCGATGCCGACAGCTGGAGCCTGTTGCTCGCGGCGCGGGTCGCCGCCGAGCTGGGGCGGGGGGATGCGTCGGCCGAATATCAGGCGCGCGCTGCGGCGCTGGCGCCGGGCGAGGCGGCGCCCTTCGCGCCCGACGGCTATAATCTGTCGGGCGACGCCGACGCCGAGCCGCTCAATCCGGCGAAGGTGATCCCGGCGATGGAGGCCGAGATGGCGGGGGGCAATGCGGCGCGGGCGTTGCAGCGCGCGGCGGTGCTGCGCGACGCCAATCGCGGGGTGGCCGACGCGAATATATTGCACGGCGACGCGGCGATGGCGGCGGGCGACTATGCCCAGGCGGTGCGCAGCTTCCGCGCCGCGCGCGACCTCGACGCGAGCGAGCGCACGACCTTGCGGCTGGCCAATGCGCTGTACCGCGCGGGCGACGCGGCGGGGTCGGGGGCGACGATCCTGGCGCTGCGCGACAGCCAGCCGTCGAGCCTCGCCGCCGACCGGCTGGCGGGATCGCTGGCGATGGACCTGGAACATTGGGACGACGCGATCGCCCATTTCGAGCGCGTCCGCCAACGCGTCGGCAACCGCGACGTCGTGGTGCTGCGCGAATTGTCGAAGGCCTATGCCGCCAAGGGCGAGCGCGCGCGGGCGATGGGCATGATCGCGCTGGCGTACCGGCTGCAGCCGCTGAACGGCGAGATCATGCGGCTTTACGCCGAGCAACTGGCGCAGGGTGGGGATGCGCAGGCGGCGGCGGATTTGCGCGAGAAGATGGAGCAGGTGGGGCGGTAACATGTGTTGTCTGTTACGTCGCCCCCGCAAAGGCGGGGGCCGCAATCGGTTCTAAACAACGACGCTAATTAAGACCGCTAGCGGCCCCCGCCTTCGCGGGGGCGGCGATTTCCCTCTCCCCAGATCGTCATCCGGCAAGCCATTGATGGGACGCCTCTGTGTTTCAGGCCTCGGTCAGATCCAGCAAGGTCCGCGCATCCAGCCCGATGCGGCGCATCTGGTCGGCGACGGGGGGCCAGACATTCGCCAGGAAATCCTCGCGCATCAGGTCGCGCAGCCGTTCGGTCGCGCCGTTGGCGACGAACATGCCGACGCCGCGCTTCACCGTGACAAGGCCCTCGTCCTGGAAGGTCTGATAGGCCTTGGCGACGGTGAGCGGGTTGGCGCCTTCTTCGGCGGCGAGGCTGCGTACCGACGGGAGCATGTCGCCGTCGTTGAAGCTGCCGTCGAGGATGGCGTTGGCGATGACATCGCGCAGACGCTGGTACACGGGTTTGGACTGATCGAGCATGCCGCCTTAATGCCATAAGACAGCAGCACAGTCAAATCACAATATTAGCGCCATCTGCAATCGTTTGTAATTAAATGTCCCAAGCGCGAACCACGTCGTCATATTCGGGACGGGGGCGCTCGGAGAGCGGGGCGCCGGCGGTGCCGAGGAAAAAATAGCCGACGATGGTGTCCCCCTCGCGCGCGCCGAACGCCGCCGCAACGTCGGGCGAATAGGCCGCCCAGCCGGTGAGCCAGCTGCCGACGAAGCCGTGCGCGTGCGCGGCGTGGAGCAGGTTCATGCCGACCGCACCCGCCGACATCTGCTGCTCCCAGACCGGGATCTTGGCGCCCGCGACCGGGGTCGAAAGCAGGACGAGCAGGGTGGGCGCCTGATGCGCGAACTGGTCGAGCGCCGAGAGGTCGAGCCCCGCGGCGCCGGGGTTCTCCTTGACCCAGGCCTGCTTGAGCAAGCTCGCCAAGGTGTCGCGCTGATCGTCGGCGACGGTGACGATGCGCCAGGGGGCGAGCTTGCCATGATCGGGGGTGCGCAGCGCGAGCGCGATGATGTCGCGCAAGGTGGCGGCGTCGGGGCGGGGCAGGGTCATGTCGCGCGCCTTGCCCGAGCGGCGGGTGGCGAGGTGCGAGCGGAGCGAGGAGGTGTCGTTGAACATGCGCGCCATGTGGCGCTTTCTGGGCCGCGGCGCAAGTGTTGCGAACGGTTCGCAATAAATTCGGCTCGTCGCGCAACCGGTTTCATGCGCAATTAGATTCTTCCCATACGCAATTTTCGCGCTAGGTTGCCCGATCAACGCGGTGAAAAGCCGCAAGCAGACATCAGAAATAAAGGGAATCGCGTGGACATCAAACCGATTGGAAGCTGGGGCGAGGGTGATTGGGTGTTCGCCATCGCGCTTGTCGTCCTGACCGCCTTCGTCATCGCGGGCGCGATGATCGCGGGCCGCAAGACCGAGGAAGTCGCGGGGCATCCGCGCGGTCTTTACGTGTTGTTCTTTGCCGAAATGTGGGAGCGTTTTTCCTATTACGGCATGCGCGCGATCCTGGTTTTCTACCTTGTCGAACATTGGGATTTCACCGAGGCGGCGGGTAACGGCATTCTGGGTGCCTATGCGAGCCTCGTCTATATCACCCCGGTCCTCGGCGGCTGGCTCGCCGACCGCTATCTGGGCCAGCGCAAGGCCGTGATCTTCGGCGGGGTGCTGCTCGCCATCGGCCATATATTGATGGCGGTCGAAGGCGACGGCGGCCAGAACAATGCGCAGATCGGCTTCCTCTGGGCGGCGCTCGCCTTCATCATCGTCGGCTCGGGCTTTTTGAAGGCCAATATCTCGGTGATCGTCGGCCAGCTTTACCCGATGACCGACAAGCGTCGCGACGGCGCCTACACGCTCTTCTATATGGGCATCAATTCGGGTGCCGCGATCGGCACGATCCTCGTCGGCTATCTTGGCCAGACAGTAGGTTGGGCCTATGGTTTCGGCCTCGCCGGCATCGGCATGGTCGTCGGCCTGCTGGTGTTCATCGCGTTCAAGCCGCTGCTGCTCGGCAAGGGCGAAGCGCCCGATCCGCAGGCACTGAAAGCGCCGACCTTTGGCATTTCGCTCGAAAACTTCCTCTACGTCATCGGCCTGTTGTCGGTCGCGGTGATCTGGGGCCTGATCCAGTATCGCGACGTCATCCAGATGCTGCTGCTCGTGTCGGGCATCGCGCTTCTGGGCTATGTTCTCTTCGAGGCGTTCAAGCTCGAGAAGGTGGCGCGCGAGCGGATGTTCGCGATCCTGTTCCTCATCGCCCTCAACCCGCTGTTCTGGGGCCTGTTCGAGCAGGCGGGGGGTTCGCTGAACCAATATACCAAGAAGTTCGTCGACATCGGCGGCGTCCCGGCGTCGCTGTTCCAGTCGATCAACCCGATCTATATCATGATCTTCGCGCCGATTTTCGCCTGGTTCTGGATCACGCTGGCGCGCAAGAACATGGAGCCGTCGGCGCCGGCGAAATTCGGTCTGGCGTTGCTGCAGGTCGGCGCCGGTTTCCTCCTATTCGTCTGGGGTGCCGCGACCTTCGGCGTGACGGGTGCGAACCAGGCGGGGGTCGAAGTCAATCTGACCCCGGTGATCTTCGTCTTCCTGATCTATCTGCTGCACACGACCGGCGAGCTGTGCCTGTCGCCGGTCGGCCTGTCTGCCATGACAAGGCTCGCGCCGGGCTATCTCGCCAGCCTGATCATGGGCGCCTGGTTCTATATGACCGCCGTCGGAAATTTCGTTGCCGGCAAGATCGGCGAGGCGACCGGCGGCGAGGAGGGCGAAATGGTGCAGGCCAAGACGCTCGCCATCTATGACAAGATCGGCTGGGTCGCGATCGGCGTGGGTGTCGTCGTGCTGTTGCTCAGCCCGCTCGTGAAGCGCTGGATGCATCTCGACAAGCTTAGCGACGGCGACGATCTGGCGGGCAACCGCGAACTCGGCGAACCGCTCGCCGCCGGCGTCCATCCCGAACCCAAGGGAGCATAAGCGATGATCCGGGGCATGAAGGCCGGCCTTTTGGCCGCGGCGTCGCTGGCGTTCGCGGGTTGCACCGCGACCAGCGGCGAGGTGGAAACGGCGAGCAGCAAGCCCGCCGCCGAAAAGGCCGACAAGCCGGTCAAGGTCGACAAGGACCCCTATCCCTCGACCTACAAGGGATATCCGACACGGCTGACGGTCGTGAAGGGCGTCACGATCTTCGACGGCGAGGGCGGGCGGATCGACAATGGCGCGATCGTGATGTCGAGCGGCAAGGTGGACAGGATCGGCGGCCCCGACATGGAGTTGCCGACCGATGCCGATGTGATCGACGGTACGGGCAAGTTCCTCACCCCCGGCGTGATCGATATCCACAGCCATCTGGGCGACTATCCCTCGCCCAGCGTCGATGCGCATTCGGACGGCAACGAGGCGACGTCGCCGACGACGCCCGAGGTCTGGTCCGAGCATAGCGTCTGGCCGCAGGACCCGGGGTTCAGCCGCGCACTGGCGAACGGCGGCGTGACGTCGCTGCAGGTTCTGCCCGGTAGCGCGAATTTGATGGGCGGGCGTTCGATCACGCTCAAGAATGTGCCGTCGCGCACAGTGCAGGGGATGAAATTCCCCGGCGCGCCTTATGGTTTGAAAATGGCGTGCGGCGAGAATCCGAAGCGCGTTTACGGCGCCAAGGGGCGCATGCCCTCGACCCGCATGGGCAATTTCGCGGTCAACCGCCAGACCTGGGCGAAGGCGGTCGCGTACAAGAAGAAGCTCGACGACGGCAAGGCGGTCGATCGCGACCTCGCGATGGAGACGCTCGCGGGCGTGCTGTCGGGCGAGATCCTGGTCCACAACCACTGCTACCGCGCCGACGAAATGGCGCTGGTGATCGATATGTCGAAGGAATTCGGCTATAAGGTGTCGACCTTCCACCATGCGGTCGAAAGCTACAAGATCGCCGATATACTGGCGAAAGAGGGCATCTGCTCGGCGATGTGGGCCGACTGGTGGGGCTTCAAAATGGAAGCCTATGACTCGGTCAAGGAGAATGTCCCGCTGGTGTACAAGGCGGGCGCTTGCACGATCGTCCATTCGGACGACGCCAACCAGATCCAGCGGCTGAACCAGGAAGCGGCCAAAGCGCGCGCCGCGGGGCACCGCATGGGCATCGACGTCAGCGACGAGCAGGCATGGACCTGGCTGTCGTACAATCCGGCGAAGGCGCTGGGCATCGCCGACAAGACCGGCAGCCTGAAGCCCGGCAAGATGGCCGACGTGGTGCTGTGGAACGGCAATCCGTTCAGCGTCTATTCGCGGCCCGAAAAAGTGTGGATCGACGGCGCGATGCTATACGACGCGATGGACCCCAAACGGCGGCCGGTGAGCGATTTCGAGCTCGGCCAGCCGGGCGAAGGGGATGTGAAATGATCCGCGCCCCGAACCTCATCACCCATTTCCGTTTGTCCCGAGCGAAGTCGAGGGACGCGAGCGCGGGGGCCAGCGTGTCTCGACTTCGCTCGACACAAGCGGGGTTGGGGGGCGCTTTGGTCGCAGCCTTGGCGCTTGCATCAGCGGCATCGGCGCAAGACATCGCGATCGTCAATGCCAAGCTCGTCATCGGCGACGGCAGCGCGCCGATCGACGGCGGCACCGTCGTCGTGCGCGGCGGCAAGGTCGTCGCGGCGGGGGCGGGCGTGCCCGTGCCTGGGGGCATAGAGCGTGTCGACGCGGGTGGCCGCTGGGTCACGCCGGGGATCGTCGCAGCGTTCAGCCGCGTCGGGCTGACCGAGGTCGATGCGGTGAACGGTACCAACGACCGCTCGGCGAGCAAGTCGCGCTTTTCGGCGGGGCTCGACATCGCGCCGGCGCTCAACCCGATGGGATCGCCGGTCGCGGTGAACCGCGCCGACGGCGTCACCCGCGCGATCGTCGCGCCGGGGGCGAGCGGCAGCCTGTTCGCCGGGCAGGGTGCGGTGGTCGACCTGGCCGACGACAACGACATGGTGACCAGGCCCCGCGCGCTGCAGTTCGTGGCGTTCGGCGAGGACGGCTCGGCGAAGGCGGGCGGCAGCCGCGCCGCGCTGTTCCTGCTGTTCCGCGAGCAGTTGCTGGCGGCGCGCAGCTATGCCCGCAACCCGGCAACGCTAGCCGAATGGGGCAGCGACGCGCTGATCCAGCGCGCCGACGCCGATGCGCTGGTGCGCGTGATCGACGGGACGACCCCGCTGTTCGTGCGGGTCGACCGCGCGACCGACATCCTCAACGTCATCAAGCTCAAGACCGAGTTCCCGGCGCTGAAGCTGGTGCTGGTCGGCGCGACCGAGGGATGGCTGGTCGCGAACGACATCGCCGCGGCGCGCGTGCCGGTGCTGGTGTCGCCGCTGACCGATCTGCCGTCGAGCTTCGAGCAATTGGGCGCGACGCAGTCGAACGCGGGGCGGCTCGCCGCCGCGGGGGTGTCGGTGTCGGTCGGGGTGTTCGACGACGACGATGCACACAAGATGGGCTATGCGACGCAATATGCCGGCAATCTGGTCGCGCTGACCAAGCTGCCCGGCGCGAGCGGATTGAGCTGGGATCAGGCCTTCGCCGCGATCAGCAGCGCCCCGGCGCGTGCGGTCGGCATGGACGCCAGCATCGGTTCGCTGCGCCCGGGGCGTGTCGGCGACGTCGTGATATGGGACGATGATCCGCTCGAACTGGGCAGCCGCCCGGCGATGCTGTGGATCGACGGGAAGCGCCAGTCGCTGGTCACGCGGCAGGACCGTCTGCGCGATCGTTATGCGAACCCGGCGGAAGGTGTGCTACCGAAGGCGTACGACAGGTAAGGCCCGCACCTGACGGGGGGGCAGAACCCAGGGATTATCCGTTCGAGGTTTGAAGCGATTTTGTTCAGGGCAAGGAAGCGGGCCGAAGGCATAAGAACATATTCCTCGGCGCGCTGACGCGGCCATGGACAAAATCGATCAAATCCCGGAGGGACGCCGAAATGGCGAAGATCTCGCCTCCGCGCGGCCTTGCTGGTAGAACCACTGCCTGCGGCGACCGCGCGAAAGCGAGATCTTCGCCATTTCGGCGCCTCGAACGGATAATCCCTGGGTTCCGACCCCATGCGGCGGACCGGGGAGAAGGAGAGGGAGTCGCTCCATGCAACCGATGTCGTTGTTGATCGTCACGGGCGCCTTGTTCGTCGGCACGCATTTCGCGCTGTCGCACCCGCTGCGAACGCCGCTCGCCAGCCGGATGGGCGAGCGGGCGTTTCAGATCGTCTATTCGATCGTCGCGATCGCGACCTTCATCATGCTGGTGCAGGCGTGGCGCGGCATGCCGGCCGAGCCGCCCTTGTGGGCGGTCGGCGACGGCCTGTGGATTTTCGCGAGCGTGATCGTGCTGTTCGCGAGCATCCTCTTCATGGGGTCGCTGATCGGCAATCCGGCCTTGCCCGCGCCGAATGCCGCCGCCGCCGCGCAGGGCGCGCCGCGCGGGGTGTTCGCGATCACGCGGCATCCGATGATGTGGGGCTTTGCGCTGTGGGCGCTCGCGCATGCGCTGGTGGTGCCGACGCCGGGGCAGATCGTCCTGTCGGCGATCATCGCCTTCCTCGCGATCGCGGGGTCGGCTGGGCAGGATGTCAAGAAAGCGCGGCTGATGGGGGATGCCTGGCGCCATTGGGCGGCGCGGACGAGCTTCATACCCTTCGCGCGGCAGCTGAGCGGTCGCGGGTCGTGGGTCGACACGGTGCCGCGCCCGCATGCGCTGTTCGGCGGGATCGTGCTTTGGGTCGTAGCGACCTGGGCGCATGGCGCGCTTGGTTATATGGTCGCGGGCATCTGGCGCTGGGCCGGCTGAGCCGGTGCACGACGCGACCAAGACCTCCGACCTCGCGCTGCGCCTGCTCGGGCGGTCGCTCGACGAACTCGACGCCGACGAGCGCCGCGTGCTCGATGCGATCGCCGAGCGCCGGCTGATCAGCCGCGATGCCGCCGATCTCGACGATGCCGAGGCGAGCTTCGGCGCGCGGCTGTCGGACAAGGTCGCGGCGGTCGGCGGCTCGTGGGGGTTCATCATCCTGTTCGCCACCGTGCTGCTCGGCTGGATGCTGCTCAATTCGGACGTGCTGGCGCGCTGGGGGATGGCGTTCGATCCCTACCCGTTCATTTTCCTGAACCTGATGCTGTCGACGCTGGCGGCGGTGCAGGCGCCGATCATCATGATGAGCCAGAACCGCGCCGCCGCGAAGGACCGCATCGCCGCGGGGCTGGACTATGAGATCAACCTGCGCGCCGAGTTGGAGATCATGCGGCTGCACCACAAGATCGACGGGCTGATGGAGAAGGTCGAGGGGCTGGCGAAATAGCCGTCGCCCTCGCGAAGGCGGGGGCCGCCGTCGGTTTACGCAGCGCGGCCGAGCAAGGTGGCCAGCGGCCCCCGCCTTCGCGGGGGCAACGGTTTTGTTACAGCCGCACCATCCGCATGCCCATTTCGCCATAGCGCGGGCCGCTGGTGCCGCCCATCGGCGCGGCGGCGTCGATCGCGGCGAGGTCGTCGGCGTCGAGCGTCACCTCGGCGGCGGCGACGCTGTCTTCCATCGTCGCGCGGCGCTTGGTGCCGGGGATGGGGACGATGTCGTCGCCCTGCGCGAGCAGCCAGGCGAGCGCGACCTGTGCCTTCGACGCACCATGCTTGTCGGCGACCGCGCCGATCGCGTCGACGATCGCGAGATTGGCGGGCAGATTTTCCTCCGAATAGCGCGGGTCGTTGCGGCGCCAGTCGGTCTCGGCCAGCTCATCACGGCTGCGGATCGTGCCGGCGAGGAAACCGCGGCCGAGCGGCGAATAAGGCACGAAGCCGATGCCATTGTCGCGGCAGGCGGACAGGATTTCTTCCTCCACATCGCGTTCCCAGATCGAATATTCGCTCTGCAGCGCGGTGATCGGCGCAGCTTTCGCGGCGCGGCGGATCGTTTCGGGCCCGGCTTCGGACAGCGCGATGTGGCGGACCTTGCCCTCGTTCACCAGCTCCATCATCCCGCCGACGACCTCCTCGATCGCGATCGAGGGATCGACGCGGTGCTGGTAGAAGAGGTCGATCGTGTCGATGCCGAGCCGCTGGAGCGAGCCTTCGCAGCTGCGCCGCGCATTCTCGGGCGAGCCGTCGACCCCGACGATCTGGTTGCCGTCGAACTTGAAGCCGAATTTGGTCGCGATCACCAGCCCGTCGCGCTTGCCCTTGATCGCGGCGCCGAGCAGTTCCTCGTTCGAGAACGGGCCATAGATTTGCGCGGTGTCGAAGAAGGTGACGCCGAGGTCGATCGCGCGGTGGATCGTCGCGGTCGATTCGTCGAGGTCGGCGGCCTCGCCATAGAGGATGTTGCCGCCCTTGATCATCGGCATGCAGCCGATGCCGATGGCGGAGACTGCGAGGCCGTGGCCGAGTTTGCGATATTTCATGGCGTCTCTCCTGCGGGTTCGTCTTTTGCTGGTTCGTCCTCGATGCCGTCGGCGGCATATTTGGTGGCGGCGACGTCGCCGATAACATTGCCGAGTGTCCGGAAGATGTCGGGAAAGGTCTCGACCGCGACGAGCAGCCCGAGCGGCGCGACGGGCACCCCCATCGACACCGCGATCGGAGCGATCGAGGTCACGAAGCTGATCGAACCGGGCAGGCTGACCGACGACAGCGCCGCGGCCATCGCGACGCCGAGCCCGACCGCCATTTCCCAGGGCGTGAGGGTGATGTCGAACAGCCAGGCGACATAGATGACGACCGCGAGGTTCATCGCGGGGCTGGTGAAACGGAAGAGCGCGACCGCAAGCGGCAGCACGACATCCGCCTTCTTGGGATCGACGCCCAACTCCTCGGACGATTTGAGCATCGCGGGCAGGCTGGCGAGCGAGCTTTGCGTGCTGATCGCGACCGCGAGCGTCGGCACCATCGCGCGGATGAAGCGCGGCAGCGAAATGCCGACCACGAGCCAGGCGAGCAGGACGCCGAGGATGATGCAACTGACGCCGATCCCCATCAGGATCAGCACATAATGGATCAGTCCGCCGAAGGCCGCGACCCCCGCCTTGACCGCCAGCGCGTAGCCGAGCGCGAAGACGCCGATCGGCGCGAGCGCGAGAACCCAGCCGATGACGATCAGCATCGCGTCGCCCAATGCCTTGAACAATCCCGACAGCGTCGCGCGCTGCGGCGCCTCCAGCTTGGTGATGGCAAAGGCGAAGATGGTGGTGAATACGATCAGCGGCAGGATCGCGGTGTCCGCCGCGGCGGCGATCGGGTTGGTCGGGATCAGCGAGAGCAGGAAATCGCCGAAAGTCGGCGACGGCCCCGCCTCGGCCGTGCCGCCGAGCCCGTGGCGCAGCGCCTCGGCAGCACCGGCGGAGAGCGGGAAGAGTTTGAGCAGCAACGGCGTCATCAGCAGCGACATCGTCCCCGAAAGCGCGATCGCGCCGAGGAAGATCGCCACCGACCGCGCCGCGAGTCGGCCCGCGCGCGCGGCGTCGGCGGTGGCGGTGATACCGGTGATCAGCAATGCGACGACCAGCGGCACGATCGTCATCTTGAGCGCATTGAGCCAGAGCAGGCCGACTGGTTCGACAAAGGGCAGGATGGCGGTCGCGGTATCGAGCGACACGGTCTCGATCGCGATCCCGAGCAACATGCCCGCGATCAGCGAGCCAAGGATGATCCATGCCGATTTCAAGTTCAAATTCCCCCTGGGCATACCGCTCAGCTTGCCAATAAAAAACGGGTGACCTACTGCCGTCCCAGGATTGCCGGGGTGGGCTTCACCCGGCTTATTTGGCAGAGGTTTCATGCGCAAGTTTTTCGGAACCGACGGCATCCGCGGGCTGACCAACCAGATTCCGATGACGGTCGAGGTCGCGATGCGCGTCGGCATGGCGGCGGGCGCGCATTTCCTGCGCGGTGACCACAAGCATCGGGTGGTGATCGGCAAGGATACGCGGCTTTCGGGCTATATGCTCGAAAATGCGCTGGTTGCGGGCTTTACCAGCGTCGGCATGGACGTGGTGCAGGTCGGCCCGATGCCGACCCCGGCGATCGCGATGCTGACGCGCTCGATGCGCGCCGACCTGGGCGTGATGCTGTCGGCGAGCCACAATCCCTATTATGACAATGGCATCAAATTGTTCGGCCCCGACGGATATAAGCTGTCCGACGCCGACGAGGCGCAGATCGAATTGCTGCTGGCGAGCGAGCCCAGGCTTGCCGAACCCGCGCAGATCGGGCGCGCCAAGCGCATCGACGACGCGCGCGGGCGCTATATCCATGCGGTGAAGCAGAGCCTGCCGCAGTCGGTGCGGCTCGACGGGCTGAAGATCGTCCTCGATTGCGCCAATGGCGCCGCGTACAACAGCGCGCCGACGGTGTTCTGGGAGCTGGGCGCCGACGTGGTGGCGATCGGGGTGACGCCGAACGGGCTCAACATCAATGACAAATGCGGCTCGACCTCGCCGGGCCTGCTCCAGGAAACCGTCGTCGCGAGCGGCGCCGACATCGGCATCGCGCTCGACGGCGACGCCGACCGGCTGATCGTGGTCGACGAAAAGGGCGCGATCGTCGATGGCGACCAGATCATGGCGCTGATCGGCGCGAGCTGGGCGCGGCAGGGCCGGCTGAAGGGCGGCGGCGTCGTCGCGACGGTGATGTCCAATCTTGGCCTCGAACGCTTCCTCGAAGGACAGGGGCTGATGCTCGAGCGCACCAAGGTCGGCGACCGTTATGTGCTCGAACGCATGAAATCGGGCGGCTTCAATGTCGGCGGCGAACAGTCGGGGCACATGATATTGTCGGACCATGCGACGACCGGCGACGGCACGCTCGCGGCGCTGCAGGTGCTGGCCGAGCTGGTCGCATCGGGCAAGCCCGCGAGCGAATTGCTCCACCAGTTCGACCCGGTGCCGCAGCTTTTGAAGAATGTCCGTTTCGCGACGGGCGATCCGCTCGCCGACGCCGGGGTCAAAGCTGCAATCGCCGCGGGCGAAGCGGCGATTGCGGGGCGCGGGCGCCTCGTCATCCGCGCTTCGGGCACCGAACCTCTCATCCGCGTCATGGCAGAAGGCGATGACGCATCCCAGGTAGAAAGCGTCGTCGACAGCATCTGCGACGCAGTCAGAAAGGCAGTAAGCTGATGTTGGAAATGCGTCCCGATTGCGAGAAGTGCGGCAAGGATCTGCCCGCAAACATGCATGGCGCCTTCATCTGTTCGATGGAGTGCACCTTTTGCGCGAATTGCGCGGACCGGATGGACGAACAATGCCCCAATTGCGGCGGCGACCTGCTCGACCGGCCGCTGCGCGAAGGCGCGATCCTCGCCAAATATCCAGGCTCGACGGTGCGGAAGTATAAGGTTTGACGGTGCTGGCGATAAATAGGGACAGTCCCTATTTTTCTGACGAGCGGTTATCCGTGCCCAAAAGCAGGGATCGAAAAATAGGGACTGTCCCTATTTATCGAGCGAGGTCGCGATGACCGCACGCATCCTGATTATCGCCGGCTCGGACAGCGGGGGCGGCGCGGGGATCCAGGCCGACATCAAGACGGTCACGATGCTCGGCGGCCATGCGATGACCGCGATCACCGCGATCACGGCGCAGAACACATTGGGGGTGCAGGCCGTGCATGCGGTGCCGACCGCGATCGTGCTGGCGCAGATCGACAGCGTCGCGCGCGACATCGGCGTCGATGCGATCAAGATCGGGATGATCGGCAGCGCGGAGACCGCGGCGGCGGTGGCCGAACGGCTGGCGCAGCCCGACCTGGCGCAGGCGGCGGTGGTGTTCGACCCGGTGATGATCGCGACGAGCGGCTCGGTGCTGGCCGACGCCGATACGATCGCGGCGTTCAACGCGCTGCTGCGCCGCGCGATGGTCGCGACCCCGAATCTGCCCGAACTCGACGCGCTGGGCGGGGTCGAGGCGGTGCTGGCGCATGGCTGCTCGCTGCTGGTCAAGGGCGGGCATGACGAAGGCGAAACCGTCACCGATCGGCTCTATGAGACGGGCGAGGGCGAGGTCGCGCGCTGGGAGGCGCCGCGTATCGACACGCTGCATACCCATGGCACCGGCTGCACGCTGGCGAGCGCGATCGCGACGGGGCTGGCGCAGGGCATGCCGCTCGAACCCGCAGTCGCGCGAGCGCGCGACTTCGTGCGGCTGGCGCTGATGGATGCGCCGGGGCTGGGCGGCGGGCATGGCCCGATGGGACAGCAGGCGGTGCGCAACGACGGCTTGTTCACCGGGCCGGCGCTTAACCAGATCACCTTGCCGGCGCTGGATTATGCGGCGTCGGTCGCCTTCTACAAGCAGATGGGGCTGACCCAGATCGTCGACAGCCCCGACAATGGCTATGCGCGCTTCGAGGCGATCAACGGGGTGACGCTGTCGATTCACGTGTCCCCCTCCCGCTTGCGGGAGGGGCTAGGGGAGGGCATGTCCGATGCCGCTCCCGACGAAACAGGCCCTCCCCCGACCCCTCCCGCAAGCGGGAGGGGAGAAGAGGGAGCGACGACCTATCTGGAAAGCGGCGCGCTCGATGCTTGGACCGCCTATCTCGCGCGGCGCGGGGTGCGGTTCGAGCAGATGCCGACGGACGAGGAGTGGGGCTGGCGCGAGGCGCGGCTGACCGACCCGGCCGGAAACCGGCTGTGTCTGTATCAGGCGGGCGAGTATCGGAGATATCCGCCGTGGCGAATCTAACTCCCCACCCATTTATGGGAGGGGTCGGGGGAGGGCCTGTTTCGACAGTGCTTTCCTCGGACAAGCCCTCCCCTAGCCCCTCCCGCGAGCGGGAGGGGGACCTATGATCGTCGGCGTCGACGAAGCGGGCCGGGGTCCGCTCGCGGGGCCCGTGGTCGCGGCGGCGGTGCTGCTGTGCGAGGGCGGCATCGTCGGACTCGACGATTCCAAGAAGCTGACCGCGCGGCGCCGCGGCGAGCTCGAGATCGAGATAAAGGCGCGCTGCCGCTGGGGCGTCGGCGAGGCGAGCGTCGCCGAGATCGACAGCGTCAACATCTTGCAGGCGACCTTCCTCGCGATGACGCGCGCGGTCGAAGCGCTCGGCGTCGAGCCGGCGGAAGTGCTGGTCGACGGCAACCGGCTTCCGCGCTGGCGCTACACCGCGCGCGCGATCATCGGCGGCGACGCGACGCACGCGTGCATTTCGGCGGCGAGCATCATCGCCAAGGAGCATCGCGACCGCTTCATGATCGCGGCGGCGCGCGATTTTCCCGGCTTTGGCTGGGAAACCAACATGGGTTATGGTACCGCGCGTCATCTCGCGGCGCTGCGCCAGCAGGGTCCCACGCCGCTCCATCGGACCAGTTTTGCCCCGGTCGCTCAATTGCAGCTGGTCTGACCGAACATCCGTAAAGGGGAGACGGCGATGAGCAAGGGTTTCACGGCCGACGACGTCGGCGCGCAAACGGGCCGCCGCTTCCTGGTCACCGGTGCCAATGCCGGGCTGGGTTTCGAGGTGACGCGCGTGCTGGCGGCGCGCGGCGGCCATGTCGTGCTGGCGTGCCGCGATGCGGCCAAGGCCGAGGCGGCGATGCACCGCATCCGCGCCGATATGCCCGCGGCCGAGCTGTCGTTCCAGCCGCTCGACCTTGCCGACCTCGATCGGGTGCGCGAGGCGGCGAAGGCGGTGCTGGCGGGGCCGCGGATGGATGTTCTCATCAACAATGCGGGGGTGATGATCCCGCCCAAGACGCTGACCAAACAGGGTTATGAGCTGCAATTCGGGGTCAACCACCTCGGTACCTTCGCCTTCACGGGCCTCGTCCATCCGCATATCGACGACCGCATCGTCGTCACCGGCAGCATCGCGCACAAGGGCGGCGAGATCGATTTCAGCGACCTGTCCGCGAGCCGCAGCTATCATAATTGGCAGCGCTATCAGGCGAGCAAGCTGGCGAATTTGCTCTTCATGTTCGAACTCGACCGGCGGCTCGGCGCCGCGGGGCGCTCGACGCAGGCGATCGGCTGCCACCCCGGGGTGGCGATGACCGAACTCACCAGGCACCTGCCGCTGCCGCTGCGCACGATGGCGCCGCTGGCGGGGCCCTTCTTCAACAGCGCGGCGCAGGGTGCCTGGCCGACGCTGCAGGCGGCGACCGGCGCGCATGTGCAGGGTGGCGATTATCTGGGGCCGCAGGGGCTGGGCGAGATCGCCGGCCGCTCGGGCCCCGCGCGCGCGACGCGGACGGCGCGCGACGCAAAGCTCGCGAAGGAGCTTTGGCGGCGGTCGGTGGAGCTGACCGGGGTGGATCCGGGGATTTGATCGGTCACAATCGAATTTTTTCGCGACTGAGTCCTCTTCGCCACACCACCACCGGTTGAGTCCGCGATTCGGGCGAGACTCCATATGCTGTGTGGGACTCGTTTCGTTCCCACCCCGTTAACCATTGTTACACGCGGAATCCCTAGAATCCCGGGCTTGACGGCGGACTCCGCCGGACTCATCAGGGCCTTCTTCGAGGATGAACAGGGGCGGACAAATGGGTGTGATGGAACGGGTGAAGGCACCCGCAGCGAAGCGGCGTGCGGCCAAGATCGTGCCGGCGGACCTGCCGCTCGACCGCATCCTGCAGGGCGATTGCGTCGAGATGATGCGCAGCCTGCCCGCCGCGTCGATCGACATGATCTTCGCCGATCCGCCCTATAATCTCCAGCTCGGTGGCGACCTCCACCGCCCCGACGGCAGCCAGGTCGACGCGGTCACCGACGAATGGGACAAGTTCGACAGCCTCGCGACCTATGATCGGTTCACCCATGCCTGGCTCGCCGAGGCGAAGCGCATCCTGAAGCCCGGCGGCAGCATCTGGGTGATCGGCAGCTATCACAATATCTTCCGCGTCGGCACGGCGCTCCAGGATCGCGGCTATTGGATCCTGAACGACGTCGTGTGGCGCAAGGCGAACCCGATGCCCAATTTCAAGGGCACGCGCTTCACCAACGCGCATGAGACTTTGATCTGGGCGTCGATGGGCGAGAAGGCGAAATATACCTTCAACTATCGCGCGATGAAGACGCTGAACGACGAATTGCAGATGCGCAGCGACTGGCTGATCCCGATCTGCGGCGGGCCGGAGCGGCTGAAGAAGGGCGGGCACAAGGTTCACCCGACGCAAAAGCCCGAGGCCTTGCTCTATCGCATCCTGCTCGCCTGTTCAAACCCGGGCGACGTGATCCTCGATCCCTTTTTCGGCACCGGCACGACCGGCGCGGTCGCCAAGCGCCTTGGCCGCCATTTCATCGGCATCGAGCGCGAGGATGATTATATCGAGGCCGCGCTCGAGCGCATCGAGATGGCGCTGCCGCTCGACGAAAGCGCGGTGAAGACGATGATGGCGCCGCAGGCGGCGACGCGGGTGGCCTTCGGCACGCTGGTCGAGGGGGGGCTGATCGCGCCGGGGTCGGTGCTGACCGACGCCAAGCGGCGCTGGAAGGCGATCGTGCGCGTCGATGGCAGTCTCGATTGCGAAGGCCAGCCGGCGGGGTCGATCCACAAGGTCGGCGCGGGCGTGCAGGGTGCGCCGAGTTGCAACGGCTGGACCTTCTGGCATGTCGATACCGGCAAGGAGTTGCGTGTCATCGACGCGGTGCGGCAGGACTGGCTGCTGGCCAACGAGGCGTAGCGGCGCGATAAGGAAAGCGTCGCCCCCGCGAAGGCGGGGGCCGCTGGCGACCTTGCGCCACACCGACAACGGCCCCCGCCTACGCGGGGGCGACGTGTTTTGGGGAAGAGGCGATGTTTGCACCACTGACAAAACCCGACCTCGGCAGCGCCTCGCCCGATGCGCGGCTTTACTGCCGCCCGACCTGCTTCGTCGATCGCCCGCACGAGCTCGACGAGGCCTGCCTGCGCATCGCCGACACGATGGTCTGGTTCGCGGCCTGGCACATCAGCCTGCGCGATGCGGGCGTGGTCAGATCGGCGGTGGTGACGGTCCCCGACTATGCCGACTGGGTCGCGGCGATGCCCGACCATCTGGTCGCGATGGCGGGGGCGCAGCGCGCCGGGGTGCTGCGTCCGCGCGGGGCGTTGCAGCTCGGCGAACGGACGGTGCGGTTGAACGAACCGCAGCTGATGGGCATCCTCAACGTCACCCCCGACAGCTTTTCCGACGGCGGCAAACATATCGACAGCGCCGCCGCGATCGACGCGGGTTTCGCGATGGCGTCGGCGGGGGCGGCGATCATCGACGTCGGCGGCGAATCGACGCGGCCCGGCGCGCCCTTGATCTGGGAAGGCGACGAGATCGAGCGCGTCCAGGCGACGGTCGCGGGGCTGGCCAAGGGCGGCGTCGCGGTGTCGATCGACACGCGCAAGGCGGCGGTGATGGAGGCGGCGCTCGCCGCCGGCGCGACGATCGTCAACGATATTTCGGCGCTGCGTTACGACGAGCGCGCGATGGAGGTGGTCGCCAAGGCGGGCTGCCCGGTGGTACTGATGCACGCACCTGCGGCGAAGAGCGACCCGCACGAGGGCGGCGGTTACGACCATGTGCTGTTCGACGTCTACGACCTGCTCGCGGCGCGCGTCGCGGCGTGTATCGCGGGGGGAATCGATCCGGCGAAGATCGTCGTCGATCCGGGGCTGGGGTTCGGCAAGGGTGTCGGCGACAATCTGGCGCTGATCAACGGGCTGGCGCTGCTCCACACATTGGGGTGCCCGATCCTGTTCGGGGCGAGCCGCAAACGGATGATCGGCGCGCTCGACAATGAGGCGCCCGCCGACCAGCGGCTCGGCGGGACGGTAGCGCTGCATTATCAGGCGGCCGGGCAGGGCGCGCAATTGCTGCGCGTGCACGATATCGCCGAGAACCGGCAGGCGCTGCGCGTGTGGCGCGGGCTGAGGGATGCGGCGCTGACGGGGTGATCAGGCCGCCGTGTCGATCCCCAGATCGCTGAGTTTGCGGTACAGCGTCGAGCGCCCAATGCCGAGCCGCCGCGCGACTTCGCTCATCCGCCCGCGATAATGGCCGATGGCGAGGCGGATGACGTCGGCTTCGATTTCCTCGAGCGGGCGCAGATTGCCATCGGGCAGGTAAAGGGTGACGCCGATCGCTTCGCCGTTGATCGCGACATCATTTTGCCCGCTCATGCAACCGCCCGCGAGCGTCGCCTCGAGCGCGACGAAATCGGCGCTGGTGAGCACATCGGTCTCGCTGGCGACCGCGGCGCGGAACAATACGTCCTGCAACTGGCGGACATTGCCCGGCCAGGCATAGGCCGCGAGCAGGCGCAGCGCGTCGTCGGTAACCCCGATCGGCCCCATGCCCGGCAGGCCGCCGATGCGCGCGAGCAGGTGGCGCGCGAGCGGGCCGACGTCGCCGCGGCGCTCCGAGAGCGAGGGCAGGGTGAATTGCGCGCTCGACAGCGCGTAGAACAGATCTTCGCGGAAATGGCCCGCCTCGATCAGCTTGTCGAGCGGGCTGGCGCTGGTCGCGATGATGCGGACATCGACGCTTTGCCGGATGCTGCCGCCGATCATCTGAACTTCGCCCGTGTTCAGGAATTCGACGAGCTTGGCCTGGGTTTCGAGCGGGATGCATTCGACATGGTCGATGATGATGCTGCCCGCGTCGGCCTGGATCAGCCGGCCGACCTGGCGGTCGAAGGCGCCGGGAAAGGCACCGCGTTCGTGGCCGAACAGCCCCGATCCGATCAGCCCCGGCGAGACAGCCGAGCAATCGACCATCACCAGCGCGCCGCGGGCCCTGGGCGACGCGCTATGGATCGCGCGGGCAAAGACTTCCTTGCCGGTGCCGGGCTTGCCGTTGATCATCACCGGCACGCGCGCGCGGGCGGCCTTGGCGGCGATGGCGAGCGCGCTGCGAAAATTGGGCGACGAGCCGATGATTTCCTCGAAAGCGAGCGGCGCGCGCAATTTTTCGGTGAGCGGGCGCAGTTCGGCCTGCGGACCGCCCGGCGTCGTGATGCGGTCGAGTGCATTGAGCAGCCGGTCGGGGGCGATCGGTTTCTGGACGAAGTCGGTCGCGCCGGCGCGCATCGCGGCGACGGCGACCTCGACCCCGTTGCGCATCGTGATGACGATCAGCGGCAGCGCGGGGCGCCAGCGGCGCAATTCGGCGACGAAATCGGACATATCCATGCCCGGCGCGCCCTGATCGACGAGCACCGCGTCAAGCGCCATGCCTTCCTGGGTGCCGAGCTTGGCGAGCGCGGTGTCGGTGTCGCCGGCGATGACGCTGCGCCAGCCGCCACGCGACACGAGCGCCGACAGGAAGCGCTGTTGCGCCGGTTCGCTGTCGACGATCATCACCATCCGTGTGTCGCGCGCACTTGCCATTGTTGCGATTCAGCCCCCGTTTGGCTGCGGTTTTCCGCCGCCTGTTCCGCTTTGAACCAATAGTCTACGCCAAAGGGGTAAAGGGCCGATTAAGCGGCGGACGCCGTCGCGGCGTGGGCAGCGGAGCGAAACCGGCTATTGAGCATAGGGGAAGGCATGGCTAAGACCGCTGCGAAGGCCGATTCCGGGCCAAAAGGCAAATGTCGCCCCCGCGAAGGCGGGGGCCGCTGTCGTCCCGGAACCGAAGGAACAGGTTAGACCGATGACGGCCCCCGGCTTCGCGGGGGCGACGTTGCGGGTTAGGCAAAGGGGAAGAAGCCATGGCACAGCAGGAAATGAAGGCAGCGAACGAAACCTATGCGGGTTTCCTGAACCTGCTCAAAGTCGGGTCGATCATCACGGCGGTGGTGACCGTCTTCGTCGTTCTCATCATCTCCTGACCGGACCGGCATGCGCATCGCCATATTGAAGGAGCTCGCCCCGGGCGAGACCCGCGTCGCAGCGACCCCCGAAACCGTGAAGAAATTCATCGGCCTGGGCGCCGAACTTGCCGTTGAATCGGGGGCGGGCGAAGCCGCGTCGATCGCCGATGCCGACTATAGCGCCGCGGGTGCGGCCGTCGGATCGCGCGCCGATGTGCTGAAGGGGGCGAACATCGTCCTCGCCATCCAGGGACCCGATCCCAAGGGGCTGACGGGCATGGCCGACGGCGCCTGGCTGGCGGCGGGACTCAACCCGTTCGGCGAGCGCGACCGTGTCGATGCCTATGCAGCGCTCGGCATCGAGGCGCTGGCGATGGAGTTCATGCCGCGCATCACGCGCGCGCAGTCGATGGATATTCTGTCCAGCCAGGCGAATCTCGCGGGTTACAAGGCCGTTCTGATGGCCGCGAACGCCTATGGCCGCGCTTTCCCGATGATGATGACCGCCGCAGGCACCGTCAGCGCCGCCAAGGCGTTCGTGATGGGCGTCGGCGTAGCGGGCTTGCAGGCGATCGCGACCGCGCGGCGTCTGGGCGCGCAGGTCAGCGCCACCGACGTGCGCTCGGCCACGAAAGAACAGATCATGTCGCTCGGCGCCAAACCGATCTTCGTCGAGAGCGTCGCGGGGATCGAGGGCGAGGGCGCGGGCGGCTATGCCACCGAAATGTCGGAGGAATATCAGAAGGCGCAGGCCGAACTGGTGTCGTCGCACATCGCCAAGCAGGATATCGTCATCACCACCGCGCTGATCCCGGGGCGCCCCGCGCCGCGGCTGATCAGCGACGCGCAACTCGCGACGATGCGCGCGGGCAGCGTGATCGTCGATATGGCGGCCGAAAGCGGCGGCAATGTCGAAGGCGCGGTTTCGGGCGAGGCGAAGAAGATCCACGGCGTCACCGTGATCGGCGCGAAGAATATCGCGGCGCTGATGCCCGCCGACACCAGCGCTTTGTTCAGCCGCAACCTGTTCAACTTCCTCTCGGCCTTCTGGGACAAGGAAGCGGGCAAGCCCGTCCTCGACGAGGAAATCGGTAATGCGGTGCGCCTGACGCAGGGCGGCAAGGTCGTGCACGAACGATTGTTGGGGTGATCGTTGCGGCGGTCGGCGCCTGGGTGTTGGCTTTCTTACCGCCAGCCAACTATGCGACGAACCGTGAAACTCTGGCAGCGCCCGCGCGTCTTAGCGGGCGAAGGCTCTGGCTCGTGCATCCACAACGGCCGCCGAATGGCAACCGCGACTTTGAAGGCGGTGCAGGGGGATCAGCGTTTTGCGCCTTATGAGGAGAAAAAGCGTGAAGACCCCATTTCTATTGACCAGTGTTGCGATCATCGGCCTCGGCCTTGCTGGCTGTAACAGCGAACCCAAGACGCCGTCGCCCGAAACGGCGACGGTCGATGGCACCGAGGCGATGCCCGCCGAACCCGCGGCGACCGGTACGAACCCGATGGTCGGCGGTGCCGAGATGTTCCCGACCAAGACGATCGTCGACAATGCGATCGCCTCGCCGATCCACAAGACGCTCGTCGCCGCGGTGACGCAGGCGGGCCTTGTCGATACGCTGAAGGGTGCCGGTCCGTTCACCGTCTTCGCACCCACCGACGACGCCTTTGCCAAGGTGCCGAAGGCGACGCTCGACGGGCTGATGCGTCCGGCGCAGAAGACCGTGCTCGCCGACGTGCTGAAATATCATGTCGTCGCGGGCAAGCTGACCGCCGCCGACATCGCCGCCAAGATCACCGAAGGCGGCGGCAAGGCGATGCTCAAGACCGTCAACGGTCAGGATCTGACCGCGACGATGAGCGGCGACAAGATCATGCTTGCGGGTGCCGACGGCAGCAAGGCGACGGTTACCCAGGGCGACGTCAATCAGTCGAACGGCGTCATCCACGTCGTCGACGGTGTGTTGACGCCCAAAATGTAAGGCGCCGCGCCGCACTGGCGCGACCGGAATTAGCGGGTCTGCATCGTCGCTTGGTCGGTGGCGCGGACCCGTTTTCGTTGGCCGCCCGCCTCGCCGGACATCTTCGGTTCATCGCTCTTGTCGCACGGTTCGTGGACAGCGTGATAGAAAATGTCTGATTCTGGCCTTTTCACGAAACTGTCATGCCTTAGGGCAGGTCGCAGGGTTCGCCCTGACATTCGATAAGATGGAGAAATACACGATGCTGCGTACCAGGTTTTTTGTTGCTCCCCTCCTTGCCTTTGCTCCCGTGCTTGCCACCCCCGCCTTTGCCCAGACCGACGAAGCCGCGCCGACCGCGACCGTCGCCGAGGCCGCGACCGCCAATCCCGACCTCGCGACGCTGGCCAAGGCGATGACCGCTGCGGGCGTGACCGAGACGCTGAACGGCGCCGGCCCCTTCACGATCTTCGCGCCGACCGACGCCGCCTTCGCCGCGGTGCCGCAGCCGATGACCGACTATTTGATGGACCCGGCCAACAAGGACGTGTTGACGCAGGTGCTGACCTATCATGTGGTGCCCGGCAAGGTGACCGCCGACGACCTGTACAAGAAGATCAAGGCCGGCGGGGGCACCGCCAAGCTGACCACGGTCGAGGGCCAGGAACTGTCCTTCAGCGAGGTGCAGGGCAATATCAAGGTCGATGGCACCCAGGGCAGCTCGGGCTATATCACCACCCAGAATCTGGCGCAGGCCAACGGCGTCGTGCATGTGCTGAACGGCGTGCTGATCCCCAATCTGACCCCGCCGAGCGACGAGCCGGCCGCCGATGCGACCGCCGCCGCGCCGACCGAGGCGACGCCCGCCGGCTGATCGACCGCGACATCATGTTGCCATGCGGGCCCGCAATTCGTCATCCGGCGATTGCGGGCCCGTCTTTTTGCGCGTCTTAGGAGTCGACAGGGTGGCGACGGCGCGGCAAGAGGGCCGCGAAGCGGAATCAGCAGGGGAGCGGGCCCGTGGATTTTATCAGTATTTTTTCCATTTTCGTCCTGGCGTGTTTCGTCGGCTATTTCGTCGTCTGGTCGGTGACCCCGGCGCTGCACACGCCGCTGATGAGCGTGACCAACGCGATTTCGTCGGTGATCATCGTCGGCGCGCTGATCGCCAGCGCCGCCGCGGGTTCGGCGACATCGAAATGGCTCGGCCTCGCTGCCGTCGTGATGGCCAGCATCAACATTTTCGGCGGCTTTGCGGTCACCGCGCGCATGCTCGCGATGTACAAGAAGAAGGCGCGCTGAGATGGATATGCAATCGATCCTCTCCGCCGCGACCGGCGAGCACGGCCTCGCCGTAAACCCCTGGGCCGCCGTCGCCTATCTGGTGTCGGGCGTGCTGTTCATCCTGGCGCTGCGCGGGCTGTCCAGCCCGGCGACGGCGCAGGCCGGCAACCGCTTCGGCATGATCGGCAT
This sequence comes from Sphingopyxis sp., assembly GCA_016793775.1. GTDB lineage: Bacteria > Pseudomonadota > Alphaproteobacteria > Sphingomonadales > Sphingomonadaceae > Sphingopyxis. Next base: position 1,398 of record JAEULK010000082.1, on the reverse strand, counting down.
GACCATCGCGGTCGTCACGACGCTGATCACGCATGCGCCGGCCGATGCGGGCGGCATGCTCGACAGCGTCAGCCTGGTCGAGATTCTCATTGCGATCGGCATCGGTGCCGTGATCGGCATCGTCATGGCGCGGCGCATCGCGATGACCGCGATGCCGCAGCTTGTCGCGGCCTTCCACAGCCTCGTCGGCCTCGCCGCAGTCGCGGTGGCGGCGGCGGCCTATCTCAATCCGCAGGCCTTCGGCATCGCCGATGCGGCGGGGCAGATCTTCACGGTCAGCCGTATCGAAATGGGGCTGGGTATCGCGATCGGCGCGATCACCTTCAGCGGCTCGGTCATCGCGTTCCTGAAGCTCAACGGCAATATGTCGGGCTCGCCCATCATGCTGCCCGGGCGGCACATCATCAACCTCGGCACACTCGCCGCGATCGTCGCGCTGACGGCTTATTTCACGCAGGACCAGTCGCCCTGGGTGTTCTGGACGATCACGGGGCTCAGCTTCGCGATCGGTTTCCTGCTGATCATCCCGATCGGCGGCGCCGACATGCCGGTCGTCGTGTCGATGCTGAACAGCTATTCGGGCTGGGCCGCGGCGGCGATGGGCTTCACGCTCGGCAACACCGCGATGATCATCACCGGCGCGCTGGTCGGCTCATCGGGTGCGATCCTGTCCTACATCATGTGCCGTGCGATGAACCGCAGCTTCATCAGCGTGATCGCCGGCGGCTTCGGCGGCGGCGACGATGCGGCGGCGGGGGCCGGCGGATCGAAGGAACAGCGTCCGTGGAAACCGGGCAGCGCCGACGACGCCGCCTTCCTGATGAGCCAGGCCGAGAATGTCATCATCGTCCCCGGCTATGGCATGGCGGTGGCGCAGGCGCAGCACGCGCTGCGCGAAATGGGCGACCAGCTGAAGAAGGAGGGCGTCAACGTCAAATATGCGATCCATCCGGTCGCAGGGCGTATGCCGGGGCATATGAACGTGCTGCTGGCCGAGGCGAACGTGCCCTATGACGAGGTCTTCGAGCTCGAGGACATCAACGGCGAATTCGCGCAGGCCGACGTCGCTTTCGTGATCGGCGCCAACGACGTGACCAACCCGGCGGCGAAGACCGACAAGTCGTCGCCGATCTATGGCATGCCGATCCTCGACGTCGCCAATGCCAAGACCGTGCTGTTCGTGAAGCGCTCGATGGGCGGGGTCGGCTATGCCGGCGTCGACAACGACGTCTTCTACATGGACCAGACGATGATGCTGCTCGGCGATGCCAAGAAGATGGCCGACGATATCGTCAAGGCGCTGAGCGGCACGGGGCACTGATTTTCTGCGCCTGACGGCGCAGGCGGCACCGGCCCGCTCCCCCACCCGGCCTCCCATAGGGTACTATGTTCGGGAGG
>JAEULK010000079.1 GCA_016793775.1 Sphingopyxis sp. | reverse complement strand
TCCCAATGGCCGGCCTGCTGGCGGTCCTTGATGCTGGCGGGCCTCTCGTGGATGGAGGGACGGTCTGTATAGCGCGGCCATCCGCCCCTGGTGCGCCATCCGCGCTTGTACTTGGCGCGGGGGAGATAGAAGCGCCATCGTCGATCGTTGGTACGCTTGAGCTGGGCATAGACGAAGCGGTAGATGGTCTCGTGGCTGATGACCCTGTGGCCCTGCTCATGGGCGAGGCGCCCGGCCACTTGTTCGGGCGACCAGCCCTGGGCGAGGCGGTCGAGGATGGCCTCGCGCAAGCTGTCGTCGCGTTCCAGCCGCGTTCCGGTCCAGCGCCGGGCTTCGGCCTGGGCTTGTGCATAGCCGGGCTGATACCCGACCTTGGCACCGGCGTTGCGCTTCAACTCGCGGGCGATGGTCGACGGCTGGCGATCCAGAGCTGCAGCGATCTGCCGGATCGATTGCCCGTCTTCATGAAGACGGGCAATCGAGCATCGCTCCTCGAGCGATAAATGGCAGTAGTTCGGCATGGCAGCACCTGTACGCGGTGTTGCACTTCGTTTGTGAACTCAGGGGGCCCCGCTTTCATCGGCGCTGGGCATGGTTCCGCGGCGTCGCAATTGTTTCGCGCAAAGACGCAAAGCCGCAAAGGCGCAAAGAAGAAGGAAAAATCTCGCACAAAGCCACGAAGCCACAAAGAGGGTTCGGCAATCCGGGACCGCGTACCGAGCCTCCGCTCTTGTCGAACAGCCGGACACCGTCTAGCCATAAACCGGGCGTCGTACGTCTTTGCGACCGTCGAAACACAGAGCCCCTTTGTGGCTTCGTGGCTTTGTGCGAGTCCTTGTCCGCCAGCGGTCAAATCCGCCGCCCGACACCGCAAGCAACCCTCTTCGCGTCTTCGCGCGAAACGAACCCTAAGCCCCCATCAGCTTTGCGGTGACATCCTCGGCGGTATAGATGCGGATCGCCGGCGGCTCGGGCGACAGCGCGCGCATTTCGGCGACGAAGGCGCCCGACGCGGGCACCGCGAAATGGGTGCGGACCGCGTCGATGCTCTCCCACTCCTCGACGAATACGAGGCGGTCGGGGTTTTCGACATCGATATGGCAGTTATGCGCCACACACCCCGCCTCGCCCCGCGACCGCGCGCTATGCTCGACGCCGAGCGCGATCATGCGCTCGCGATGCTCGGGGGTGAGGATGACGTGGCCGGTGATGAGGATCATGCCATCAACCCCATACTTTCGACTTGGCTATAATAGCAGAAACCAAAAGATCGGCCCTGCTTCCAGGCCGATCTGGCCAAATTTCGTTACCTCCGACATCCAACGCGCGACATCTTTCGCAAGCAGATTTCGCCAACGCCACTAGTGGCTTCGGATCGTATTTTTCTTTACTGAAGCCTCCCAGCTTATTCTTTAGGAATTTTACTATACATTTTGATTTTTTACATTCTTGATGATCAAAATCATCAAAATGGAGCGCCAAGAAAGTTTCAAATTGCCGATTGCTGACACAGAGCGTGTAACCCTTCTTTTTGCACTCTCGGTAGACATGAGCGAACATTTTCGCAGTCCAAGCATCCCGATCGACTAAGAGCCAAAAACTATCACCCTCGCCAAACTGGAAGGTGTCCGCTATCTCGTTAACCTTTGCCAGAACCCCTTCAGGGCTACTCGCCCCATCGTCACACTCAACAGCTACCACCTTAACTCGGTTTGATCGATATGCCGAAATGTATATCTTTTCCGTATGCTGACCTTCCGTACCGACAACAAAGATTGAAGCGTCCCTATGTTGATCAGGCGCTCTTTTCAGTTCGTGCCTTACACGGTCTATAGCCAAGTCAGCACCATCCTAGAGATTTCAAGTCGCCCAAAAACGGTACAGCGCCAAACCGACCCTGCAAATAGCCTTTTCGGACGTCAAGATCAGGCCGCACTTTGAAATCCGCTAGAGAGTATATCTCGCTTGCGCCGTCGTCTTTCTTTTGCATCAACCAAATCTCATCACGCCTCAAAAGATCTAGGTCTAAAATATAGGTCGTGTGCGTAGTAAATATCAACTGTCCTTTCCCCTGCTCAAGAAAAGACGATAAAAATCGATAGGCTAAAAGTGGATGAAGTTTCCTATCTAACTCGTCCACTACATAGACCAGCTCTCGCTGACGCAGCGAGTAAAGCATCGGAAAAAGGTCCATTAGACGACGGGTTCCAGAAGATTCATCGATGATATCAGAATCAACATCACCGTAGTCAGCCTCGTGCCTTGCAAAAAACTGATAGACTTCAAAATCGCCTTTCTCATCACGATTTATTAACATCGCGGCACCATCAGACGAACCGACCGTGACCGTCTCATTTGCGGTCATTTCCTTTATATGGCCCAAAACAGTATCGTCTTCTAAGGACAAGAAGCTTTCAATCAAGGCACCTGAGATATTAGATTTTTTTACCTTCAATCCGCTCATCCCAGTATCAGCAAGCTTCAACTGCTCGCTCAAAAATTCAAGAAACTTCTCATCCTTTGCCGCATGGGAATGCAAGCCCGCGTACGTTGATTCCGCTCCTACCGGCTGGAGGACATTTGCCAGCCAATCGTATGGATCGAACACCTCCGATAGATCGTTATCAAACGCGGCCTCGATGAATGTAGAGCAATCATCAACGCCACTCGAAACGACCTTAAGAAATTTGGATATCGAAACGTTTTCAACTGGCGACTTTGCGCCTTTCAATCTCGAACCGAATTCGTACTTATAGGACTTTTTATCGGGGATATACTCTCTAGAGTACATCAAAGATTCGTTCTTCTTCCTTGTCTCAAACAGCCATTCTTGAAAAACCCTCTCTCCATCGGCTATTATTCCATAGTCATAGTCTGCTAGAGAAGTTCTAAAGCTAATTTCAAATCGGGAAGGCTGCTCAAACTTCGATTTTTTCCACCTAAAAGGCTTTATTTCCTTGAGAGTCTCTCGGCCGCCAACCGTCACCAATCTTTTAAGGAGGCGGACAGCCTGAACCAGACGGGTCTTACCATGGCCGTTTGCACCATATATCGCTGCAATGCGTAAGGCGCCGGGCGCACCAGGTCTCGAGCCTTCTTCTATGTGATCCCCATGCCTCTTGTCGCTTGTTGCGATTGGCATCAGTTCAATGGGCTCCGAAAAGCAAAAGAGATTTTCGCATTTGAAACGGAGAAGCACGGCAGTTCTCGCTACAAGTAGGCATTCTGGAGAAATTTTCGCGACGATGCGCCATTATCACAGCATTTGCACGAAAAAATTGCAAAACCTGACGAATATACCCCAATTTTTGCACAAGCATCCATGACACTTCCATGACAATCCCTGTCACAAACCCGTCATCTTACTCCCCCATTGGCGGCTCAGCGAGTCGCCGCGGGGGTGGCGGCTCCCTCCGCTAGCGACCCCCGACAGGACATTTCCCATGCTGCAGAAATTCGCTCTCGTCGCCGGCGCCGCAACGGCCGTGCTGGCGCTTTCCGCGTGCCAGGACCAGGCCTCCTCGGGCGGCGCGGCGCGCGATTATATCAGCGCGGTCGGCTCGTCGACCGTCTATCCCTTCGCCACCACCGTCGGCGAGAAATTCGCCGAGGCGACCGGCAACAAGACGCCCAAGATCGACAGCACCGGCACCGGCGGCGGCTTCGAGCGTTTCTGCTCGGGCGTCGGCGGCGACACCCCCGACATCGCGAACGCCTCGCGCCGCATCAAGAAGAAGGAATTCGACACCTGCGTCAAGAACGGCGTCAAGGACATCGTCGAGATCCAGATCGGCATCGACGGCATTGCGCTCGGCGAAGCGCAGCGCGGCCCCGGCTTCAAGCTGTCCGAAGAGGACGTCTATAAGGCGCTCGCCGCGAACCCCTATGGCAAGGCGAACACCGCCAAGACCTGGAAGGACGTCAACCCCGCCCTGCCCGCGGTCGGCATTTCGGTGTTCGGCCCGCCGTCGACCAGCGGCACTTACGATGCGTTCAAGGAGCTGATCCTGGGCAAGGGCTGCGACGCCAATGCCGGCATGAAGGCGCTGAAGGACAGCAACAAGGACAAGCATGAGGACGTGTGCACGACGCTGCGCGGCGCGCCTTATTATGTCGAGCAGGGCGAGAACGACAACCTCATCATCTCGAAGCTGGACACCAATCCCGAAAGCCTCGGCATCTTCGGCTTCAGCTATCTCGACGCCAACAAGGACAAGATCAAGGCCGTGCCGGTGCAGGGCGTCGCCCCGACCTACGCGGCGATCGCCGACGGCAGCTATCCGGGTTCGCGCCCGCTCTTCATCTACGTCAAGAAATCGCACGTCGGCGTGATCCCGGGCCTGGCCGAATATGTCGCCGAATTCCTGAAAGGTTCGGGCGAAGGCGGCTATCTGGCCGCCAAGGGCCTGATCGTGTCGCCCAAGGACATCGCCGCGACCGCCGCGGCCAATGCCAAGGGCATGACCGTGCTGAACGGCGCCGAGCTGAAATAGGTTCCTCCCGCCGGCGGCCGGACTGCGGGGCCTCATCCCCGCCCCGGCCGCCGCTTTTTTGCCCAAGAAGCCGATGGGCATTTCCTTCTCCGCTCGCATCGAGCGAAGTCGAGATGCCCATCGGCCCGGCGCTCGCCCTCGGGGTGTCTCGACTTCGCTCGACACGAGCGGAAATGCGGTGATGACACGAACGGGGATGGGAGCGAGAAATATGACCGTGAGTCATGAAACTGCCACGCCCGCCCGCTTTGGGTCGGCGACGACAACGGGGACACTGTGACTTTCAACGCCGCCGCCTTGCTGCTCCTGATCGCCGGCCTCGCGCTGATCGGCTGGCTCGCCGGCCGCGCGCGCTCGGCGATGCTCGCGGGCGCCGCGGGCAAGAAGCTCCATTCGCGCCCGCAATATCATGGCTGGTACGTCGCGTTGTGGCTGTTTGCCCCCGCCGCACTGTTCCTCGGCCTGTGGAGCGCGGTGTCGCCGGGCCTCATCACCAACGAGGTGCTGGCCAGCGAAGCGGCGAAGGATCTGCCCGCCTTCGGTTTCGAGCGCGGCGCGATCCTGTCCGACGCACGCAACGTCGCACTCGGCAACCAGGACAAGGTGCGCATTCCCGCCGCTGCGCCGCTGGTCACCCCCTATAGCGACGCCAGCCACAAATATGGCTGGATCGGCATTGCCGCGATGCTCGCGCTCGCGCTCGCCGGCGGGCTTTATGCCTATACGCGCATCCAGCCCGATTTCCGCGCCCGGTCGCGGGTCGAGAATATCGTCATGCTGCTGCTGCTGCTCGCGTCGCTCGTCGCGATCCTGACGACCTTCGGCATCGTGCTGTCGCTGCTTTTCGAATCGATCCGCTTCTTCCAACTCGTCTCGCCCGCCGAATTATTGTTCGGCACCAATTGGGCGCCGACCAGCGGCGCGCCGCAACCCGACACCTTCGGCGGCATCCCGCTGTTCTGGGGCACGGTGCTGATCGGCGCGATCATCGCGATGATCGTCGCGATCCCGATCGGCATGATGAGCGCGGTCTATCTCACCCAATATGCCAATCCGCGGGTGCGCCGCTGGGTCAAGCCGTGCCTCGAGATCCTCGCGGGCGTGCCCACGGTGGTGTACGGCTATTTCGCCGCGCTGACGGTGGCGCCGGCGCTGCGCAATTTCGCGGTGGCGATCGGCATCCCCAACGCCAGCACCGAAAGCGCGCTCGCCGCGGGCATCGTGATGGGCGTGATGATCATCCCCTTCGTCTCGTCGATGGCCGACGACAGCATCAATGCGGTGCCGCAGGCGATGCGCGACGGCTCGCTGGCGCTGGGCGCGACCCCGAACGAGACGATCCGCCAGGTGCTGATCCCCGCCGCGCTGCCCGGCGTGATGGGCGGCATATTGCTCGCGGTCAGCCGCGCGATCGGCGAGACGATGATCGTCGTCATGGCCGCGGGCCTGTCGGCCAACATGACCGCCAATCCGTTTGCCAGCGTCACCACGGTGACCGCGCAGATCGTCAAGTTGCTGACCGGCGACCAGGAATTCGACAGCGCCAAGACGCTCGCCGCCTTCGCGCTCGGCCTCGTGCTGTTCGTCGTGACCCTGCTGCTCAACATCGTCGCGCTGCGCATCGTCAAGAAATATCGCGAAGCTTATGAGTAATCCCACCTCTCCCACCGACTGGAAGGGCGGCGTCATGCAAGCGCGCATCGCCCGGCGTTATGGCGCCGAGCGGCGCTTCCGGCTGTTCGGGCTGGGCGCGGTGCTGCTCTCGGGCCTGTTCCTCGCCTTCCTGCTGTTCACGATGATCGGCAACGGGCTGCGCGGCTTCACCTATACCAATGTCGAAGTGCCGGTCGATTTCGTCAGCATGCCGCTGACCATCGATGCCTCGCGCATGGGCGATGCCGACGCCGATCAGGCGATCGCGAACGCTGGCCTGGCCGACATCGTCGCGCTTGCCGCCGACGAGGCGCTGGGCACCGGCGGGTCGGCGCTGATCAGCGAAAATGCGTGGAAGGAAGTCCGCAGCGCGATCAAGGCCGATCCCGAACTGCTCAAGGGCAAAACGACCTTCCACCTGCCGACGTCGAGCGCGGTCGATATCGCCGCCAAGGAAGGCAGCAAGGGCGCGCTGGGGTCGACGGTCGAGGCGCTCGAGCGCGACGGCAAATTGTCGACGGGCATCCACTGGCCCTTCTTCAGGAACGCCGACGCCACCGACCCCGCGGTCGCGGGCATCTGGGGCGCCCTGAAAGGCTCGGTACTGACGATCCTGATCGCCTTCCTGATCGCTTTCCCGACGGGCGTGCTCGCCGCATTGTACCTCGAGGAATATGCGCCGAAGAACCGCTGGACCGACCTGATCGAAGTGTCGATCAACAATCTGGCGGCGGTGCCCTCGATCATCTTCGGCCTGCTCGCGCTCGCGGTGTTCATCAACTGGTTCGGCATCTGCCAGGCCAGCGCGCTCGTCGGCGGGCTGACGCTGGCGCTGATGACGATGCCGGTGATCGTCATCGCCAGCCGCAACGCGATCAAGTCGGTGCCGCCCTCGATCCGCGACGCGGCGCTGGGTGTCGGCGCCAGTCCGGTGCAGGTGGTGTTCCACCATGTCCTGCCGCTCGCCCTGCCCGGCATCCTGACCGGCACGATCATCGGCATGGCGCGCGCGCTGGGCGAGACCGCGCCGCTGCTGCTGATCGGCATGCGCGCCTTCATCGGCGACGTGCCGGGCGGCGTGTGCTCGCCCGCGACGGTGCTGCCGATGCAGATCTTCCTCTGGTCGGACGAGGTCGATCGCGGCTTCGTCGAAAAAACCTCCGCCGCGATCATCGTGCTGCTCATCGTTTTGCTGTCGATGAACGCGCTCGCGATCTATCTTCGCAACAAATTCGAAAAACGCTGGTGATCATGACCCAAGAAGACCTCACGATTCTCGACCCCAAGATGACCGCGCATGGCGTGAACGTCTTCTATGGCGAGAAGCAGGCGATCAACAATGTGTCTATCGACGTCGGTACCGACCTGGTGACCGCTTTCATCGGCCCCTCGGGCTGCGGCAAGTCGACTTTCCTGCGTTCGCTCAACCGCATGAACGACACCGTCGCGGGCGCCAAGGTGACGGGCGAGATCAAGCTCGACGGCGAGGACATCTATGCGCCGTCGATGGACGTGGTGCAGCTGCGCGCGCGCGTCGGCATGGTGTTCCAGAAGCCCAACCCCTTCCCCAAGTCGATCTATGACAATGTCGCCTATGGCCCGCGCATCCATGGCCTCGCGCCGCAAAAGGCCGACCTCGACGGCATCGTCGAAAAGGCGCTGACCCGCGCCGGCCTGTGGGACGAGGTCAAGGATCGCCTCCAGGAAAGCGGCACCGCATTGTCGGGCGGCCAGCAGCAGCGCCTGTGCATCGCGCGCGCGATCGCGGTCGATCCCGAAGTCGTGCTGATGGACGAACCCTGCTCGGCGCTCGATCCGATCGCGACCGCGAAGATCGAGGAGCTGATCCACGAACTGCGCGGCAAATTCGCGATCGTGATCGTCACCCACAATATGCAGCAGGCAGCCCGCGTGTCGCAGCGCACCGCTTTCTTCCACCTCGGGACGCTCGTCGAATATGGCAAGACGACCGACATCTTCACCAATCCGCGCCAGGAGCGCACCAAGGATTATATTACCGGTCGCTACGGTTAAGCCCCGGTACGCAAGGACGGAACGATGGCAATAGTGAATGATCATACGGTCAAGGCCTTCGACGAGGATCTCAACCGCCTCCGCGGCCTGATCAGCGAAATGGGCGGCCGCGCCGAGCAGGCGCTGCTCCAGGCGATGAGCGCGCTCAACAACGGCGACCTCGACCTCGCGGCGCAGGTCGTGCGCGACGACAAGAAGATCGACGCGCTCGAAAGCGAGGTTGAACAGCTCACGGTCCAGACGATCGCCCTCAGGGCGCCGATGGCCGACGATCTGCGCGAGATGATCGCGGCGCTGAAGATCGTCTCGGTCGTCGAGCGCATCGGCGATTATGCCAAGAATATCGCCAAGCGCGTCGCGCTGATGGACCAGACGCGCTCGATCGAGGCGATCCCGCTCCTGATGTCGATGTCGAACATCGTCGCCGAGCTGATCCACGACGCGCTTGACAGCTTTGCGGCGCGCGACGCCGAACTCGCGGTGCGGGTCACCGTCCGCGACAAGAATGTCGACGATTTCTACAACAGCATCTTCCGCACCCTCGTGACCTTCATGATGGAAAATCCGAAATATATCTCGGAAAGCGCGCATCTGCTGTTCGTCGCCAAGAACCTCGAACGCATGGGCGACCATGCGACCAACATCGCCGAAATGGTCTATTATGTCGTGACCGGCGGCCAGATGGAGGAACGCGAGCGCGGCGAGCAGCCCGAAGACGGCGCCGCGGAACAGGAGCAAGGCTGATGCCGCAGCCCGACCTGCTTCTCATCGAAGATGACGAAGCGATCGCCGAACTGATCGTGTGGCATTTCGCCCGCGAAGGCTTTTCAGTCCGCCAGACCCCCGACGGCGAACAGGCGCTCGTCCTCGTCGAGGAACGCGTGCCCGACATCGTCCTGCTCGACTGGATGATCGAAAGCCTGCCGGGTATCGAGGTCTGCCGACGCCTGCGCCGCAACCCGAAATCGGCCAATGTCCCGATCATCATGCTCACCGCGCGCGGCGAGGAAGAGGATCGCATCCGCGGCCTCGAAACCGGCGCCGACGATTATGTCACCAAGCCGTTCAGCCCGCGCGAGCTGGTCGCGCGCGTGTCGGCCGTGCTGCGCCGCCTGCGCCCCGCGCTCGCCGGCGAAATGCTCGCCTATGCCGATATCGAGCTGGACTCGGTTGCGCACAAGGTGGTGCGAAACGGCCAGATCGTGAATATGGGGCCGACCGAATTCCGCCTGCTGCGCCATTTCATGGAGCATCCGGGCCGCGTCTTTTCGCGCGGGCAATTGCTCGACAGCGTCTGGGGCCAGGACAGCGACATCGAATTGCGCACCGTCGACGTGCATATCCGCCGTCTGCGCAAGGCGATCAACCTGCCCGGCACCGCGGACATCATCCGCACCGTGCGCTCGGCGGGTTATGCGCTGGATTCGGGAAAGAGCTGACGCGCTTGCCGTTTCGGCCTGTCAGTACGTGAACTGCACCCGCGCGCCGACGACGTCGACGCCATAATCGCGGTCGCCCGCCACCGCGATCGCCGCGTCGCGGTAATTCAGCCGCGCATATTGCGCCATCACCCGCATCCAGCTGGTCGGCGACCACACGATCGACGCCATATAGCCTTTTTGCGTGCCGCCGGTGATGCCGGCATCGTTGAGGTCGAGATAGTCGTAGCGCGCGTTGATCTGCACCGCGCCGATGCCGCCGTCGCCCAACGCCTTCTTCGGCTTGATCGCGCCGAACTGCCCGCCCTTCAGCGGGCGGCTGTCGCCCCTGGTCAGGAAAAAGCCGACCTCGGCATAGGCGCCGAAGAAGGTCGGATCGCTCGCGCCATCGCGGCTCGCATGCTGCCAATAGGCTTCGCCGGCGAAATGGAACGGGCCGTTCACGCCCGCCGCCTCGACGCCATAGGTTTGCTCGCGCTCGGCGAGCAGGCCGGGGGTGGCAACGTAGCGCGTTTCGGTCGAATGGACGAGCGGGCGTTGACGGTAGCGAACCGGGACGACTTCCGAATCGCGGCGCTGCTTCCAGTGCCCGGCGGCGCCCAGATGCAGCTTCGTCTTGCCCAGCTGCGGCATCCACACCGCGCGCACATCGGCCGATATGCTGTTGTCCTCCACATCGTCGAGCTGAATGAAGGGGTCGGTGCTGACCCCGCCGTTGACCTGGAAATCGCCCTTCGCATAACCTGCCGACAGGCCGGCGCGCCGCGTGAAGTTGAAGGCGGTCACCAGTGCCGCGCGCTCGGTGAAGCTGGTGTTGAGATCGCTCGTCATGTCGTCGAGCGGCGAAAAGAATTTCTGCTGTCCCGCGGTGACGTTGAATCCGTCGCCGTTCCAAGCGACATAGGCATCGACGAATTCGATCGGGTCGGCGGTGAATTCGCCCTCGACCCGCGCCGAAAAGCCGCCGGGCATCTTGATATCGACGCCGAGCTGGGCGCGGCGCAGTTCTTCCGAATTGCCGGTTCCGGCGAGCCCCGCCGGGCCGCTGACATTCGCCCAGTCATATTGCAGGCGCCAGCGCGGCTTGAATTCCCAATCGGACTTTTTCTCGGGCGCCTTTTCGGTCTTCGCCTCGGCCGCCGGAGGAGCCTTGTCCACGGGTCCCTGCGCGCTTTCGGTGGCGAATGCGGGCGTTGCCACCGGAACGATGAAAACGGCGGTGGCAAGCAGAAGGTGGCGCATCGGGGAATTGCTCCATTGCGTAAGGGTGACAATCTCGCGGCGCTGTTATGACGTCTCTGTGACAGTTGCACGTCATTTGCATTACATTTTCGTTGCAGCCTGCGCTTTTCCGATCACCCCTTGTCTGCGCGCGGCGAACGGCTAAGGACGGGCCAGTTTTTTCGGGCAACCGTTCGGCCGCCCGCTTCGGGAGACCATCATGACGATCAAATTTGACGGCCGCGTTGCTATCGTGACCGGTGCGGGCGGCGGACTCGGCCGCGCCTATGCACTGGAGCTTGCCCGGCGCGGCGCCAAGGTCGTCGTCAACGACCTGGGCGGATCGCGCGACGGCACGGGCCATTCGGACGCCGCGCTGAAAGTCGTCGAGGAAATCGAGGCCTTCGGCGGCACCGCCATGTCGAACGGCGGCAGCGTCACCGAATATGAGCAGATGGTCGAAATGGTCGCCAAGGCAAAGGAAGCTTGGGGCGGCGTCCATGTCCTGATCAACAACGCCGGCATCCTGCGCGACAAGAGCTTCGCCAAGATGACCCCCGACGATTTCGACCTGGTGCTGAAGGTGCATGTCAGCGGCAGCGCCAATGTCACCAAGGCGTGCTGGGACCTGATGCGCGAGCAGGCCTATGGCCGCATTCTGATGACCGCCTCGTCGACCGGCCTCTACGGCAATTTCGGCCAGGCCAATTATGGCGCCGCCAAGCTGGGCCTCGCCGGGCTGACCAAGACGCTCCACCTCGAAGGCGCGAAGTACAACATCCGCTGCAACACCATCGCGCCGGTCGCGGGCACCCGCATGACCGAGGATATCTTCCCCGCCGAGCTGTTCGAGAAATTCACGCCCGAAAATGTCGTGCCGGCGGCGCTCTATCTCGTCAGCGAGGATGCGCCGACCAACATGATTATCGGCGCCGGCGCCGGTGCGTTCCACGCCGCCTATGTCACCATGACCCCCGGCGTCGCGCTGCCCGAGGACGAGCGTACCCCCGAGGGCGTCGCCGCGGCGTGGGACAAGATCATCGAGCGCAATGGCGAGACCGTGCCGCAGTCGGGCAGCGAACAGTCGATGGCGGTGATGCGCGCCTTGCAAGCATTGGGCTGAGCCTGATAGACGGTTCCCGCATCGGCGAGGCGCCCGGCGGGTGCCGCCGGTCGCGGGGGCGTTTATGATCGACATGACCCTGGGCGAAGGCATCGCCCTTCTCCAGCGGCGCGGCAGGCTCGTGAAAGGCCTGCTCGTCGCGGGGTTCGTCGTGATCCAGCTGGTCCTGGTCGGCCAGGTCGCCGAGCTGTACGGCTATGTATCGCTGGCCGAGGACGCCGTGGTCGAGGGGCCCAATGCGCTCTATTTCGGCGTGGCGGCCACCGACATATTGCTCGAGCTGACGACAAGCGTGATCTTCTGCCTGTGGATCTATCGCGCCGCCGCGAACATCAAGGCGGCGCACGTGCCCGGCTTCGCCTTTTCCCCGGCATGGGCGGTCGGGTGGCATTTTGTCCCGTTCGCCAATTTCGTCCGCCCCTATCGGGCGATGCGCCAGATCTGGAACGCCAGCCACGGCCGCGGCGGCGACAGGCTTTCCGGCGGCAATGGCCTGCTCGTCGGCTGGTGGGGCCTCTGGTCCTTCTCGGTCGCGGTCAGCATCGTGGCGGCCATGGCGTCGTTCGACGCCGTCTCCCCCGACGAAGAGCGCGAAGTGCTGATCCTCTCGATGCTCTATTCGGCGACCAATCTGCTTCTTTACCCGTTGGCCATTCGCCTCGTCGATCGCATCACGAGCGCCCAGCGAGACCGGCTTGCCGCCGCCAGCATCTTCACCTGATTTATTGTATTGCGTCACTAATACAGTTGTGCCATAAACCTCGTGGGGCAAGGGGATCGGACAAGAAGGACGACCCCAAATGTATAGCGAAAGCGACCTGCAAGCCGCGGTCGACGCAAAGGTCATGACGCCGGAGGCGGTCGCCGCTTTCCGCGCGCATGTCGCGTCGGTGCGCGCCGCCCCCGGGCCGGACGAGGAATCATTCCGCCTCATCACCGGTTTCAACGACATCTTCGTCAGCATCGCCGCGGTGATCCTGCTCGTCGCGGTCGCGTGGATCGGCCAGTCGATCCACACCGCGCTCGCGGGCGTGTTCGTCGCCGCCTCGGCCTGGTTTCTCGCCGAATATTTCACCCGCAAACGCCGCATGGCGCTGCCCAGCATCGTGCTCGTCCTCGCCTTTGCGGGCGGCGTCTTCGCCTCGATGGTCGGCTTCCTCGTCGAACATGGCGAGCGGATATTCGGCAACCGGCCCGACGAAACGGTCGGTGCGATCATCATCGGCGGCATGGCGCTGATCACCGCGGGCGCGACGTGGTTCCACTGGCGCCGCTTCATGGTGCCGATCACCGTCGCCGCCGGTACCGCGGCGCTCGCCGCGACCGCGGTCGCCCTGGTGCTGTCGATCACCGGCTTCCCGCGCGACAGCGCCACGCTGCCGATGGCGCTGGTTCTCGTCGCCGGGATCGGCGTCTTCGCGCTCGCCATGTGGTGGGACCGCAGCGACCGGGTGCGCCAGACGCGCCGCAGCGACGTCGCCTTCTGGCTCCACCTGCTCGCCGCGCCGATGATCGCCCATCCGATCTTCCACCTCCTCGGCGTTACCGACGGCAGCGATATCGGCAGCAGCGCCGCGGTGCTGGTGATCGGTGTCTATATCCTGTTCGGGGTCATCGCGCTGGCGATCGACCGCCGTGCTCTGCTCGTCTCCGCCCTCGCCTATGTGCTGTTCGCGCTGACCGAGCTGTTCCGCACCTTCGGCGCGGTCGAACTCAATGTCGCATTGACCGCCTTCGTGATCGGCTCGGCGCTGCTGCTGCTCTCGGCCTTCTGGCAGAACGCCCGCAGCGTGGTGGTGGGGTTCCTGCCCGCAAACCTCGCCAACCAGCTGCCGGCGACGGTTCAGCCTAGTCCGATACCAGCTTCATAAGCTTGCGTTCGACGGGGGCGAGCACATTCGCAAGCTCGTCCCCGCGCTTCAAGATCGCCCCGGCTTCGGAGACTAAGGCCCACATGCCTTGGCGGCTCCGCAAGGCGGGGCGTTTTTCGATGCGATATTCGGGGCGTTCGGATGCCCGGCGGAAACAGGAAAAGACCGCGACGTCGCGCTGGAAATCCATCGCATAATCACGCCATTTCCCCGCCGCGACCATGCGGCCATAAAGGTCGAGGATGCGCGTCAATTCCTGGCGGTCGAACGCCGTCTGCTGCGGCAGCGATGGAACATGG
This sequence comes from Sphingopyxis sp., assembly GCA_016793775.1. Classification (GTDB taxonomy): domain Bacteria; phylum Pseudomonadota; class Alphaproteobacteria; order Sphingomonadales; family Sphingomonadaceae; genus Sphingopyxis. Next base: position 24,464 of record JAEULK010000079.1, on the reverse strand, counting down.
GGCCAGGGGGTGACGATCCCCATCAGGCGCGGCTACGCCCCTTGCGCGGTGCGGGTTCGGCGGCAACGACGGTATCGCGCTCGGCGGCCAGCGCCTTGATCTGCTTCTGGAGCTGTTCGAGCTGGCACTGGAGCAATTCGACCTTCTGCGTCGAAGGATCGAACGTCTCGTTGCAGGTGCCATAAGGGATGAATTCGCGGGCATATTCGCTGGCATCGACCAGGGTCGAGCGCGCGGGAATGCCGACCATCACCGCCCCCTCGGGCACGTCCTTGGTCACCACCGCATTGGCGCCGATGCGCGCGCGGGCGTTGACCATGACCGGACCCAGGATTTGCGCCCCCGACCCGACGATCACGTCATGCGCCAGCGTCGGGTGGCGCTTGCCGCCGATGCCGTTCGCGGGGTCGGTGCCGCCCAGGGTCACGCCCTGATAGATGGAGACATTGTCGCCGATCTCGGCGGTCTCGCCGATCACGACGCCGAAACCATGGTCGATGAACAGATGCCGCCCGATCTTCGCGCCCGGGTGGATGTCGATCGCGGTCAGGAAGCGCGAGAAATGATTGACGAAGCGCGCGAGGAAAAACAGGTCGGCCTCGAACAGCCAGTGCGCAATCCGATGCATGCCGACCGCGAGCAGCCCGGGATAGAGCATGATTTCCCAACGCGAACGCGGCGCGGGGTCGCGCGCCTTGATCGAATCGAGATAGGCGATCAGCCCGTTGAACATGTCTCGTCCCCTGCGACCCTATTATGTACCGCACTAGATAGATGTTCGCGCACGCCTTTTCCAGCCCCGGCAACCATTATTCGTCAGCGGCCGATCAATCCGACGCGAAACAGCAACAGTCCCTCGCTTCGCCAGCGCCGCTCGCCATCCGCCGCGGCGACAGCCGTGGCCCAGCGATCGAGCATCATCAGCGACTTTCCGGAAAAGGATATGCGCGGCGGCACCGGCCGGTTACGCGCGTCGGCAAATAACTGCCGCGCATCGACCTCGCCCTCTTGCAAGACCGCGCCCCATAGCAAACCCCAGCGCGCGCCCGAACCGCCGCCGGACAATCGGAACAGCGCGTCGCCGAACGAGATCGCGGCGGCGCTACGCCCCGCTCCGTCCTCGGCGAGCAGCATCGCCTCGACGGCATCGACCAGCGCGTCGAGACCGCCCTGCCCTGCCCAGCTCACCTGAAGCTCGGCAAGCAACGGCTCGCCCTTGGGCAGCGCCGCGGGATCGCTTGCGAGCATCACCATCATGTCGCGCCACCAGGCAAGCTTGATCTGCCCGATCAGCGGCTCACGCGCGTCGGTCAGCAATTTGGTCAGCCGCTCGGCCAGTCCCCAGAGCGCCGCGAGCGCCGCGCGCCGCTCGCGCGGCACCGCGACCATCACGCGCGGGTCGCGGATGTCGGGATAAAGCGGCGCGTCCGGCGCGTCAGGCGCGATTGCAGACCGCCTTCACCGCCGCGATCACGCGCGGCGTGTCGACCAGCGCCGCCTTCTCCAGATTGGCGGCATAGGGCAGCGGCACATCCTCATTGCACACGCGCATCACGGGCGCGTCGAGGTCGTCGAAGCCATGCTCCATCGCGACCATCGCCAGTTCGCTGGCGATCGAGCAAACCGGCCAGCCTTCCTCGACGACGACGAGGCGATTGGTCTTTTTCAGGCTCGCGAGCACGGTGACGGTATCGAGCGGGCGCAGCGTGCGTAGGTCGATCACCTCGGCATCGATACCCTCGGCGGCGAGCGCATCGGCGGCTTCGAGCGCGAGCCCGACGCCGATCGAATAGCTGACGATGGTGACGTCGCTGCCCGCGCGCATGATCCGCGCCTTGCCGATCGGCAGGACAAAATCGTCGACCGCCGGCACGTCGAAGCTGCGGCCGTAAAGCAGTTCGTTCTCGAGGAAGACCACGGGATCCTCGCTGCGGATCGCGGCCTTCATCAGGCCCTTGGCATCGGCGGCATCATAGGGCGAGATCACGATCAGCCCAGGGACGCTGGCGTACCAGGGCGCGTAATTCTGGCTGTGCTGCGCCGCGACGCGCGAGGCAGCACCATTGGGACCGCGGAACACGATCGGGCAGCGCATCTGGCCGCCCGACATATAATTGGTCTTCGCCGCCGAGTTGATGATGTGGTCGATCGCCTGCATCGCGAAGTTGAACGTCATGAATTCGATGATCGGCTTCAGCCCACCCATCGCGGCGCCGGTGCCGAGACCCGCAAAGCCATATTCGGTGATCGGGGTATCGACGACGCGCTGCGCACCGAATTCCTCGAGCAGGCCCTGCGTGACCTTGTACGCGCCCTGATATTCAGCGACTTCCTCGCCCATCACGAAGACGCGGTCGTCCTTGCGCATTTCCTCGGCCATCGCATCGCGCAGAGCTTCGCGGACGGTCGTCTTGACCATCGCGGTGCCTTCGGGGACCGCGGGGTCGGAGGCGCGTTCGGTCGCGGCCGGCTTCTCCGCCGCGGGAGCAGGCGTCGGGGCCGGCGCCGGCGCAGGCGCGGGTTCGGCAGCCTTGGGTTCCTCGACCGGCGCGGGCGCCGGCGCAGCAGCAGGCGCCGCCGCTTCCTCGCCCTCGCCCGAAATCGTCGCGATCACGGTGCCGACCTTCACATTGTCGCTACCCTCGGCGACCAGGATCGAGGCGATCGTACCCTCGTCGATGGCTTCGAATTCCATCGTCGCCTTGTCGGTCTCGATCTCGGCCAGGATGTCGCCCGATTTCACCGTGTCGCCTTCCTTGACGAGCCATTTGGCGAGCGTGCCCTCGTCCATCGTCGGCGACAGCGCCGGCATCTTCAATTCGATGGCCATCTCAATATTGCTCCACCAGCACGTCGGTATATAGTTCATGCAATTCGGGTTCGGGCGCGCTTTCGGCAAAGTCGGCGGCCTCGGCGACGATCGCCCGGATTTCCTTGTCGAGGTCCTTGAACCGTTCCTCGGCGATTCCGGCGTCGAGCATCACCTTCTTCAGATGTTCCAGCGCGTCGCTCTTGTCGCGCACCGCCTGCACTTCCTCGCGGCTGCGATATTTGGCGGGGTCGGACATAGAATGGCCGCGATAGCGATAGGTCTTGAGTTCCATCAGCACCGGCCCCTTGCCCGCGCGCACCCATTCGAGCGCCGCTTCGGCGGCACCGCGCACCGCGAGCACGTCCATGCCGTCGACCTGCATACCCGGAATGCGGAAGCTTTCGCCGCGGCGATACAGCTGGTCCTCGGCCGACGAGCGGTTGACCGAGGTGCCCATCGCATATTGGTTGTTCTCGATCACGAAGATGATCGGCAGCTTCCACAACTCGGCCATGTTGAAGCTTTCATAGACCTGGCCCTGGTTCGACGCGCCGTCGCCGAAATAGGCCATGGCGACGCCGCCGTCGCCGCGATATTTATGGCCAAAGGCCAGGCCGGTGCCGAGCGACACCTGCGCCCCGACGATGCCGTGACCGCCGTAAAATTTCTTCTCGACGCTGAACATGTGCATCGACCCGCCCTTGCCGCGCGAAATGCCTGCGGCACGCCCGGTCAGCTCGGCCATGATGACCTTGGGATCGATGCCATAGGCGAGCATATGGCCATGGTCGCGATAGCCGGTGATGACGCTGTCCTTCTCGCCGTCGAGCGCCGACTGGAGCCCGACCGCCACCGCTTCCTGGCCGATATAGAGGTGACAGAAACCGCCAATCAGCCCTAGCCCGTACAACTGCCCCGCCTTCTCCTCGAAACGGCGGATCAGCAGCATTTCGCGATAGAATGTCTCCAGTTCCTCCGGCGTCGCGTCATAGGGCGCGGGGTCTTTCGGGCGGTCGCGATTGGTCGCGGGCGCGGGGGTTGCAGCGGGCTTTTTCGGCGCAGCAGTCTTGCGCGCGGGTGCTTTGGCCAAGGCGGGTTCCTTTGCGGTTAGCCGTTACGGCAGGGCCTCCCTATAGGAGAGCCGACGCGCCTTTGGCAACGCCCGCTTGGACCCCTCATGGGTCCAGGGATACCTATGCAGCAAGGGTGCAGCAAAAGCCCCTTCAGGGCTGGTCGGCGGGGTCCATCGGGATCGCGATCTCGTCGGGGTGCATGACCCCCAGCTTCTCGCGCACATATTCGTCGGCCAAGTCGGGATCGACGCGGCGCCGGTCGAGCAGGCTGACCCGGTTCTTGAGCTCATTCTGCTTCTTGGTGAGTTCGGCAAGCACGACGCGCTGCTTTTCAACCGACTGGCCATAATCGCCCCAGGCGTAAAGCCCGGTCGGTCCGAAGATCGCATAACCGATCATCGCCAGCACCGCGATGACGGCGATGGTGGGACCGATGGCCCGGTTCACCGATTTCCGTACTTTGTGGCGCTGCGTCATCCTGGCCCTTGAATCACAAGTGATTCGCGGGGTCAAGCCGCTATACTTTGCTTTTCCACACGATAGTCTGCGCATCGGACCAAACAGGGAGTTTACCGATGCGCTCGATTCTTGCCGTGATGCTGCTCGCCACAGCCTCGCCCCTCGCGGCGCAGGTCGCGACCCCCGACCGCCCGATCACCGATCCGCAGAGCATCGCCTCGCCCGCCAATCCCGACGCGCGCGCGGTGCCGCTCGACGATATCGGGGTCACGCGCTCGCTCTACGACGCGGCGTGGAGCGCCGACGGCAAGACGATGTTCATCGCCACCGACCTGACCGGCCGCGCCAATATCTGGCGCATGGATGCGAACGGCGGCTGGCCGGTGCAACTGACCCAGTCGGACGATGCGCAATCGGGGCTCGCGGCCTCGCGCGACGGCCAATGGCTCTATTTTGTGCAGGATGTCGGCGGCAATGAATATTACGACCTCTACCGCGTCCCGGTCGCCGGCGGCGCGGTCGAGAATCTGACCAACACTCCGGACCGGCGCGAGGACGCTTTGCTCGTCGGCCCGACGGGCGGCCTCGTCGCGCTGTCGACCAAGCTCAAGAGCGAGGGGCAGAGCAATCTCGCGGTGATGGATGCGAGCGGCAAGATCCGCAATCTCACCGCCGAAAAGGACCCCGCCTATAATTGGGGCGCCGTCGCCTGGATCGACGGCGGCAAGGCGATCATCGCCAACCGCTCGAACGTCGACAGCACCGTCGCCGAAATCTGGCGCATCGACGCCGCAACCGGCGCCGCGACGAAATTGCTCGCCAAACCCAAAACCATCTATGCCGCCAGCGGCGCGAGCCCCGACGGCGCGGTGCTCGCCGTGACCACCGACGAAGGCACCGGCCAGCCGCACGCCGGCGCCTACACCGTCGCGACGAAAAAATGGCAATGGCTGCCCAAGACCCCGTGGGAAGAAACCAGCGACATCGTCACCCCCGACGGCAAGGCGATGTTCGTGCGCACCAACAACGACGGCCGCTCGACCCTGGCGCGCGTCGACCTCGCCACCATGGCGAAGACCGACCTTGTACTCGATCCCGGCCGCGCCTCGATCCCCGGCCTCGCCGCCATCTCGCCCGACGGCACGCGGATGTTCGTGACGCGCAGCGGCGCGGACTCGCCGACGATGCTCTACGCCTATGACCTCGCGGCGAATAAGGCCATTCCAGTGGTACCGCTCGCCATGGCCAGCCTGACCCCGGCGACGCTGCCCAAATCGCAGGTCGTCACCTACAAAAGCTTCGACGGCACGCCGATCAGCGCGGTCGTCACCATGCCCTTCAACCTGAAGCGCGACGGCAGCAATCCGGCGATCGTGCTGCCGCACGGCGGCCCGACCGGCCAGTCGCAGGACGGCTTCTCGCGCTACGCCACCGCCTTCGCAACGCGCGGCTATGTCGTGATCCAGCCCAATTTCCGCGGCTCGACCGGTTACGGCAAGGCGTTCCAGGAGGCCAATGTGAAGGACCTCGGCGGCGGCGACCTCAAGGACACCGTCGCGGCCAAGACCTTCCTCGTCCAGTCGGGCTATGTGAACGACAAAAAGGTCGGCATCTTTGGCGGTTCCTACGGCGGCTTCATGACCTTGATGGCGATCGGCCGCACCCCCGACGAATTCGCCGCGGCGGTGCAATGGTTCGGCATCATCAACTGGCGCACCATGTACCGCGACCAGGACGAACTGCTCCGCGCCTATCAGCGCGCGCTGCTCGGCACCCCCGACGAAAACCCCGAAGTCTATGACGCCGCCTCGCCGCTGACCTACCTCAAGGCGGCGAAGGCGCCGCTGCTGACGATCCAGGGCGAAAACGACATCCGCGTCCCCCGCGGTCAGGCGCAGGAGGTCCATGACTTGCTCAAGGCCAAGGGCAATATCGTCGAGACGATCTATTACCCCGGCGAAGGCCATGGTTTCCAGAAGCGCGAAAACCAGCTGGACCCCCTGCGCCGGACGATCGGGTGGTTCGATAAGTATCTGAAGGGGGAGTGAAAGGCCGGCCCACGCTGCCAGTAGCCGGCCCCGATCGTGCCGCCGAAGCGAAAGCTTTGTTTGTCGGACCTTTTCTGGCATGAGCCGATCTATCTCGACGCCAATCCGGAGGCCCCAATGATACACGACCCGAAGCCCGCGATCGAAACGGCCGCTATTGAACGCAAGACTTGGGGCACTCCCGAAGTGCGGGCAGTCGTGCGGGGCAAGCGGACCGCAGGCGGCCCCTTCGCGATCGACGACCAGGATGACCCCTTTTATTCGCTGTCCTGACCGGACCTAGCCGAAAATCGACGCCCCCGGATAACGCGCCATGTCGCCCAGCTCTTCCTCGATGCGGATCAGCTGGTTGTATTTCGCGAGCCGGTCCGAGCGCGCGAGGCTGCCGGTCTTGATCTGGCCGCAGTTGGTCGCGACCGCCAGGTCGGCGATCGTCGAATCCTCGGTCTCGCCCGAGCGGTGCGACATCACCGCAGTGTAACGCGCGCGGTGCGCCATATCGACAGCGTCCAATGTCTCCGACAGCGTACCGATCTGGTTGACCTTGACCAGCAAAGAGTTGGCGAGGCCGTCCTTGATCCCCTGCCCCAACCGCGCCGGGTTGGTGACGAACAGGTCGTCGCCGACGAGCTGGCACTTGTCGCCGATCAGGTCGGTCAGCGCCTTCCAGCCCGTGAAGTCATCCTCGCTCATCCCGTCCTCGATCGACTTGATCGGGTAATCGGCGACCAGCGCCGCCAGATAGTCGGCCATCTGCTCGGGGCTCAAGGACAGGCCTTCGCCGCTGATCTCATATTTGCCGTTCTTGAAAAATTCCGTCGCGGCGCAATCGAGCGCCAGCACGACATCGGTGCCCAGCTTGAACCCGGCCTCGTCGACCGACGCGGCAATAAAGTCCAATGCGGCGCGCGTCGACGCGAGGTTCGGCGCGAAGCCCCCCTCGTCGCCGACCGCGGTGGCGAGGCCCTTGGCCGAGAGACCCTTCTTCAGCGTGTGGAAAATCTCGCTGCCCCAGCGCACGGCTTCGGCGATGCTGCCGGCGCCAACGGGCATGATCATGAATTCCTGCACGTCGATCGGATTGTCGGCATGCTCGCCGCCGTTGATGATGTTCATCATCGGCACCGGCAAGGTGCGCGCCGAAACCCCGCCGACATAACGATAGAGCGGTAGCCCGCGCGCGTCGGCTGCGGCCTTCGCGGCGGCAAGGCTGACGCCGAGGATCGCATTGGCGCCGAGGCGGCCCTTGTTGGCGGTGCCGTCGAGCGCGATCATCGCCATGTCGAGCTCGCGCTGGTCCTCGGCATCGAGGCCGATCAGCGCGTCGGCGATCTCGCCGTTCACCGCCGCGACCGCCTTGGTCACGCCCTTGCCCAGATAGCGCGCCGTGTCGCCGTCACGCAGTTCGACCGCCTCGTGCGCGCCGGTCGAGGCGCCCGAGGGCACCGCGGCGCGGCCGAAGCTGCCATCCTCCAGCAGCACATCGACCTCGACCGTGGGATTGCCCCGGCTGTCGAGGATTTCGCGGCCGTGGATGTCGATGATGGCGGTCATGGAGGATCGTCCTGCTGGCGGCCACGCTGGCCGTGTGGGAAAGGCGCCCGCCTGTTATCGGCGGCATCGCGACAAGGCAATATGCATAGGAATTTTGGCGCGCTATGGAACCATTCAGCGCCTATTGCTATATTATCGCAGAGACAGGGATGGGTCTGGCCGACACCGCCGCGCCCGAACAGAGAAGAGGACGAACCATGGCCAAAGCCGCTACTCCCGCCGCCAAGAAGCCGGCGCCCAAAGCTCCCGCCAAAGCCGGCGCAACCAAGGCCGCCCCCGCGCGCAAGCCCGCGACGGTGAAGGCCGCCAAGGAAACCCCGATCCGCGACCAGTTCGCCGCCACCGGCGCCACGATCAAATCCGAAGCGTCGAAGAAGGCCGCCTCGTTGAAGGCCGACGCGAGCAACCTCGCGGGTGAAGCGAAGGTCAAGGCGCGCGACGCCGCGACCAAGGGCAAGGACAAGGCCGCCAAGGCCGTCGGCAACCTCGCCAAGATGCTCGAGGACAGCGCCGGCACCGTCGACAGCAAATTCGGCAAGCAGTACGGCGACTATGCCCGTTCGGCCGCCTCGACCGTCGCCGGACTCGCGACCACGCTCGACAAGAAGGATCTCGACGAACTCGCCGCCGCGACCAAGGATTTGGTAAAAAAGAACCCCGCCGTTTCGGTCGGCGCGGCAGCGGTGATCGGCTTCGTGCTCGCGCGCCTGCTCAAGGGTTCGAGCAGCGACTGATCCTGACCCAGCGAGATGCCGCCCGCAAAGCCTGAACCTCCTGCCCCGTCCGATCAGGGCACGCTCGACCGCGTGAGCCACGGCTATGCGCCCGACGGGCGGCCGATCGCGCCGCCGCCGGTGCCGCTCGAAAAGATCGTCGGCGACGTCGTCGATAATCTGCAGGCGGCGGCGGAGGCGGAGGTCGCGCTGCTCAAGGCGCGCGGCGCGCTGGCCTATCATGGCATCGGCTGGACCTCCGCCTGGGGTTTCGTTGCGGGCAGCGCGCTGGTCGTCGCGATGCTCGCGCTGGCGTTCGGCGCGATCCTCGTGCTCGCGCAATATGTCGGGCCGTTGCTCGCGACGCTGATCGTCGTTGCGGTGCTGCTGCTCGTCGCCGCCTTTTGCGGCTGGCGCGCGCAGCTCCACTACGCCGACGTCAAGGCGGCCTTCCGCGACAATTTCTTGCCCGGAGAGGATGACTGATGCGCCCCTCACGCGCCCGCCTCGTCAACGCCGCGCGCCGCGCGATGATCGAGCGCGCCGAACTCGGCCGCAAACTCGGCGTCGCGGGTGAGGCGCTCAAGCCCAAGTCGCTTTACAAGCGCGGCAGATATAATGTCGGCGCCGCGGTCGATGATACGGCGCACGCCGTCCAAAAACAGTTCAGGAACAACCGCTTGCCGATCGCTCTTGCCGCCGCGGCGGGGCTAGCCTGGCTGTTCCGCGATCCGATCAGGGAGCATGCCCCGCGCGTGGGCCGCAAACTGCGCGACCTCGCCGAAGCGGGCCTCGAAAAGATACGCCCCCACGACCAGGATGTGGGTGAAGATAGTGAAATTACGGAGGACCAGGATGAAACCGCTCAGTGAAACCGCCCGCGAAACCACCGCGAAAGTGAGTGAAGTCGCACAGAAAACCGCCGAAAATGCCAAGCAGACCGCCGAAGCGGCGAAGGCGCGCATCCAGGACGGCTATGGGCGCGCCCGCGCCGCGACGAGCGAACTCGCCGCCAAGGGCGCCGAACAGGCCGCGGTCGCCCGCGACGCCGCCGGCGAAGCGCTCGCCAAGGGCAAGGCGCAGGCCAAGCGCGCCAACTCGAAGCTGAAAGACGTCGCCGAGAAACAGCCGATCGCGCTCGTCGCGGGGGCGGTGGCGATCGGCGCGCTGCTCGGCGCGCTGCTGCCCAAGGGCGGCGGCGACAAGGACGCCTGAACGACAGCCGGAGGACAGCTTGCTTGCCTATTGGCGCGTTGCGGAATAGGGGCGCCCGCATCCCCTCCCCAGTCTCAAAGCGCTAGGACACCAAGATGAGCAAATTGCACCTGGTCTTCGGCGGCCGCGTCAGCGACCCGCAGGGCCTCGACTTCGTCGATCTCCACAACCTCGACGTCGTCGGCCTCTATCCCGACTACAAGAGCGCCGAAAAGGCGTGGCGCAGCGCCGCGCAGCGCACCGTCGACGACGCCGAAATGAAATATGTCGTGGTGCATCTGCACAAATTGTTGCAGCCTGAGGCCGAATAATCGCCGCCCAGCGAATAGTGGGCTTCGCCCTGCAATGGCGGGGGCCGCTGGCAGGGTAGCGTAAGGCCGACTGCGGCCCCCGCCCTCGCGATGGCGACGGCCATTCAGCGAAAATTGTCGGCGTAGGCCTGGATTTTCAGCTTCCGCTCGGGAGTCGCGATCACTTCGGCGTCGATCCCGTTGCGCTCCGCATAAGCGACCGCCTCTTCCTGCGTCGCAAAGCCCAGCCGCAGCTGGCGCTGCGTGTCGCCGCTGCCCGCCCAGCCCATCAGCGGATCGGCCTTGCGCGCCTCGGCGGGCGCGAATTCGAGCATCCAGCGCTGCGTGCCCGCACGCCCCGACTGCATCGCGTTCTTGGGCTTCTGGAAAATGCGGGCTTTCATGATCTCGTCCTCGGATGGAGCCTGTGCCGCGCCTTAGCGCGTCGCCGCGCCGACGAAAAGGGTGATCGTCACGAACCGTCGCGCCGCGCCTGCGCCGCCTTGGTCAGCAAGGTCGGGCGCGCGGTCGCGGGGTCGTCGGGCCAGCTATGCTTGGGATAGCGGCCGCGCATCTCGCGCGCCACCTCGTGCCAGCTGCCGCTCCAGAAACTTGCGATGTCGCGCGTCGTCTGGATCGGGCGGTGCGCGGGCGAGGTCAGCGCGAGCACCAGCGGCACCGGCGGTTCGCCCACGGTCGGGTGGCGCGCCAGCCCGAACATCTCCTGCACCCGCACCGAAACCTGCGGCCCGCCGTCGGCGCCATAGTCGATCTTGTGCTGGCTGCCCGCCGGCGTGACATAATCGTCGGGCGCGCGCTTCTCGAGCAATTGCCGCGCCGACCAGTCGAGCTGCCCCATCAGCGCCTCGGTCAGCCTCCGATCGCCGATATCGCGCAGCCCCCGACAACCAGGGAGCAGCGGCGCCAGCCAGAAGTCGATGCTGTCGGCGAGCGCCGCGGTCGATAGCGCATCGATCCCGGCAAAGGACGCGCGCAGCCGCAGCGCCTGCGCCGCCGGCCCCCAGCCGATCAGCCCGAGCCCCTTGTCGCGCACCGCCGCGAGGCGCAGCGCGGCATCGTCCGCGGCGCTTTCCTCGCGCGCCGCCTTGCCGCTGGTCAGCGCGATGGCGCCGAGGCGGCGTTCGCGGCGATGGTCGACGCGGTCGTTCGCCCCGTCATAGCTGCTGCCCGAATGCGCGACGATGCGATCGGCGAAGATCGCTTCGACCTCGACCTGCGCGATCGGCGCGGCGGCGAGGATGCGAACACCCGCGGCATGGCCCTGTGCATCGGCGATGGCGAGCCATTCACTGCCCGCGAGCGGATCGATCGGATCGAGCTTGTACGCCCGCCCCCCGACGCTGAGATATTCGCCGCGCTGCCCGGCGCGCTGGCGCGCGACGCGGTCGGGCCAGGCGGTCGCGATCCAGCCGCCGACCGAGCGCGAGGTCAGCGGCGCGCCATCCTCGACGCGCTTCTCGGCCAGCGTCGCGAGCCGCCGCGCGAGCCGCCATGCCCCCTCGGCGCGGTCGTTCCGCGAGCCTTTCCAGCGCTGGAGTCGTCCCTCGACATCGACGCCGCGCCCGCCGAGCCCCGGTTCGGTGAGCAGCACCGCGAGCCGCGCGGCGAGTTCGGCCTCGCCCGCCGCCGCCGCATCGAGGATCATGTGCGCGAGCGGCACCGGCAGCGGGATCGCGGCGAGCGCATGGCCGTGCGGGGTGATCCGCCCGTCGGCGGCGAGCGCACCGATCGCCTGCAGCCGTGTCTTCGCTTCCGAAATCGCGGCGGGCGACGGCGGGTCGAGCCAGCCCAGCTGGCGCGGATCGACGATGCCCCAGCTCGCGCAGTCGAGCACGACGGGCATCAGGTCATTCTCATGGATTTCGGGCGGGTCGAAGGGCGGCATGCCCGTCGTCGCTGCGGCTTCCCACAGGCGATAGGCGACCCCCGGGCCCTGCCGCGCCGCGCGCCCTGCCCGCTGCGTCGCTGACGCCTGGCTCGCGCGTTCGGTGACCAGCCGCGCGATCCCGGCGGCCTTGTCGAACCGCGGACGCCGCGACAGCCCGGCGTCGATGACGATGCGGACACTCTCGATCGTCAGGCTGGTCTCCGCGATGCTCGTCGCGAGGATCAGCTTGCGCTGGCCGCCGGGGTCGCGGACCAGCGCGGCGCGTTGCAGCGCCGGATCGATCTGGCCGTGCAACCGGTGGACGACGAGCGGCAGCCGCGCTTCCTCGACCGCGGTCGCCGCGCGTTCGATGTCGCCCGCGCCGGGCAGGAAGGTCAGGATATCGCCCCCGGGCTCGTCGGCGAGTGCCTGCCGTACCGCAGCGAGAATGCCGGTCTCGAGCCGATCCTCGGCGCGGCGGCCGATGTGGCGCAGGTCGAGCGGCCAGCTCTTGCCCTCGCTCCGCACCACCGGCGCATTGCCCAGCAACGCGCCGAAGCGCGCGCCGTCGAGCGTCGCCGACATGGCGACGAGGCGAAGGTCGACGCGCAGCCCCTGCTGCGCGTCGATCGCCAGCGCCAGGGCGAAATCGCCGTCGAGGCTGCGCTCGTGAACCTCGTCGAACAGCACCGCGGTGACCCCCGCCAGTTCGGGGTCGTCGAGGATGCGGTTGCGGAACAGCCCCGGCGTCATCACCAGCAGCCGCGTATCCTTCGACTGCTTGCTGTCGAGGCGGGTCGCATAACCGACGAGGTCGCCGACCTTCGTGCCGGTCTCTTCGGCGATGCGTTCGGCAGCGGCGCGCGCGGCGAGGCGGCGGGGCGACAGCAGCCACACCGCGCCCTTGCACCAAGGCTGCTTCAGGATTTCGGGTGCGACGCGCGTCGTCTTGCCCGCGCCCGGCGGCGCGACGACGACGACATTGGGCTTCAGCGTCAGCGCAGCCATGATATCGGGCAGCACCGCATCGATCGGCAGGACGAGGCTCATGTCCTTGTCGACGGATTGCCGAGTTCGAAATTAAGTCGATACGCTTCGACGGCGAGCCGTTCGACGAGCGCGGGATCGACGACGGTGTCTGCGGTCAGCACCAGATTGCCGAGCTCATATTTGCCGCTCGCCCTGATCCGCGGTTCGATGTCGCGGAGCCTCTTGCCGCGCCAGAAGCCGAGCAGCACGCGATGCTCTTCGGCGCGGATCAATATGCACGGACCGTTCGCCAAAAAGACGAGGTTGGTCCATTTGATCGTCTCGTCGAAAGAAGCTCCGCGCATCACCGCCGCGCGGAGCATCGTGCAAAGTTCCAGCTGCCAGCCCGACAAAGCGGCGATATAGGCGTTGGGGCTTTCCGCCGCTGGGCCCATCATCGCCATGGGAGGGTCAGTAGGCGCGCGCGACCGCGAATGCGACGGCCTCGGTCAGCGCCGCCTTGGCCTGGCTCGCGCGGAAGCCGCCGATCGCGTCGACCGCGCGCTGGCCATAATGGCGCGCTCTTGCGAGCGTGTCGGCGATCGTGTCGTGCTTGTGGAGCAACGAGGTCGCATAAGCGAGATCCTCATCCGAGCTGCGGTGCCCGACGATCGCCTGTTTCCAGAATTCGCGCTCCTCGGCGCTGCCGCGCGCGTAAGCGAGGATCACGGGCAGCGTGACCTTGCCGTCGCGGAAGTCGTCGCCAACGCCCTTGCCCATCGTTTCGGCGTCGGAGACATAGTCGATGGCATCGTCGACCAGTTGGAAGGCGACGCCGAGGTTGCGGCCATAGCTGTCGAGCGCCGCCTCGGTCGCATCGTCGCGCTCGGCGACGACTGCGGCTATCCTGCATGCCGCGGCGAACAGCTCGGCGGTCTTGGCGTTGATGATCGCGAGATACTGGTCTTCGCTGGTCTCGATCCGGCGCTGCGCCGAGAGCTGGTTGACCTCGCCCTCGGCGATCACCGCCGAGGCGCGGCTCAGGATCTTGAGGACCTTGAGCGAGCCGTCCTCGACCATCACCTCGAAAGCGCGGCTGAACAGGAAGTCGCCGACCAGCACCGAGGCGCTGTTGCCCCAGATGATGTTCGCGGTCTTGCGGCCGCGGCGGAGGTCCGATCCGTCGACGACATCGTCGTGGAGCAAAGTCGCGGTGTGGATGAACTCGACCGCGGCGGCCAGCTTGCAGTGGCGGCGGCCCGGATAGTCGAGCAGCTTGCCGCAGGCGAGCGTCAGCATCGGGCGCATGCGCTTACCGCCGCCCGCGATCAGGTGTCCGGCGAGTTCGGGGATCAGCGGCACTTCGGACTGCATGCGGTCGAGGATGACCGCATTGACCTCGTTCATGTCGGCGGCGACGAGCGCCATCATCGGATCGAGCGAAGGCGGCTTTTCGCCGTGGAGGCGGTGGATTTCGGCACTCATGACGCGGCGAGCCTTGGCCGTGCAAAGGCCATTTTGCAATGACTTTCGGCTTGCCAGTGGCCCCCGCGCGGTGCCAAGCGTGCCGGGCATCAGAGGAGCCGCGCATGGACGATCAACTCAGCCGCTATCGCCAGAGCATCGACAATATCGACGCGGCGCTCGTCTATATGCTTGCCGAGCGGTTCAAGGTGACCAAGGCGGTCGGCGAGCTCAAGGCGCGCGAGGGCCTGCCCCCCGCCGATCCCGGCCGCGAGGAGCGCCAGATCGGGCGGCTGCGCGAACTGGCGCGCGACGCCGACCTCGACCCCGATTTCACCGAAAAATTCCTGCGCTTCATCATCGAGGAAGTGATCCGCCACCACCAGAAGGCCAAGAGGGAGCAGGACGCATGACGCATCCGATCTTTGCGAAATGGCCCGCCGAGCATCCCGACCGGCTCCAGCTCTTTTCGGCGCCGACGCCAAATGGGGTGAAGGTCGGCATCATGCTGGAAGAAACCGGCCTCGCCTATGAGCCGCACCGCATCGACATCATGGCGAACGAGAGCCACGATCCGGCGTTCCTGGCGCTCAACCCCAATGGCAAGATTCCGGCGATCCTCGACCCCAACGGGCCGGGTGGCCAGCCGCTGGCGCTGTTCGAATCGGGCGCGATCCTGATCTATCTCGCCGACAAGTCGGGCCAGTTCCTGTCGGCCGACCCCGCGACGCGCTACGAGACGATCCAGTGGCTGATGTGGCAGATGGGCGGCGCCGGGCCGATCTTCGGCCAGCTCGGCTTCTTCCACAAATTCGTCGGCAAGGACTATGAGGACAAGCGCCCGCGCGACCGCTACGCGGCGGAATCGGCGCGGCTGCTCGGCGTGCTGAACGACCGGCTGGCGGAGCGCGAATGGATCATCGACGCGGGCTACAGCATCGCCGACATCTCGCTGCTCGGCTGGGTGCGCAACCTGATCGGCTTTTACGACGCGGCCGAGATCGTCGGGTTCGAGCGCTTCGGCCATGTCCAGCACTGGCTCGACGCCGGGCTGGCGCGGCCGGGGGTGCAGCGCGGGCTGGTGGTGACGGCGGCCTGAGACCGATTTCACGCGAAACGCGACATCGATGGCATCGTCATCCTGAACTTGTTTCAGCATCGATGACCTGCCGCTTCCTTCAACGTTGCGCGAAATTCGAGTTCGGGCCATGGATGCTGAAACAAGTTCGGCATGACGAGATTTAGAGGGCCGCGCCCTACCCTAAAGCAGCCCTCCCCTACCCCGCCGGCAACCGCAATCGCACCAGCAGCCCGCCCAGATCCTCGCTCTCCTCGAGCGCGATGCTGCCGCCGTAGATTTCGGCGACGTCGCGCACGATCGCCAGCCCCAATCCCGTGCCCGGCTTGCCGCTGTCGAGCCTCACCCCGCGGTCGAAAATCCGCACCCGGTCGGCGGGCGAAATGCCCGGACCGTCGTCCTCGACGAGGATTTCGGCCATGCCGCCTTCGTGCTGGACGGTCACGAAGACGCTGCCGCCGCCATATTTGGCTGCATTTTCCAGCAGATTGCCGATCAGTTCGTCCAGGTCCTGCCGCTCGACGCGCGCGACCAGTTCCTTGTCTCCCGAGGCATCGAGCCGCGCGTTTGGATAAAGCAAGGCCACCGCGCGCGACACACTATCGACGCTCTCGCGCACACTGGCGCGCGCCTGTGCCGCGCCGCGACGCCCCACGGCACGGGCGCGGGCGAGATGATGCTCGACTTGGCGCTGCATCGTCGCCGCCTCGCGCCGCACGGTGTCGGCAAGGTCCGAGCTGTCGCCGGTCGCGCTGTTGACGAGTACGGTGAGCGGCGTCTTCAACGCATGCGCAAGGTTGCCGGCGTGCAGCCGCGCCTCCTCGGCCTGTTTTTCGTTGTGCGCGAGCAGCGCGTTGAGTTCGTCGACTATCGGCTGCACCTCGAGCGGCAGCGGCGCGACGATGCGGCGCTGCTGCCCGCCGCGCATCGCCGCGATAGCGCGGCGGATATGGCGCAGCGGCCAAAGGCCGTAAAAGGTCTGGAGTGCCGCCAGCAGGATCAGCCCGAGCCCGAGCAGCGCCAGACTGGGGATCAACGTGCCGCGCACCGCGCGCGTCTGCACCTGCAAAACCTCGCGCGACTGGGCGATCTGGAACCGCCATTTGGTCGTGCTGCCGGGCAGAACGACGTCGCGCTCGGCGACGCGCAATTCCTCGTCGGGAAACTGGTTGCTGTCATAGACGTGGAGTTGCTGGTCGTCGTGCTTGTCCGACGTGTCGAGCCGCCGTTCCCACAAGGAGCGCGACGGATAGGGTTCCTGCCGCCCCCCGCTGATCTGCCAATAAAGCCCGCTATAGGGTTCTAGAAAGCGCGGGTCGCCGAGCGGTTCGATCATCCGCACCTCGCCGTCGGGGCCGATCTCGGACGAGCGGATCATGCTCATCAGCACATATTCGAGGTTCGAATCGAAATTGCGCGTGATCGCACCGACCAGCACCCGGTCGAGCGCAAAGCCCCCGGTGAGCAGCAACAGCGAAATCCAGATCGCGGCGATCGCGATCATGCGCCGCGCCAGCGAGCCGGTGATCCGGCTCGTCAGCGCGGCGTGCTTCGCCGCAGCATCTGCTTCGGTCGCGATCGTCGAGGCGACGTCGGCCTCCGCCATGGCCTATTGCGGATCGTCGAGCTGGTAGCCCAGGCCGCGGATCGTGGTGATGATGTCGGCACCCAGTTTCTTGCGGATGCGCGTGACGAACACTTCGATCGTATTCGAATCGCGGTCGAAATCCTGATCGTAAATATGTTCGATCAGCTCGGTACGCGACACGACCTTGCCCTTGTGATGGAGCAGATAGGACAGCAGCTTATATTCCTGCGCGGTCAGCTTCACCGGCTCGCCGTCGAGCGTCACCCGGCCCGAGCGCGTGTCGAGGCGCACCTTGCCCGCGATTAGCTCGCTCGACGCATTGCCCGCGGCGCGGCGGATCAGCGCGCGCAGGCGCGCGATCAGTTCTTCGGTCTGGAAGGGCTTGGCGAGATAATCGTCGGCGCCGGCATCGAGTCCCGCCACCTTGTCGGACCAGCTGTCCCGCGCGGTCAGCACCAGCACCGGGAAATTGCGCTTCTCGCGCCGCCAGCGGTCGAGTACCGTCAGCCCGTCGATTTCGGGCAGGCCGAGGTCGAGGATCGCCGCGTCGTAATTTTCGGTCGAGCCCAGGAAATGCCCATCCTCGCCATCGGTCGCGAGATCGACGGCATAACCCGCTCCCTCCAGCGTCGCTTTCAGCTGCGGGCCCAGCGTGGGTTCGTCTTCGACAATCAAAATCCGCATTCAAGCGCCTTTCCTAGCGCGATCGGGTCTGGCCCGGCCGCTTTTGTTGCTGTGTACCACTCGTCGCGGTCATCGCAAATGTCGTGACGGAAGATATCAGGGCTTGCGCCCGACGATGCGGCCGGTGCGCGCATCGACATAGACGACGACGACCTGGCTGCCGTCCATGAATTTCAGCGTATAGACCATGCGCTGCTGGTCGAACTGCGCCCCGCCGAGGAATGTCATGTCGCGATAGGGCGAGCGGTTGCGGACGTCGGCGATCAGCTTGCCGAGCGGCACGACCTGTCCCTGCGCCGCGGCATCGCGAAGATGATCCTGGTCGCGGTCGCCGCGCGCCGTGGCGGGCGCCGTGGCGGCAAGCAGGAAGGCCGAGGCAAGCGAAAGGGTGATCGTGCGGAACATAGCCACGTCCTAGGGCGATCGCATTGAATAGCTGATGAATGGCCCGGTCATCGGGGGTTTCACCTTGGGCCCGTGGTGGGCGCGACAGGGATTGAACCTGTGACCCCACCCGTGTGAAGGGTGTGCTCTACCGCTGAGCTACGCGCCCGTCCCGGACCGAAGCGGCGATGCCGCGTCCGAAAGCCGGACGTCCATAGCCGCTGCGGTGGCGATTGCAACGGCGATTTTGCCGCTGGACAGCCCCATAAACAAATCGGGCCGCGGCTTGCGCCACGACCCGAATTATTTTTCACCAAAAGGTGCCTGCCAACTTAGTTGACGGCGTCCTTGAGGGCCTTGCCGGCCTTGAACTTGGGCTGGTTCGACGCCGCAATGGTCATCGTTTCGCCGGTGCGCGGGTTGCGGCCGGTCGAGGCCTTGCGCTTGCTGACGGCGAACGTGCCGAAACCGACGAGGCGGACTTCGCCACCCTTCTTCAGCGAACCCGTGATCGCGTCGAACACAGCTTCCACTGCCTTGCTCGCGTCGCCCTTGGTCAGGCCGCTCGAGTCAGCGACTGCGGCGATCAGGTCTTGTTTGTTCATGCCTAAGGAACCCCTGCTTTCGTTGGTTGAATGATTCATGGCCCAAGCCATGGGGCGTCACTAACGCGCTTTGCCCCCCCATTGTCAAAGCAAAAAAGGGGGCAAAACGGGTGAAAATGACGTTTTTGCGACGAAAAGCCCCCCCTTGACCGTGGTTAATGACGAATCGCACTTTCGGGGTCGGTCGCCGCCGCGATCGGCGGCGAGGCAGCGAGATCGTCGGCCTCGGTCCATTCGATCGGTTCGACCGGACTGACCAGCGCCACGGCGAGCACTTCGTCGACATGGCTGACCGGGATGATCTTGAGTCCGCTGGTAATATTGACGGGAATCTCGACCAGGTCCTTTTCATTTTCCTCAGGGATAAGCACTGTCGTGATGCCGCCGCGCAGTGCCGCGAGCAGTTTTTCCTTGAGGCCGCCGATCGCCAGCACGCGCCCGCGCAGCGTGACTTCGCCGGTCATCGCGACGTCGCGGCGCACGGCGATGCCGGTCAGCGTCGAGATCATCGCGGTGACCATACCGACGCCAGCCGACGGACCATCCTTCGGCACCGCACCTTCGGGCAAATGGATATGGATATCCTTGCGCGCGAACAGGCTGGGCTTGATGCCATAGCTCGGCGCACGCGCCTTTACGAAGGACAGCGCCGCCTGCACCGACTCGGTCATCACTTCGCCGAGCTTGCCGGTGGTGCGCACCTGGCCTTTCCCCGATGCGGTGACCGCCTCGATCGTCAGCAATTCGCCGCCGACCTCGGTCCAGGCAAGGCCGGTGACGGCGCCGATCTGGTCCTCCAGGTCGCCCATGCCATGCTTGAACTTTCGCACCCCAGAGAAATCGGCGAGATTGTCGGGCGTTACGACCACGCTCTCAACCTTGCCTTCGAGAATCCTGCGCAAGGCCTTGCGCGCGAGCTTGGCGATCTCGCGTTCGAGTGTGCGGACACCGGCTTCACGGGTGTAATAGCGGATCAGATCGCGCAGACCCTCCTCGGTCAGCTCGAACTCGCCGGCCTTCAGCCCGTGCGCCTCGACCTGCTTGGCGACCAAGTGACGCTTGGCGATCTCGACCTTCTCATCCTCGGTATAGCCTTCGAGCCGGATGATCTCCATGCGGTCCAGCAAAGCCTGCGGGAGGTTGAGCGAGTTCGCCGTCGTCACGAACATGATGTCGGACAGGTCGACGTCGATTTCCAGATAATGGTCCTGGAACTTGCCATTCTGTTCGGGGTCGAGCACTTCGAGCAGCGCCGACGCCGGATCGCCCCGGAAATCCTGGCCCAGCTTGTCGATTTCGTCGAGCAGGAACAGCGGGTTCATCGTCCCCGCCTTCTTCAGGTTGGTGACGATCTTGCCCGGCAGCGACCCGATATAGGTGCGGCGGTGGCCGCGAATCTCGGCCTCGTCGCGCACGCCGCCCAGCGACTGGCGAATGAACTGGCGTCCCGTCGCTTTCGCAATGCTCTTGCCGAGGCTGGTCTTGCCGACGCCCGGCGGGCCGACGAGGCACAGGATCGGCCCCTTCAGCTTGTTGGTGCGCGCCTGCACCGCCAGATATTCGACGATCCGGTCCTTGACCTTTTCGAGCGCATAATGGTCGTCGTCGAGGACCGCCTGGGCGGCGGCAATATCTTTCTTCAGCTTCGACTTCTTGCCCCAGGGCAGGCCGATCAGCGTGTCGAGATAGTTGCGCACGACCGTGGCTTCGGCCGACATCGGCGCCATCGCGCGCAGCTTCTTCATCTCGGCCTGCGCCTTGGCCTTGGCCTCCTTGGACATTTTCATGCCCTCGATCTTGACCGCCAGTTCGGCCAGGTCGTCGCCGCCTTCGCCATTGTCGTTGCCCAGCTCGCGCTGGATCGCCTTGAGCTGCTCGTTGAGATAATATTCGCGCTGGCTCTTTTCCATCTGGCGCTTCACGCGGCCGCGAATCTTCTTCTCGACCTGCAGCACGCCGAGTTCGCCCTCCATGAAGGCGAAGACCATTTCAAGGCGCTTGGCGGGTTGGCCCTCGACGAGCAAAGCCTGCTTGTCCGAGACCTTGATGTTGAGATTGCCCGCGACCGAATCGGCGAGGCGCGAGGCCTCTTCGATCTGCGAAAGTTGCACCGCGGTTTCGGCGGGCATCTTCTTGTTGAGCTTGGCGTAATTTTCGAACTGGTCGACGACCGAGCGCATCAGCGCGGCGGTATCGACGCTGTCGTCCTCGGCATCGGCGATCGGCGTCACGCGTGCGAGCACCGCCTTGTCGTCATTTTCGAGCGCGACGAGCTTGGCGCGCTCCTTGCCCTCGACGAGCACGCGGACGGTGCCGTCGGGAAGCTTCAGAAGCTGCAACACGGTGGCGATCACGCCGACGTCGTACAGGTCGTCGCGCTGCGGATCGTCCTCGCCCGGATCGAGCTGGGCGACGAGGAAAATCTCCTTGTCGGCTTCCATCGCGACTTCGAGCGCGGCGACCGAGCGATCGCGACCGACGAACAGCGGCACGATCATATGCGGGAAAACAACAATGTCGCGCAGCGGCAACAGGGGGTAAGTCTGGCTCATCATGGCTCCTGGAGCAGCGCCCTGGGTCGGCACGCCGTCCTTCTTATGGCTGTGTTACCGCTAATATGGCGTAACTTGCCCGTCATTCAATGTCGCTGACGTGAACGGCGCGCGTGCTAGCGGTCAGAAAGGCAGCTTGAAACCCGGCGGCAGCGGCAGGCCGCTGGTCATCTTGCCCATTTCCGCGTTGCTCGCCTGATCGGCCTTTTCGCGTGCGTCGTTGAAGGCGGCGGCAAGCAGATCCTCGAGCATCTGCTTGTCGGCGGGGACGATCAGGCTGTCGTCGATCGAGATCGCCTTGATGCGGCCCTTGGCGGTCGCGGTGATGCGGACGAGGCCGCCGCCCGACATGCCTTCGACCTCGACGCTGTCGAGCTTCGCCTGCGCCTCCTGCATCTGCGCCTGGACGGTGGCGGCGGCTTCCTGCGCCGCCTTGATCATGTCTTCCATCGATTTCATGGGTTCGACCTATGGCGATTGTCGTCGCCCTCGACAAGCCTCGCGTCGGGAAAAGCGGCCAAGGCGGCCTTCACCACGGGCAGTTCGCGGATGCGCTGGTCGTTGTCGGCCAGGCTCGCGGTGCGGATCTGGCCAAGGCTTGGCCTCCCCTCGCCTTCGCCGCTCCGCACCTGCCAGCGGCTGCCGGTCGCGCTCAACATCACTTCGCTCAGGTCGCGCGCAAAATTCGCGTCGATCCCGGGTCCGGCCGCAAAGACGAGCATGCCCGGCTCAAGCGTGACGATCCGCAGATGATCGTGCACCGTCACCGCAAGGCGATGATTGCCCGTGCTTTCGAGCAACTGATAGATTTGCGCAACGGTCAGCGCCGATGCCGGCGCTTCGCTCTCGGCCACGACCGGCTCGGGCGCGCTCGCGACCGTTTCCTGCGCCGGGGACGCGGGCGCGGGTAACGGCGCCGTCGGGAAACTGCCCGTCTCCAGCATCTTCGCAAGCTCGCCCGGATCGGGCATCGCCGCAGCATAGATCACGCGCAGCAGCAGCATTTCGAGATGCTCGAGCGGGTTGTTCGCGCGCAGCACCTCGTCATGCCCCTTGAGCAGCAATTGCCACAGCCGGTTGAGCGGTGCGAAACCCAGTTTCTGCGCCCAGTCGGCGATGCGCTCACGGTCCGCCTCGGCCAGCGCGGGATCGTCGTGCCGCACTACCTTGGCGAGCGTGACCGCGTGGGTCAGGTCCATCAGCCCGCGCACCATCGCCACCGGTTCGATGCCCAGCGCATATTGCCCACGCGCCAGGTCTATCGCCCCGCCGGCGTCGCCCTCCAGGATCGTCGCCATCAGATTGGCGATCGAGGAGCGGTCCGAGAGGCCGAGCATGACGCGCACCTGCGCCGCGGCAATCATGCCGCCGCCGTCCAGATCGGCATGCGCAATCGCCTGGTCGAGGATCGACAGACCGTCGCGCACCGAGCCCTCGGCGGCATTGGCGATCAGCCAGATCGCAGGCGCCTCGGCCTCGACGCCTTCTTTCTGTAAGATCGAACTGAAATGCGCGAACAGCATGTCGGGGGTGATGCGGCGCAAGTCGAAACGCTGGCAGCGCGACAGCACCGTCACCGGGACCTTGTTCACTTCCGTGGTGGCGAACAGGAACTTGATGTGCGGTGGCGGCTCTTCGAGCGTTTTCAGCAACGCGTTGAAGGCGTTGCGCGACAACATATGCACTTCGTCGATGATATAGATCTTGTAGCGCGCCGACACGGCGGCATAGCGCACCGCCTCGATGATCTCGCGCACATCGTCGACGCCGGTGTTCGAAGCGGCGTCCATCTCGATCACGTCGATATGGCGCCCTTCGGTGATCGCGCGGCACGGCTCGCATATGCCGCAGGGATCGATCGTCGGCCCGCCCTGCCCGTCGGGGCCGATGCAGTTCAGAGCCTTGGCGATCAGCCGCGCGGTCGACGTCTTGCCGACCCCGCGCACCCCGGTCATCAGAAAGGCATGCGCCAGCCGGTCGCGCGCGATGGCGTTACCCAGCGTGCGCACCATCGCGTCCTGCCCGATCAGTTCGGCGAAGGTCTGCGGGCGATATTTGCGTGCGAGGACGCGGTACGGCCCCGACTGCGCCGAAGGCGCGGGCGTCTCGGGCAAATCCATGCCCAGCATCACTGGTTCGTCGTCGGCGGAATCGCTCATGCGGTCCGTATTAGGGACGGTCGGCGCGCTTGTCGAAGGGGGAAATGGGTGGGAGCCGGAACGACCCGCGGCGAATTCGTTGCGGCTGCTTCCTTCCGGACCTGACCGGGTTGGCGAAGACCACGTCCGCCCGACTCCCGGCGCGCATATGGCGGGGGTGCAGCGTAAATGCAAGCTTGGTGCGTGGTGGGTCGGTAACCGAGGTTTATGACGTCGTCATCCCGGGCTTGACCCGGGACCCGCCTTCCTTCTTCCAACGTCGCATAAAAGAAAAGGCAGGCCCCGGGTCAAGCCCGGGGTGACGGAGAACGAAACGCCGGCAACCACCTAAAACCAAAAGGGGCGGCCCGTTTCCGGACCGCCCCTTTGTATCTTGCGATGAACCGCCGGATCAGCGCGAATAGAATTCGACGACCAGGTTCGGTTCCATCTTCACCGGATAGGGCACCTCGTCCAGCGTGGGCACGCGGACATAGGTCGCCTTGGTGCCATCGACCGCCAGATATTCGGGCAGGTCACGCTCGGGCAGGCTCTGCGCTTCGGCGACCAGCGCCATTTCCTGCGCCTTCTTGCCGAGGGTCACTTCGTCGCCCGGCTTCACGAGGCGGCTGGCGATGTTGCACTTCACGCCGTTCACATAGACGTGGCCGTGGCTGACCAGCTGGCGCGCCGAGAAGATCGTCGGCGTAAACTTGGCGCGATAGACGACCGCGTCGAGGCGGCGTTCGAGCAGACCGATCAGGTTCTGGCCGGTGTCGCCCTTCATGCGCGACGCTTCGAAATAATTTTTCTTGAACTGCTTTTCGGTGATGTCGCCGTAATAGCCCTTCAGCTTCTGCTTCGCGCGGAGCTGGATGCCGAAGTCCGACACCTTGCCCTTGCGGCGCTGGCCGTGCTGGCCGGGGCCATATTCGCGGCGGTTGACCGGG
>JAEULK010000049.1 GCA_016793775.1 Sphingopyxis sp. | reverse complement strand
ATGGCGGCATCGGCCGCGCCGCGCGCGACTGGGAAAGCTTCGACCGGATCGTCGAGACGCTGAAGCGGCTCGACGACGACCAGACGCTGCTCGTCCAGTCCGGCAAGCCGGTCGGCGTGTTCCGCACCCACGCGGATGCGCCGCGCGTGCTGATCGCCAATTCCAACCTTGTTCCCGCCTGGGCGAACTGGGAGCATTTCAACGCGCTCGATCGCAAGGGGCTGGCGATGTACGGCCAGATGACCGCGGGCTCGTGGATCTATATCGGGTCGCAGGGCATCGTTCAGGGCACCTACGAAACCTTCGTCGAAATGGGGCGCCAGCATTATGGCGGTAGCCTTGCCGGTCGCTGGCTGCTGACCGCGGGCCTTGGCGGCATGGGCGGCGCGCAGCCGCTGGCGGCGGTGATGGCGGGCGCGAGTTGCCTCGCGATCGAATGCCAGCCGAGCCGCATCGAGATGCGCCTGCGCACCGGCTATCTCGATCATCAGGCGGCGAGCGTCGACGAGGCGATCGCGATGATCGACGCCGCGCATGCCGAGGGCCGGGCGATTTCGGTCGGGCTGCTCGGCAATGCCGCCGAGATTTTGCCCGAAATGGTCCGCCGCGATATCCGCCCCGACCTGCTCACCGACCAGACCTCGGCGCATGATCCGGTGAACGGATATCTGCCTGCGGGATGGAGCCTCGACGAGTGGTTCGCGAAGCGCGAGAGCGATCCGGCGGCGGTCGCCAGGGCGGCCAAGGCGTCGATGGCGGTGCATGTCCGTGCGATGCTCGATTTTCAGGCGGCGGGCGTGCCGACCACCGATTATGGCAATAATATCCGCCAGATGGCCAAGGACGAGGGGGTTGAGAACGCCTTCGATTTTCCGGGTTTCGTCCCCGCTTACGTCCGCCCGCTCTTCTGCCGCGGAATCGGGCCGTTTCGCTGGGCGGCGCTGTCGGGCGATCCCGAGGATATCTACAGGACCGACGCCAAGGTGAAGGAGTTGCTGCCCGAGAATGCGCATCTTCACAACTGGCTCGACATGGCGCGCGAGCGAATCCGTTTCCAGGGCCTGCCCGCGCGCATCTGCTGGGTCGGACTCGGCGACCGGCACCGGCTCGGCCTGGCGTTCAACGAGATGGTGGCCTCAGGCGAGCTCAAAGCGCCGGTCGTGATCGGCCGCGACCATCTCGACTCGGGTTCGGTCGCCAGCCCCAACCGCGAGACCGAGGCGATGCGGGACGGCAGCGATGCGGTCTCGGACTGGCCCTTGCTCAACGCTTTGCTCAATACCGCTTCGGGCGCGACCTGGGTTTCGCTTCACCATGGCGGCGGCGTCGGCATGGGCTATTCGCAGCACGCCGGCATGGTGATCGTCGCCGACGGCACGGCCGAGGCCGCCAAGCGGCTCGAACGCGTACTGTGGAACGATCCGGCTACGGGTGTGATGCGCCATGCCGATGCGGGATATGAGGAAGCCATCGATTGTGGGCGCGAAAAGGGGCTCGACCTGCCGAGCCTATGACGCGCCCGCGACGAAGCGACCGGAAATGCGGGATTAGTTGTTGTAATTGAGAATCGTTCTCGATAGTGGCGTCCGCAACGCTTCCTGTCAGAACGAGCATATGCACGCACCCTCTCCCCAGCGCCCGGCGACGAAGAAAAGCCGGAAGGCCTTTTGGCTGAAGCAGCTGCATATGTGGCACTGGATGAGCTCCGCGATCAGCCTGATCGGGTTGATTTTGTTCGCGGTCACCGGCTTTACGCTGAACCACGCCGCCGATATCGAGGGCACGCCGGTCGTCACCGAAAAAGCGGCGCAGGTGCCGCCCGCGCTGTTGAGCCAGATCGCCAAGGCCGAACCAACCGACGCCAAGGGGCCACTGCCCGGACCCGTCGTCGACTGGGTCGAAGCCAATTTCCCGGTTCGCGCCACGGCCGAGGCCGACTGGTCGCCCGACGAAGTCTATCTGCCCGCCGCGCGCCCCGGCGGCGATGCCTGGGTCGCGATCGACCGCGCCACCGGCGAGGTGACGAGCGAAGTCACCGACCGCGGTTGGATCTCCTATCTCAACGATCTCCACAAGGGCCGCAATTCGGGCGGCGAATGGAGCCTGTTCATCGACATCTTCGCCTTCGCCTGCCTGATCTTCGGGCTTACCGGGCTGGTGCTGCTCTGGCTCCATTCGGCCAAGCGCAAGAGCACCTGGCCGCTCGTCGGCGCCGGGCTCGCGATCCCCGCCGTCATCGCCATCATCTATATCCACTAGGGAGTCCGTCCATGCAGCCAGTCTCGCGTAAAATCCTGATCGGAGGCACGCTCGGTGCGGCGCTCGCCGCGCCGACGCTCGCCGCCGCGCAGCCCGCCACGATGGACGTCACGGTCAATATTCCGCAGCTCAAGGTCGCCGAATATCACAAGCCCTATGTCGCCTTCTGGGTCGAGAAGGCCGGGGCGACGCCCAAGACGGTCGCGGTCTGGTACGACCATGACATGAAGGCCAATGAGGGCACCAAATGGCTGCGCGACGTGCGGCAATGGTGGCGCGCCTCGGGCCGCGCGATGAAATTCCCCGCCAACGGCATCACCGGTGCGACGCGTGCGCCGGGCACGCACAAGATCAGCTTCACCCGGGCCCAGATCGGCGCGATGGCGGCGGGCGACTATGTGCTCGTCGTCGAGGCCGCGCGCGAAGTCGGCGGGCGTGAAATGCTACGCATTCCCTTCACCTGGCCCGGCAGGGCCGGCGCGGGCGGCAGGGCCGCAGGCAAAACCGAATTGGGGACCGTCTCGGTCGCTTTCCGCTGATCAATCGAAAGGGCAGGACGATGAAGAAGCAATTTTGGGGTTTCGCGGCAAGTGTCGCGCTCGCGGCGACGGTCGCGGTTCCGGCGAACGCGCACCGCCAGTGGATGATGCCCTCGTCGACCGTGTTGTCGGGCGACGATGTCTGGGTGACCGTCGATGCCGCAGTGTCGAACGACCTCTTCTATTTCGAACATCAGCCGATGCGGCTCGACGCGGTGAAGGCCTGGGCGCCCGACGGCAACGAGGCCGTGATCGAGAATAGATCGACCGGCCGCTATCGCAGCACCTTCGACGTCCATCTGACCAAGCCGGGCACCTGGAAGATCGCGTCGGTCGTCGATGGCGTGATGGGCAGCTACGACCTCGCCGGCAAGACCGAGCGCCTGCCACGCGGCACCACGACCGCCAACCTCGCCGAGCGCATCCCGGCGGGCGCAACCAACGTCCAGACCGCCGAATCGAACAACCGCAACGAGATTTTCGTGACGGTGGGCGAGCCGACGACGACGCTGTTCGCGCCGACCGGCAAGGGCATCGAACTGGTCCCGGTGACGCATCCCAACGACCTGTTCGCGGGCGAAGCCGCGACCTTCCAGTTCCTGCTCGACGGCAAGCCGACCGCCGGGCTGCCGGTCACCGTCATCCCCGGCGGCATCCGCTATCGCGACCGGCTCGGCCAGATGGACCTCAAGACCGATGCCGAGGGCAAGGTCGTGCTGACGATGGCCGAACCCGGCATGTATTGGGTCAATGTCACCACCCCGCGCGTCGAGGGCGATGGCGAAGGCCCGCCGCCGGCCGGCGCCACGCCGACGCGCCGGGCGAGCTATGTCGCGACGCTGGAAGTGCTGGCGCCCTGACCGACCGCATATTGATCCCTCGCGCGTTGACGCCCGCGGCCTTCGCGGCGCGCGACGCCGGGGCGGTCATCAAGACCTTCACGGGCGAGACGATGGGGACCGGCTGGTCCCTGCACGCCGTTGCGCCGCCCGCGGGCGCGGCTGAGGGCGTACAGGTGACGCTCGACCGTGTCGTGGCGCAGATGAGCCAGTGGGAGCCCGGCTCCGACCTCGCGCGCTTCAACCGCGGCCCTGCCGGGTCATGGCAGGCGATTCCCGATGAATTCGCCGATGTCGTGGCGGCGGGCCTGGCGATCGGGCACGCCAGCGAAGGGGCTTTCAGCGTGGCTATCGGCGCGCTGAGCGAGGCGTGGGGTTTCGGTGCGTCCACGCCGGCCGGTGCCGTTCTCTCGGCGGTTCCTGTCATCGCTGGCGTCGATTTCGATACCGATATGCAACGCATCCGCCGCGACGAGGGCGCTTTGCTCGACCTTTCGGGCATCGCCAAGGGCTATGGCGTCGACCTCGCCGCCGATTGGCTACGCGCGAACGGGATCCGCCATTTCCTGCTCGAAGTCGGCGGCGAACTCCGCGGCGAGGGCATCCGCCCCGACGGGCAGCCCTGGTGGGTCGATGTCGAGGTGCCGCCATCCTGGCCCGGCGCGGGCTGGCGCGTGGCGCTGCACGACCTGTCGGTCGCGACATCGGGCGACTATCGCCGCGGGCTCGACATCGACGGCGCGCGCTATTCGCACAGCTTCGACCCGCGCACCGGTCGCCCGATCGCCAATGGCGTGCGCTCGGCAACCGTACTTCACCATAGCTGCATGATGGCCGATGGATGGGCGACGGCACTGACGGTGCTGGGCGCCGAGGCCGGGATCGCGCTCGCCGACGACCAGGATCTGGCGGCCTGCATCCTTGCCAACGGCCGCGAACATGTCTCGCGCGCCTGGACGGCGATGCTCGACTAGGCTCAGGACCTATTAAATTGTTTGCGCGACGGTTGGCAGGGTGATTCAAGGTTGCAGGAGGTGCAGCCATGAGTGATCTGTTGTTGCTGAGCGAGTCGCAGATGCGCCGGATCGAAGCGCATTTTCCGTTGTCGCACGGGGTGCCACGGGTCGATGACCGGCGGATATTGAGCGGGATATTGTTCGTCATCCGCAACGGACTGCGGTGGCGTGATGCGCCTGTTGCCTATGGGCCGCACAAGACGATCTATAACCGCTTCATCCGCTGGAGCCGGCTCGGGGTGTTCGACCGCATCTTTACCGAACTGGCGAAGGATGGAGACGGGGTGCTGATGATCGATGCGACGCATATCAAGGCGCACCGCACCGCGGCCAGCTTGCTCAAAAAGGGGCTCTACCCCGCGCTATCGGACGCAGCCGGGGCGGCCTGACCAGCAAGCTGCACGTCCTGTGTGATGGCCGGGGGCGTCCGCTGCGTCTCCTGCTCACCGAAGGTCAGCGCAACGACCATATCGGCGCCAGGGCTTTGGCACCGGACCTGCCCGAGGCCACCGTCCTGCTCGCCGATCGCGCCTATGACAGCCACTGGTTCCGGCAAACCCTCGACGCCCGAGGCATCGCCGCCTGCATCCCCACCCATCGCAACCACAAGCGACGCTTCCCTTACGATCCAATCCTCTACCGCCAGCGGCACAGGATCGAAAACCTCTTCGCCCGGCTCAAGGACTGGCGCCGTATCCACACACGATACGACCGATGCGCCGACGTCTTCCTCGCCGCCGTCACCTTCGCATGCATCTTCCTTTTCTGGATTAATGAGTCCTGAGCCTAGGGAACAAGTTCCCAAGTCTCGCTACCCCTCCCTTTCAGGGAAGGGACAGCCGTTTTATGCTGCACGCTTTGGTGCAGCATGAGTGCAGCAATCAGTCGCTGCCCGGCATGGTGTTCGAGGAGCTGTAGTCCTTGAACTTGTCGGTGAAGTTCGCGTTATAATCCTCGATCTGCATGTCGGCGTCTTCTTCGGCGTTCTTCTGGCTGTCGCCGGCGGCGCGGCCGAAGGCGACGACCGCGGCGCGGAAGGCGTCGCGCTGTTCGCTGCAGGTCGATTTCACCGCCATTTCATATTCGGCGTCGCCCATCTTGGCCTCGAGCGATTTTCGCATGTCGTCGCGCATGCATTTGGTGAAGGCGGCGCGCGTGGTGTCGACCTGCGCGGTCGAGGCGGGCGCCATGGCGGCGAGAAGAATAGTCGTAATCAGCATCCTGCGACTCCCCGTTTGCGGATGTTCTTGTGAGCCAAGGAGAATAGACGATGGCAATCGAAAATGGGAGCGCCTTTTTGCTCAAGATCGGCGACGGCGCGGTGCCGCCCGCCTACACGACGGTCGCGGGTTTGCGCACGACGCAGCTGTCGGTGAACGGCGAGGCGGTGAACGTCACGACCAAGGATTCGGGCGGCTGGCGCGAACTGCTGTCGGGCGCCGGGGTGCGGTCGGTGTCCGTGAGCGCGGCGGGAATTTTCACCGGCTCGGACGCCGAGGTGCGGCTGCGCGGCCATGCGCTGGCGGGGGCGATCGACGATTATCAGCTGAGCTTCGAGAGCGGCGAACGCATGGCGGGGCGCTTTCTGGTGACGCGGCTCGACTATGCCGGCGATTATAATGGCGAGCGCCAATATACGCTGAACCTGGAGAGCAGCGGACCGGTGGTGAGCCTGTGAGCGCGGCGGCAAATATGCTGCGCGGCGAGGCGGAACTGCGGGTGGGCGATACCGCCTATGTCCTACGTCCGAGCTTTGCGGCGCTGGTCGCGGCGGAGGGCGAGCTGGGGCCGCTGTTCGCGCTGGTCGAGCGCGCCGCCGACGGGCGGCTGGGGCTGGGCGAGCTGGCGGCTCTGTTCTGGCATTGTCTGCGCGATCGGCCCGAGGCGCTGACGCGCGAGGCGGTGGGCGAGGCGGTGGTGGCCGCGGGGCTGGCGGCGGTGACGCCGGCGCTGCGCGTGCTGCTCGGGCAGATATTGTCGGGGCGATGAGCGCGTTCGGGCCGGGCGCGGTGCGGCTGGCGGGGCTGATGGCGCGGCTGGCGGGCTGGGCGCCCGATCGATTCTGGGCGGCGACGCCGGCCGATGTCGCAGCGGTGCTGGCGGGCTGGGCCGACGAGGAGGGCGCGGCGCCAGTGGGGCGCGGTGCGCTGGCGGCGATGATGGAGATTTTTCCCGATGGCCGATGAAATCGACGAGATGCTGGTGACGGTGCGGGCCGACACGGGCGCGTTCCGGCGCGACGTGGCGGCGCTGCGCGCCGAGCTGGAAGGGCCGCTGGCGGTGGGCGCCGATGCCGCGGGTCGGCGGATCGAGGCGGCGCTGACGCGCGCGATCGTCACCGGCAAGCTGGGCTTCGAGGACCTGAAACGCATCGCGCTGTCGGTGATGAACGAGATCGCCCGCGCGGCGATCTCCAACGGGATCGCGGCGTCGCTGGGCGGTGGCGGGTCGTCGGGGGGCGGCGGATTGCTGTCGCTGGCGGCGGCGATCGCGGGCGCCTTTGCCGGAGCGCCGGGGCGGGCGACGGGCGGGCCGGTGAGCGCCGGGCGCGCGTACCGGGTCGGCGAGCGTGGGCCCGAGATGTTCGTGCCGACCGCGAGCGGGCGGATCGAGGCGGCAGGGGGTGCGGTGCGCAACATCGCGATCACGGTGAATGTGCAAGGGCAGGCGGGAAGCGAGCCGGGGCGGCTGGCGCAGACCGGGCGGCAATTGGCGCGCGCGGTGCGGCGCGCGGTGGAGGCAGGCTGATGGGCTGGGCCTTGGTGGCGGCCGAGCCGCATCACCGCAAGGGCTGGATCAAGCGGTTCGACCCGCGCTTCTGGACGGTAAACTTCGCGCGGCCGATGATGGCGAGCGTGGTCACGGCGGGATCAGCGGCGCTGCGGGTCGAGACGGTGTTTTACCGCAAGCACGATCTGGCGGGGCTGATCTGGGCGGCGGAAGATGTCTGGGATCATCCCTTGCTCGCTTATGAGACCAGGCGTGATTTCCGGCACATGCAGCTCTCTTTTCGCTGGCGGTCGGGCGGGGTGAAGGCGCTCGATGCGCTGCACGGGCCGACGCTGACGATCGAGGGGCGCGACGCGACGGGGGAGCCGCGTGCCTGGTATGTGCGGCTGTGGAATTATGCCGTAGGCACGGGCGAGGATGCCTTGGTGAGCCTCGATTTCGACGCGCTCGAAGGAGGGTATCTGCTGCCGGGCGAGGCCGACCCGGTGTGGGCGGGCGATGTCGATCGGATGTTCGTGTCGCTGGTGCCGCCCGGCTACGACGGCAGCGAGGGGGTGCTCGCCGCGCCGGTCGAGGGCTGGGCCGAGATGAGCGAGATCGCCTGTACGGGATCGGGGTCGGTGCTGGCGATCGGCGATGCGATGCTGCCCGAGCATCGGCTGGGGATCGCGAACGGCTATGACGATTGCTATCATCTGACCCCGGCGCGGGTGGTGCGGCAGATGATCGCGCTCGGCTATCGCGGCGACGTCGTCCATTATGTCGGGATGAGCCATTATATGCGGCTCGAGGCGTCGGGGGACGGCTTTTACGCGAGCCTGGTAGGCGGTACGATCAATGCGCCCTGCGCGGCGTGGCACGCCAGTTTTGCGGTGGAATGTGTTGCGGCGGGGCTGGGGGTGATCTGGTCGCTGTCGTACGAATATTTCGGCGCCTATTGCTGGAACGACTGGAAGCAGCGCGACGCGGATGGCGCGCCCGCGCTGACCGGATGGGTGCCGCCATCGACCCTGCTGTCGCCGGCCAATGCGGTGGCGATGGGCTATTTGCAGCTGGTCGCGCGGGCTTTTGTGGGTGTCGCGGTGGTGGCGGGACTGCCGGTGAAGTTCCAGGTCGGCGAGCCCTGGTGGTGGGTCAATCCGGGTGGCAAGATCTGCGGCTATGATGCGGCGACGAGCGCGGCGCTGGGCGGGGCGAGCGTGCCGATCGCCGACGTGCGCGGGGCGCTCGATGCGGGGCAGCTGGCGATGCTCGATGCGTTGGGGACGCTGCTGGCGGCCTCGACCGCGGCGCTGGTTGCCGCCGCCCGCGACGAGGCGGGCGTCGAGGGGCTGGTCAGCCATTTGCTCGTCTTCCTGCCGACGGTGCTCGACCCGGCCGCCCCCGCGGTGCGGCGGGCGAATGTGCCGGTGGGATGGGCGGCGCCGGCCTTCGATGTGCTGCAGCTCGAGGATTATGACTGGGTGACGAACGAGCGCGGGGCGGAGACCGGGCCGGCGCGTGCGGCGATGGTCGCGCGGCTGGGTTATCCGATTGAAGAACAACATTATTTTTCGGGATTCGTGCTGCTGGCGGAGGATCGCGGTCAATGGGCGGCGATCGCCGAGGCGGCGGCGGCGAGCGTGCGGGCGGGGGTGGCGCGCACGTTCGTCTGGGCGCTGCCGCAGGTGGCGCGCGACGGCTTTGTCTGGTTCGACGGGGAGGATGACGTGCAGGCTTTTGATGCGGTGGATTTCCCGCTGGCGATCGGGCGCGAGGCGCTGAGCATCACCGAATTTTCGACGCAGATCGTGAGCTCTCCGTCGGGGCACGAGCAGCGCGCGAGCGAATGGGCCGAGGCGCGGATGCGTTACGACGCGGGGCCGGGGATACGGTCCGAGGCCGATGTGCGGGCGCTGACCGATTTCTTTCGGGCGCGGCGCGGCGCGGCGCGGGCTTTTCGCTTTCGCGATCCGTTCGATCATGGCTCGGCGGCGGACGGGGGCTTGCCGGCGGCGGACGACCAGTTGCTGGGGGTCGGCGATGGCAGCCGGCGGCAGTTCGCGCTGGTGAAACATTATGGGGCGGGTGACGCGGTGCAGATGCGGACGATCCGCCTGCCCGTGGCGGGCAGCGTGCGGGTGTCGGTCGACGGCGTCGAGACCGCGGCCTTTGTCGTGACCGAGGCGGGTGAGCTATTGCTCGACCTGGCGCCGGGGGCGGGCGTCGCGGTGCGCGCCGGGTTCCGCTTCGACGTGGCGGTACGCTTTGCCGAGGACCGGCTGGAGGTCAGCCGCGCGACCTTTTTGGCGGGCGAGATGGCGACGGTGCCGCTGGTCGAGGTGCGCGCGCCGCAAGGGATTTCGGCATGACGCCGACCGCCGCGCCCGACTGGCTGCGCGCGGAGCTGGTGACGCTCGCCTGGTGCTGGCGGCTGGCGCGGCGCGACGGGGTGGTCGTCGGTCTTACCTCGCACGACCGGGACCTGATGGTCGGCGGCACGCCGTACTGCGCGGCGCCGGGGATGAAGCCGTCGGCGCTGGAAACCAAGGACAGCATCGAGGTCGAGACGCTGGACCTGGAGGGGGCGGTGAGCAGCACCGCGATCGCGGCGGCGGACCTCGATGCCGGGCGCTGGGATGGCGCGCAGCTGGTGCTGATGGTGATCGACTGGAACGCGCCCGATGCGGCGCCGCCGATCGTGGTCGCGCGTGGCGAGCTGGGCGCGGTCGAGCGGCAGGGATCGGCCTTTGCGGCGGAGTTGCAGGGGGTGGTGCGCGTGCTCGACGCGCCGATGTGCCCGGCGACCTCGCCCTCGTGCCGCGCGGCGCTGGGGGATCGGGCGTGCCGGATCGACCTGTCCCCGCTGACGCATGTCCGGCGTGTCGTCGCGGTCGCGGGACGCGTCGTGACGCTCGACGCGCCGGTCACGACGGGAAGCATGGCCTATGGCGAATTGCTGTGGATCGCGGGCGCGGCCTGCGGGCTGGCGTCGCCGGTGATCACCGGCGACGGGACGCTGCTGACGCTGGCCGAAGTGCCGGGCGTGCTGCCCGCGCTGCCGGCGCGGGTGCGATTGACCGAGGGGTGCGACAAGCAACTCGCAACATGCGGCGCGCGCTTTGCCAATGCGGTCAATTTTCGCGGCGAGGCGCATCTGCCGGGCAATGATCTGCTGACCCGTTATCCCGGTGGATGATGTGGGTTGCCGCGCCTTTGCGGCGGCGCGGGCGATGGTCGGGGCGCGGTTCCGGTTGCAGGGCCATGATCCGGCGACCGGACTCGATTGCGTCGGGGTCGTCTGGGCGGCTTACGCGGCGGCGGAAGTGCGGCTGATGCGGCCGGACGACTATCCGCTGCGGGGATGGGGTCGCGGGCGGGTTGAGATGGCGCTGGTCGCGGCGGGGTTCGCTTCCGTAGCGGATGCGCGGGACGGCGATGTCGCGCTGATCGCGTTGCCGGCGGGGCAATTTCATTTGGGGCTGATCGGGCCGGTGAGCCTGATCCATGCGCATGCCGGGCTGCGACGCGTGGTGGAGACGCCGTGGGGGGATGGTTTGGGGTCCACCGAGCGGTGGCGGTTTTGGGATGGAGATCGGGCGTGCCATTCTCGTCATGCTGAACTCGTTTCAGCATCCATGACCTGAGCTGGAATGTGACGCTGCGCCGAAGGAAACGGCAGGCCATGGATCCTGAAACAAGTTCAGGATGACGATGCAAAGAACGTCGCGTTTCGTCCGCGCGCGGCCCTCAATTTTTCGGGAGCAAATCATGGCAACCCTGGTGCTGACGGTGGTCGGCGGAATTCTTGGCGGGCCGGTGGGGGCGGCGATCGGGGCCTATGCGGGGCAGCAGATCGACGCCGAGATCTTCAAGCCCAAGGGGCGCGAGGGGCCGCGGCTGGCCGATCTGAAGGTCCAGGCATCGACCTATGGCCAGCAGATTCCCAAGCTGTTCGGGACGATGCGCGTCGCGGGGAGCGTGATCTGGGCGACCGACCTGATCGAACGGCGCGAAAAGCATGGCGGCGGCAAGGGGCGGCCCTCGACCACCGAGTTCAGCTATGCGGTGTCGCTGGCGGTGGCGCTGTCGTCGCGGCCGATTCGCGCGATCCGGCGGATCTGGGCCGACGGCAATCTGCTCCGCGGCACGAGCGGCACGTTCCAGGAGCGGTGCGTCTTTCGCTGGTACGACGGGAGCGAGGACCAGGCGCCCGATCCGCTGATCGCATCGGCGGTCGGCATCGGATCGGCGAGCGCCTTTCGCGGGCTCGCCTATGTGGTGTTCGAGGAACTGGAACTCGCCAGTTTCGGCAACCGCATCCCGGCGCTGACGTTCGAGGTCGAGGCCGATGCGGGACCGGTGGACGTAGGTTTCGTCGGCGACGCGCTGCTCGGCGAGGCGGGGCGATGCGTGGGGCAAACGGTTTTCGGCGGCTATGCGGCGTCGGGGGACGGGATGCGCGACGCACTGGCGCCCTTGTTCGAGGCCGATGGGGTGCGGCTCGTCGGTGGGGCAGACGATTGGCGGCTGGCGCCGACCGATCTGGCGGGAGCACCCGTCGCGCTGAGCGATTTTGCCGAGGCACGGCGGATCGAGGCGGCTGTCGACGGCGCGGAGGTGCGGCGGCTGCCGCTGGCGGCCCTGCCGGGCACGATCCGCCTGCGCCATTATGAGCCCGAGCGCGATTATCAGCTGGGCCAGCAGTCGGTGCAGGTCGCGGGCGGCGGGCGG
The DNA here is from genome assembly GCA_016793775.1 of Sphingopyxis sp. Taxonomy (GTDB): domain Bacteria; phylum Pseudomonadota; class Alphaproteobacteria; order Sphingomonadales; family Sphingomonadaceae; genus Sphingopyxis. The sequence continues at coordinate 34 of JAEULK010000049.1, read as the reverse complement.
CGCGAGGAGCGGATCGATTTGCCCGCGGTGCTGA
>JAEULK010000016.1 GCA_016793775.1 Sphingopyxis sp. | reverse complement strand
GTTTACGCGGCGCCGCTGAACAAGCCTGCCTGCGGCCCCCGCCTTCGCGGGGGCGACGGTTTAAAAAAGGTTCGCTCACCACCCACGGCCATCCCGCAACGAAAAAGGGCGGCCTCGCGGCCGCCCTTTTCCCTATCCGTTCGGGACCGAAATCAGTCCTGCGCCGGCTGGATGTTCACCGCGGCGAATTTGCCGCGGTCATCGACTTCGATGTCGAAGGCGACGCGGTCGCCTTCCTCGAGGCCGGTCATGCCCGCGCGCTGCACCGCGCTGATATGGACGAAGGCGTCGGCCTGCCCGTCGTCGCGCGCGATGAAGCCGAAACCCTTGGTGGTGTTGAAGAACTTCACCGTGCCCGAGGTGCGCTCGCCGGTCAGCTGGCGCCGACCGCGGGCGCCGCCCGCAGCGGGACGGTCGCCGCCGAAGCCGCCGCCACGGTCGTCGCGGCGCGGCGGGCTGTCCTCGATCGGCATCGGTTCGCCTTCGATCTTCAGATCGATGGCCGACACCTTGCCGTTGCGTTCGACGAGGGTGAAGCCGAGCGGCTGGCCCGAGGCCAGACCCTGCAGCCCCGCCTGTTCGACCGCGCTGATATGCACGAACACATCCTCGCCGCCGTCGTCGCGTGCGACGAAGCCGAAACCCTTCGACGGGTTGAAGAATTTGACGGTGCCATTGCCCTCGCCGACGACCTGCGCCGGCATGCCGCCGCCGCGTCCGCCGCCGAAGCCGCCACCGCCGCCACGATCGCCGCCGCCGAAGCCGCCACCGCGATCGCCGCCGCCGAAACCGCCCCCACGGTCTCCGCCGCTGCGATCGCCGAAGCCGCCGCGCGGCGCGCCGCCGCCATAGCTGTCACCGCCATAGGGTGCCGGTTCGAAGCTGTCGAAATTGCCGAAATCATCGCGCTTACCGCGCCCCCGATGGCCACGGCGGTCTTTGTTGAAACTCATTGTCTGATAGTCGCTTTCGGTCGTCCACGCTCCGTTTACACCGGCTCCTTGCGCCGGACGGAGACGCAGTTCACCCCGGGCACAGACTCGCCCCGTGCCGCTAACGGCGCAATATATAACCTAAATGCGAACGTCCTGCGAACAGAAAATTCAAGGCGTCCGTCGCGCCGCGGGCAGCATCCGTCGCAGCGGCCCGGTACCCCCATACCGCGCGCGAAACCAGTCATTGAGCCGCAAGGCGGCTTCGCCTAAGGCGTCAGGGATGACAGTCTATTTCCACGAAGAGGACCTGCCCGCGGGCGTGATGGGTCCCGGGCCGGTCGCGGTCGATACCGAAACGATGGGGCTCAATCCGCTGCGCGACCGTTTGTGTCTCGTCCAGATCAGCGACGGGTCGGGCGACGAGCATCTGGTCCGTTTCGGACCGGGCAGCGCCTATGACGCGCCGGTTTTGAAGGCCATCCTCGCCGATACCAACCGGTTGAAATTATTCCATTTTGCGCGCTTCGACATCGCCGCGCTGCAACAGGCGCTCGGCGTCGTGACCGCCCCCGTCTATTGCACCAAGATCGCCTCGAAGCTGATCCGCACCTACACCGACCGCCACGGCCTCAAGGAACTGGTGCGCGAATTGCTGGGGCAGGAGGTGTCGAAGCAGCAGCAGTCGAGCGACTGGGGCGCCGCGGTGCTCAGCGATGCGCAGCGCGATTACGCGGCGAGCGACGTGCGCTTCCTGCACGCGATGAAGGAGATCCTCGACGCGCGGCTGCGGCGCGAGGGTCGCATGGAACTGGCGCAGGCCTGTTTCGATTTCCTGCCGACGCGCGCCGCGCTCGACCTCGCCGGTTGGCCCGAGGCCGATATTTTCGCGCATAGCTGACGGGGCCCGATTCGCATGTCCGCCCGCGCCGATCATGACCGCACGATGCGCCAGCTGTGGGCGACCGCGGGGTCGAACCACGACCGCATCATCCGCGTCCTGCGCTTCGGCCTGCCGCTGGTCATCGGGGTGGTCGGCGCGGTGCTGATCTTCTCGCCCTTCACCCAGCGCGCCGAGGTCAGTTTCCTGCTCTCCAAGGACAAGGTCGAGGTCGCGAAGGAGCGGATGCGGGTGACCCGCGCCGAATATCGCGGCCAGGACACCAAGGGCCAGCCCTTCGCGCTCGTCGCGGGCAGCGCGGTACAGAAGAGCTCGGCCGAACCGATCGTGCGGATGGAACAATTGTCGGGTGCCATCAACCTCGCCGACGGCCCCGCGACGATCGCGGCGGCGGCGGGGCAATATAATATGGACACCGAACAGGTCGCGGTGCCCGGCGCGGTGCGCGTGCGCAGCGCCGACGGATATCGCATCGACGCCAACAATGTCGCGATCGACCTAAAATCGCGCAGCCTGACCGGGCGCGGCGGGGTGACAGGCGCATTGAACATCGGCAATTTTTCGGCCAACGCGCTGTCGGCGGACCTCGACACGCGGGTCGTCCGCCTGTCGGGCAATGCCCGGCTGAGAATCAATCAGGGAGTGCTGAAATGACCGCAACGTCGCGCCCGGGGGGACTGCGCAGCCTGATGCTGGCGGGCGGCAGCTTCGCGCTGACCAGCCTGGCGATCCTGTCGAGCGGCAGCGGCGGCGCCCCCGCGCGGGCCCAGGCGCTCGCCAATCACAACAGCAACGCCCCCGTCGATTTCAGCGCCGGCAGCATCGAGGTGCAGGACCGCGCCGACCGCGTCGTGCTGTCGGGCGGGGTCACGGTGACCCAGGCGGGCATGACCGTGACGTCGCAGCGGATGACTGTCGCCTACAGCCGCCAGGGCGGCACCGACGTCAACCGGCTCGACGCCACCGGCGGCGTCGTGGTGACCAAGGGCGACGAGCGCGCGTCGGGCAATGTCGCGATCTACGACCTCGACCGGCGGCTGATCACGATGGTCGGCAATGTCCAGCTGACCCAGCGCGGCAATCGCCTGAACGGCGGGCGCATGGTGATCGATCTCAATTCGGGCCGCGCGACGGTCGACGGGCGCGGCGCGGCGCGCGGCCCCGACGGCCAGCCGATCTCGGGCGGCAACGGCGGACGCGTCACCGGCACCTTCACGGTGCCCGAACGCAAGCAGTAACCATCCGCCTTAACCAAAGGGCAAGCATAAGCTGCGAGGACCGACCGCAGGGACCAGATCACCTGCGGCGCCGGGGGCGACGCCGTCATAAAAAAGGCAGGCCCCGTCCATGCGCTTTTCTCCCATCGTCCCGCCGCGCCGCCCTTTGTTCGGGCGCCGGACCGACCCCGCCGACAAGCCCGAACTGCCCAGCCCGACGAGCGAGGAACGGCGACTGATCGACCGCCTGCTGCGGCGCGCGGGCTATCGCGATTCGCGGTAAGATAAAACGAAGGGCAATATCTATTGCCGTCTGCTATGCAGGTACCGATGCAAGTCGGCTTGAAATCTGGTATCTGGACTGCGGTTCTTGGACTAGCTGGCGGCGGAGCCGTCGTAATTTGGCCTGACGCGCGTTGGGTAGGTTATCTTTTGCTCGGCTTTGCAGCTTTGGCGCTGGTCTGGGGCGTAACAATTCGAGGTAAAAGTTGGTGGGCGCGCCGAGGTAAGCCCAATACAATGCAAGACGCGGTCGTTTTGCCGTCGGGTCATCATCGGACGGTAGTGGACTTCGACGGTGGAGAGGTCGTCGGGAATTTCATCGATGCTTCCGGTGACTTTGACACAGTGCTTCGTGCTGGAGGAAAGGGCCGGGGTAAATTTACACATAACATCGTGATCGTTCGAGGGCCCGATCCTGAAAATAACGATCCAAAGGAGGCCGAGTAACTATCCGGTCCCCGTTTTTTCCTCCCCGCTTGGCGTACTACTCCAGCCACCCTACATAAGCCGCACATGCCGCCCGATACGTCCACTTCCGCCGAGGCGGCCAGGGAGCCGCCCGTCCTCGCGACGTTGCGGCGTTTCCTTCCCTATCTGTGGCCCGCCGGGCAGACCGAGCATAAGGTCCGCATCGCCGCCGCCGGGCTCATCGTGCTCGCGTCGAAGGGCGTGCAGCTGTCGATGGGCTTCCTCTATGGCGCCGCGATCGACCGCATGGCACCGGGGATGCAGGAAGGCGTCGCGCTCGCGATCGGGCTGGTGCTCGCTTATGCTGGCGCGCGCTTCGCCGGCGTGCTGTTCGACAATCTGCGCAACGTCGTGTTCGAGCGCGTCGGACAGGATGCGACGCGCGAGCTGGCGATCGCGACCTTCACCCACCTCCATGCGCTGAGCCTGCGCTTCCACCTCGCGCGGCGGACGGGCGAGGTCACCAAGGTGATCGAGCGCGGGACCAAGAGCATCGACACGATGCTCTATTTCCTGCTGTTCAACATCGCGCCGACGGTGATCGAACTCGCCGCGGTGCTGATCATCTTCTGGACCAAGTTCAGCTTCGGCCTCGCCAGCGCCACCGCGCTGATGGTGGTCGTGTACATCATCTTCACGCGCAAGGTGACCGACTGGCGCAACGCGCTGCGCGTCCGCATGAACGACCTCGACACGCTGACCGTCGGGCGCAGCGTCGACAGCCTGCTCAATTACGAGACGGTCAAATATTTCGGCGCCGAGGCGCGCGAGGCGGCGCGCTACCGCGACGTCGCCGACCAATATGCACGCGCCGCGGTGAAGAGCGAGAACAGCCTCGCCTGGCTCAACATCGGGCAGAGCCTGATAACCAACGCGGCCATGGCGGGGGCGATGGCGTACACCGTGTGGGGCTGGTCGAAGGGCGAGTTCCAGGTCGGCGACGTGGTGCTGGTGAACACGCTGCTCGCACAGCTCTTCCGCCCGCTCGACATGCTCGGCATGGTCTATCGCGTCATCCGCCAGGGGCTGATCGACATGGAGGCGATGTTCCGCCTGATCGACACGCCGCCCGAGATCAGCGACGCGCCGGACGCCCGACCGCTGGTGGTGAACGGCGGTGCGGTGGCGTTCGCCAATGTCGTCTTCGGTTACGAGCCCGACCGCACGATCCTGAACGGCGTCAGCTTCGCGGTCGGCGCGGGCGAGACGCTGGCCATCGTCGGCCCGTCGGGCGCGGGCAAATCGACGATCGCGCGGCTGCTCTTCCGCTTCTACGGCCCGCAGGGCGGGCGCATCACCATCGACGATCAGGATATCGCGCGGGTGACGCAGGCGAGCCTGCGCGCCGAGATCGGCATCGTGCCGCAGGACACGGTGCTGTTCAACGACAGCATCGGCTATAATATCGCCTATGGCCGCGACGGCGCGAGCGCCGGGGAGATCGCGGCGGCGGCGGAGGGCGCGGCGATCGACACCTTCATCGGCATCCTGCCGCAGGGTTACGACACCGAGGTCGGCGAGCGCGGGCTGAAACTGTCGGGCGGCGAGAAACAGCGCGTCGCGATCGCGCGCACGCTCCTGAAGAACCCGCCGATCCTGATCCTCGACGAAGCGACGAGCGCGCTCGACAGCCGCACCGAGGCGGCGATTCAGGACACGCTCGAACGCATCGCGGCGCGGCGCACGACGCTGGTGATCGCGCACCGCCTGTCGACGGTGGTGAACGCCGACCGCATCGTCGTGCTCGACAGGGGAAGGGTGGCGGAGACCGGGACGCACGAGCAATTGCTGCGGATGCGCGGGCTGTACGCGGATATGTGGGCGCGGCAGCAGGCGGAGCGGGAGGAGGGGACGGTTTGAGAATTCATGGGTGTGAAAATATCACCACACCGAATCAATGTTGCCGGAAGAATCGTTAAAGTAGACATTAAATCCCATTTCACTAAATATCGTAGGCATAAGCTTTTTCATTTCTCTAGATGCAGATTTGACAATTTCTATTTCTGTCTTTTTATTGTTTCTTCTGGATCTATTTTTTCTGCGCTCTTCTAATAATTTTGACCAGAAAATCATATCTACTGCCGAAGATTCGATCCAATCGACATTTTTTGTATATCCTGCAATCCATTTGAGCTTCGTCGATGAAGTCTTTGTCAGCCAATATGACGCGTTTTGGTTCGTGGCGACCAAGCAGCTTCCGAAGAATAGACCGGACACGTTTCCTTTCTTATTTGCTTTACGAAACATATTCCGTAGCTTTGTCCTTGATATAGAGGCATCGCCTTGACCATGAATGGAAACATCGTCGCCGTGCGCTCCAATGTATATGGAGTGAATTTTTCCCGAGGAGCACAGGCTTTCTATTATTTGAGATAAGGAATTGTGTTCCGCGAACATGTCGTATCTTACCGCGTGGGGGTTGCTTTCGACAATTCCAGCAAGTGTTTCAAAAAGTGGGCGAACAGAATCATTCCCGTCGCTCCACCATCGAGATTCGACCACAGCTAAGCCTGTATGCTGCATTTCGTTTTGCCCCTCCGAGGTCGTTGTATTTTATGATTTTCACATTTCTGTTTCGTATGCTACAAAAATTCTACATAGATCGAGAATCTGAAGGATAACCGGCAAGCGAAATATTAGAGAACCATATTGTCCGATCTTGCGTTGGGGGATTAGCAAGGTCCGCTGCTAACGCGTCTGCTCTCCAATCGACTTTCGCCTGCCCGGAAACCGCTGGTCGGATGTTTATTCCGCGTTCGGCGAAACGGTCGATTTTAGCAACGGGAAGCCTTCGACCTCACCTTTGTGCTTAAAGACGTTATCAAGATGGATCCGAGCAGAGACCGCGCAGTCTCGGCTGATGCATCTTCGGCGATTATCACCACGATCTAACCCGCAAAATCCCAATAAGGCGGCTCCCCAAAACACCCCAGCAAATGATCCTTCAGCGCCCGCAATTTCGCCGACGGCTCGCGCCCCTGTGCATGCGCCATATAGATCCACTCCTCGTCGGGGGCGAGGTCGAGGGGGAGGGGGAGGGGGACTAGCGCGCCGGCTTTGATCGCGGGCCCCGCGATGAAGGCGGGGAGGAGGGCGATGCCGAGGCCGGCGGCCACCGCGTCGCGGATCATGTCGCCGTTGTTGACCCCGAGCGCCTGCTTCGCCTGGATCGCGACCGGGCCGTCCGCCGTGCGAAAATGCCAGTCGGCGGCGCCGCGGTTGGTGTAGAAAATGCCGCGGTGACGGCCGAGGTCGTCGAGGCTTTGCGGCGTGCCATGCTCGGCCAGATAGGCGGCGGAGCCGACGAGGATGCGGCGGCTCTTCGCGAGCTTCCACACGATCAGGCGCGTGTCGTCGATCACTCCCTGACGGATGATCGCGTCATGGCCGCTCGACGCGACATCGATCCGCCGGTCGTCGAGGTCGAGCGTCAGTTGCAACTCGGGATGCGCTTTCAGGAACGGGTAGAGCGCGGGGCCGAGGTGCATATGGCCGAAGGTCACCGGCGCCGCGATGCGCAGCGGACCCGACAGCGTGCCGCGGCGCTCGGCGATATCGGCGGCGGCCTCGGTCACGTCGCGGACGATGCGCTGCGCGCGCGGCAGGAAGGCGCTGCCATCCTCGGTCAGGCTCAATTTGCGCGTGGTGCGGTGAAGCAAGGCGCTGCCGAGCGAGCGTTCGAGTTCGGCGAGGCGTTCGCTGACCACCGATTTCGACAGACGGAGCTGGCGCGCCGCGCCGCTGATCGAGCCATGCTCGACCGTGGCGACGAATGCGGCGATGCCCTCGATACGAATCATTGTTCGGCATTTCCGAATTATAGAACCAAGAAATGCCGTCTATTCCGAACGGACGATCAAGTCCATCTTGCCTTCATCGACCGGGGCATCGGGCCCGCAGCCGAACAGGAGAAAGATCATGGACCGCCTGAACAACAAAGTCGCGATCGTCACCGGCGCCAGCTCGGGCATCGGCCGCGAGACTGCAAAACTCTTTGCCGCCGAGGGCGCCCGCGTCGTCGTCGGGGCGCGCCGCCAGGCCGAGCTCGACTCTCTCGTCGCCGAAATCGCCGCCGCCGGGGGCCAGGCCGTCGCCGTCGCCGGTGACGTGCAGGACGAGCATTTCCACGAGGCGCTCGTCGCCGCGGCGGTGGCCAACTATGGCCGGCTCGACATTGCGTTCAACAATGCCGGCACGCTCGGCGAGGGCGGGCCGAGCACCGGGGTCAGCAAGGCAGGGTTCGCCGAAACCGTCGCGATCAACCTGACCGCCTCCTTCCTCGCCGCGAAGCACCAGATTGCCGAGATGGTGAAGCATGGCGGCGGGTCGGTGATCTTCACCTCGACCTTCGTCGGCTACACCTTCGCTTTCCCGGGGGTCGCCGCCTATGCCGCGAGCAAATCGGGGCTGATCGGGCTGACCCAGGCGCTCGCCGCCGAGTTCGGATCGCAAGGGGTGCGCGTCAACGCGGTGCTGCCCGGCGCGGTCGAAACCGCGATGTTCCGCGAACATAATGACAGCGCCGACAAGCAGGATGCGCTGGCCAGCCTGCATGCCCTGAAGAGGGTGGGCCAGCCCGCCGAAGTGGCGCACTCGGTGCTCTATCTGGCGTCGGACGATGCGAGCTTCGTCACCGGCACGGCTTCGCTGGTCGACGGCGGCATCTCGGTCGCGCGGGGGTAAGCCGGCGACAGGATGCAGGAAAGGGCGGGGTCGGCAACGGCCCCGCCCTTTTGCATGGGGTGAGGGCTTTCCCCGCATCGCCAACTTCCCTATCGCAGCCCGAATGTCCGCCAACGCGCTCCTCCCGCTCCTCAAATCAACCTTCGGCTTCGACCATTTTCGCGGTCGCCAGGGCGAGGTCGTCGACCGTGTCATGGCGGGCGAGCGCACGCTGGCGGTGATGCCGACGGGGGCGGGCAAGTCCCTGACCTATCAGCTGCCCGCGGTCGCGCTGCCCGGCTGCGTCGTCGTCGTGTCGCCGTTGATCGCGCTGATGCACGACCAGCTGCGCGGCGCGCGCGCGGCGGGCATCCGCGCCGCCAGCCTGACCAGCGTCGATGCCGATTTCGCCGAGACGCGGCAGCGTTATCGCGATGGCGACCTCGACCTGCTCTATGTGGCGCCCGAGCGCGCGACCGGCGAGGGGTTTCGCGCGCTGCTCGAGGCGCGCAGCCCGGCGCTGTTCGCGATCGACGAGGCGCATTGCGTCAGCGAATGGGGGCATGATTTCCGCCCCGACTATCGCCTGCTGCGCCCGTTGCTCGATGCCTTTCCGCACGTTCCGCGGCTTGCGCTGACCGCCACCGCCGACAAGCATACGCGCGACGATATCCTCGTCCAGCTCGGCATCCCGGCCGACGGGCTGATCCTCGCGGGGTTTGACCGGCCCAACATCCGCTATGCGATGCGTGGGCGGGTCACGCCGGCGCGCCAGCTCACCGATTTCATCGCCGCCAATCCGGGGCCGGGCATCGTCTATTGCCCGACGCGCAGCGGGACCGAGAAGCTCGCGGGTCAGCTGGCGGCGGCGACGGGGCGGTCGGTCGCGGCCTATCACGCCGGGCTCGACGCCGAGATAAGGGCGCGCGTCCAGCATGATTTCGTCGCGTCGGAGGACGGCATCGTCACCGCCACGGTCGCCTTCGGCATGGGGATCGACAAGCCCGACGTGCGCTTCGTCGCGCATGCCGGGCTGCCCAAATCGATCGAGGCCTATTATCAGGAAACCGGGCGCGCCGGGCGCGACGGCGATCCCGCCGAGGCGCTGATGCTGTGGGGCGCGAGCGATTTCGCGACCGCGCGCGCGCGGCTCGGCGAACTGACCGAGAGCCGGCAGGCGGGGGAGCGGACGCGATTGAACGCGCTCGGCGCGCTGGTCGAGACGCCGGCGTGCCGCCGCGCGCTGCTGCTCCGCCATTTCGGCGAAGACCCGCCCGAACGCTGCGGCAATTGCGACAATTGCCTTGAGCCGCCGTCGCGGATCGACGCGACCGAGCTGGCGCGCAAATTGCTGAGCGCGGTCTATCGCACCGGGCAGAGCTTCGGGGTCGGCCATGTCGAGGCGGTGCTGACGGGGCGCAGCGACGAGCGCATCTTGTCGCGCGGCCACGATAAATTGTCGGTGTTCGGCATCGTCGCGGGCGACGAGGCGCGGCTGATCAAGCCGCTGGTGCGCAGCCTGATGGCGCGCGAAGCGCTGGCGACGACCGAGCATGGCGGGCTGATGCTCGGCCCTGCGGCGCGCCCGCTACTGAAGGGCGAGGCCGAGGTGCTGATGGCCGAGCCGCCGGTGAAGCGCACCCGGCGCGAGCGCGGCGGCGGCGCGGGGGGCGTCGCGAACCCGGTCGGCGATCCGCTGTTCGATGCGCTGCGCAGCGTCCGCCGCGAGCTGGCCGCCGCGGCGGGGGTGCCCCCCTATGTGGTGTTCCACGACGCGGTGCTGCGCGCGATGGCGGCCGACAAGCCCGACAGCCTGCACGCCATGGGCACGATCCCCGGCGTGGGCGCCAAGAAGCTCGAAGCGTGGGGCGATGCGTTCCTCGCGGTGATCCGGCAATTCTAGAAATTGTCTCACGCAAAGGAACCAGCCTCGCGGCCACCGCCAGCCAAAGATCGGTCCGCCGCACCCCCCGATTCCGAAACGGGCTAGCCGATTTCCAAACCCGCCGCGACGCGCGGCGCGGCGGGCGGCATCCGCTGTCCATCGGCGCTCTCCCCTCCACGGCGCCGATGGTCAAAGGAGCAAAGCCCATGAAAAATGTCATGATGATCGGACTGTTCGCCGCCGCGACCCTGTCCATCCCCGTACAGGCCGCCGATCCGCCGAAGACGCTGCATATCAGCCTCGCCGATATCGACCTGACGACCCCGCGCGGCGTCGATGCGGCGCAGCGGCGGATCGACCGCGCGGTCGCCGCCTTTTGCCGCAACGCGGTCGAGCATCTCAGCCTCGGCGGACGCCGCTCGGCGCGCCAGTGCCGCGAATCGGTGCGGTTCGATGCGCTCGCGCAGCTCGACAGCCGCCGGACGCGGCAACTGGCGGCGCGCTGACCGCGCCGATGCAGCCGGCCCCTCCCCCGGTGGCGCCATCGCCGGTCCTGCGGTAGCAGGCGGCGATGGCGGCACTGGACATAATCGACCCGATGATTCGCGGCGGCGGCATCGCGCTGTTCGCGCTGTGGATCGCGATATTGTGGCGCGACCATCGCGCGGTGCTCGCGGCGCGCGTGGCGATCGCGATGAACGTCACGATCATCGCCTATCTGCTCGCCAGGCTGTTCAATCGCGAGGGGCCCAGTCAATGGCCCTATATCGTCTTCGATGCGGCCGCGGTGATGGTGCCCTCGCTGTTCTGGCTGTTCGCGCGATTGTGGTTCGACGACCGCGAGGCGATCGGCTGGCGCAGCTGGCTGCTGATTCTGGGCTTCGCGCTGTTGCCGCTGGCGCAGATCGTCCTGATCGCGGCGACGGGCGATTACAGCTGGGAGATCTGGGCGGTGGTGCGCGTCGGCATGTTCGCCTTTGCCCTCGCCGGTATGTGGATCGCCTGGCGCGGGCGGATGGGCGACCTGATCGAGGCGCGGCGCGGGTTCCGGCTCGGCCTGATCTGCGCGATCGGCGGCTTCATCCTGCTCGTCACCTTTGTCGAGATGGTCCACAATCGCGAGACGGGGCACGAAATGTGGCGTGCGATCACGCTCGCCGCGATCTTTGCGGGCACCTTCGCGGTGTCGATCGGCCTTTACCGCTTTCGCGCCGCCGAACTGTTCGCGCCGCCCGATGCGGCTGCGCCGCCCGATCGGGTCGCGCCTTCGCCCGATGTCTCTCCCCTCGCGCAGCGGCTGAAGGCGGTGATGGCCGAGGAGCGCGCCTATCGCGCCGAGGGCTTCTCGATCGCGATGCTCGCAGCAAGACTCGGCGAGCCCGAATATCGCGTGCGCCGCGCGATCAACGGCGAGATGGGCTTTCGCAACTTCACCGCCTTTTTGAACAGCTTCCGCCTCGACGAGGTGCGCGGCGCGCTCGCCGATCCGGCGCAGCGCGAGGTGCCGATCCTGACCATCGCGCTCGACGCGGGCTTCGGCTCGCTCGGCCCGTTCAACCGCGCCTTCCGCGACGCCGAGGGCATGACGCCGAGCGGTTATCGCGTGAAGGCGCTGGCGAACGGGTTCGCCGATTCCGGAATCGGCTAGTCATATTTGGACAAAGGGGAGCGCTGCCGGCGTCGGCGTGCTGAAGGACGGGCATCCGATCCACAAGCAGGACGCCCGATGCTCGACGCCTTTCCTCCCCTCGCCAATCTGGTCCACAAGGGCCCCGTCGTCTTCGCTTTCGATTTCGGGCGCTATGTCGTCGCCGCGGCGCTGGTGACCGCGATCGTCTGGGGGCTGCGCCGCACACGGCTCAAGACCCGCAAGATCCAGGCCCGCGAAGCGAGCCTGGCCGACAAGCGCCGCGAGGTCGCGCAGTCGATCCAGACGGTGTGCGTCTATACCTTGGTGTCGGCCTTCATCATCTGGGGCGTCGATGCCGGGGTGCTGCACCGCTTCGAGGACAGCTATGGCTGGGCGGGCGACCTCGCGCTGCTCGCGGCGCTGATCGTGGCGCACGACGCCTATTTCTATTGGGTGCACCGCGCGATGCATCATCCCAGATTGTTCAAGACCTTCCACCGCGCGCACCACCGCTCGATCACCCCGACGCCGTGGGCGGCGTACAGCTTCGCGGTGCCCGAGGCGTTCGTGATGATCGCCTTCGTGCCGATCTGGCTGTGCTTCGTGGCCACGCCGGGCTGGGTGATGCTGACCTGGATTTTGTTCCAGATATTGCGCAACGCGATGGGTCATTCGGGGTTCGAGCTCCACCCGCGCTGGTGGCTGTCGACGCCGCTGACGCGCTGGATCAACACGACGACGCACCACGACCTCCATCATAATGGCGGCTTCAACAAAAATTACGGTCTCTATTTCACCTGGTGGGATAAATGGATGGGCACCGAGCACCCCAGATATGCCGAACGCTTCGCCGAGGTGGTGGCGGGCGATCGCGTCCTGCCCGGCGAGCGCGCCACCGAGGTCGCGGCCGAGTTCAAGACCGCCGCGCCGGCCGCCGCATGATCCTGATTCCGCCGTCCCGGGCGAGGGGTCCGGGAAGAACAGCGGGAGACCCGGGGGCCGAAACGCCCCCGGGTATTCGCGCTTGTCAGCCAGTGGGCGGCGGGAGTAGATCGGCGCTATGAGCGATTTCAGAACCCTGTCCGCCGACTATAGCGTCGCCCCGCAAATCAGCATCGAGGATGTGGCCGAGGCCAAGGCGGCGGGCTTTGCGATGATCGTCAACAACCGCCCCGATGGCGAGGAGCCGTCGGCGCCGCAGGGCGACGATATCGCGCACGCCGCGGCCGCCGAGGGGCTGGCCTATGCGGCGATCCCGGTCGGCCATGCGGGCTTCAGCCATCCGCAACTCGACGCGCTCGACGCATTGCTCGGCGATGCGACGGGGCCGATCCTCGCCTATTGCCGGTCGGGCACGCGCTCGACGCATTTGTGGGCGCTAACCCGCGCCCGCGCCGGCGACGATGTCGGCGGCATCGTCGAGGCGGCGGCGAATGCGGGCTATGATCTTTCGGGACTGCGCCCGATGATGGACGCGCTCGCGGGCGGGAAATGATCGCCGTCGCGATCCAGACCGGGGCGTCGCTGGTCGCCGTCTTCTTCGTGGCGTGGCTTGTCGGCCGCATGGGGCTCGGCGCCGATCCGCGCATTGAGGACGACGATCATGCGATCCGCCTCGCCGAAGAGGCCGAGGCGGGGTTTCGCGGCACCGAGGTCGCGCGCGACCGCGCGGGCTTCGCGGCGATCGTGCAAAATGCCGAGGGGCGGATGATGCTGGTCCGCGCGCATGGCAATCATTTCGCGGCGCGGCCGATCGACGCGAGCGTGATCGGACGGCTCGACAAGGACTTCCTGACCCTGACCCCGCCCGAGCGCAGCTTCGGCGCGGCGACGCTCAATCTGGGCAAGGAGGCCGGGGTGTGGGCGGCGCGGATGCGGAGTTTGATCGAGCGTTCGGCAGAGCCGAACGCGGCGGCACCGGCCCGCTCCCCCACCCGGCCTCCCATT
>JAEULK010000067.1 GCA_016793775.1 Sphingopyxis sp. | reverse complement strand
CGGCCTGCAAATGGCGGCTTTCCGCGCTTCCGGTGCTCACATACTTTAAGTACGCTGCGCTCCGGGTCACGGAAAACCACCATTTTCGGCACGTCATCTTCTGAATGTCGATCGGCCCTAGCGTAGCGTTTGGTCGCTCTGGACCCCGGCCTTCGCCGGGGCACAGGAATGTGCGGATGCTCATTGATCCTCCCCTGCTTTCCCATAGCCCCCGCCGCCCGGCGTTTCGATCACGAAGGCGTCGCCCGCTGCGAGGTCTGCGCTGCCCGTGGCGCCGAGCATCTCGACCCGGCCGTCGGCGCGCTCGACCCAGTTGCGGCCCGGCGCGGCGTGTTCGCCGCCCGCGAGGCCTGCGGGTGCGATCTGGCGCCGGTTCGCGAGGATGTTCGCGGCCATGGCTTCGCGGAAGCGGATACGCCGGGTGGCGCCGTCGCCGCCGTGCCATTGGCCCGCGCCGCCCGAGCCTTGGCGGATCGCAAATTCCTCGACGATGACGGGGAAGCGCATTTCCATGATTTCGGGGTCGGTCATGCGGCTGTTGGTCATATGCGTCTGGATCACGCTGGTGCCGTTAAAGCCGGGTCCGGCGCCCGAGCCGCCGGCGATGGTCTCATAATATTGGTGGGTTTCGTTGCCGAAGGTGAAATTGTTCATCGTGCCCTGCGCGCCCGCCATCGCGCCGAAGGCGGCGAACAGCGCGTCGGTGATGACCTGGCTGGTCTCGACATTACCGGCGACGACGGCGGCGGGATAGCTGGGGCTGAGCATCGAATCGGGCGGCACGATGAGCGTGACGGGGGCGAGGCAGCCTTCGTTCATCGGGATCGGGTCGTCCAGCATCGTGCGCAGGACGTAAAGGACGGCGGCGCGGACGACGGGCATCGGCGCGTTGAAATTGTCGGGCAGCGTCGCCGACGAGCCGGTGAAGTCGATGGTGACATGGCGCGCTTCGCGATCGACTTTGACCGCGACCACGACTTGGGCGCCATTGTCCATCGCATAGGTGAAGGCGCCGTCGTCGAGGCGGGCGATCATCTGGCGGACGGCACTTTCGGCCTGATGCTGGCCGTGCGCCATATAGGCGGCGACGGTGGCGGCGCCGTGCGTCGCCGAGAGGGCGGCGAGAGCGCTGGCGCCGCGCTGGCAGGCGGCGACCTGCGCCTTGAGGTCGGCGATGTTGAGCGCGGGGTTGCGCGCGGGCCAGTCGCCGGCGGTGAGGTGCGTATGGACGGCGGCGTCGAGGAAGTTGCCGTCGTCGACGATCAGCATATTGTCGAACAGGATGCCTTCGTCGGCGATGCTGCGGCTATCGGGGGGCATCGATCCCGGCGCGATGCCGCCGAGGTCGGCATGATGGCCGCGCGCGGCGACGAAGAAGCCGGGTTCGTCGCCCTCTACGAAGACCGGCATGATGACGGTGATGTCGGGCAGGTGGGTGCCGCCGTCATAGGGGGCGTTGAGGGCATAGGCGTCGCCTTTGCGGATGCCGCGCCCGTCGCCTGTGCGCTGGCGCAGGATGGTGCGGACGCTTTCGCCCATCGAGCCGAGGTGCACCGGCATATGCGGGGCGTTGGCGACGAGGCTGCCCGCGCCGTCGAAGACCGCGCAGGAGAAGTCGAGCCGCTCGCGGATGTTGATCGACGAGGCGCTGTGCTGGAGCGCGCCGCCCATCTCCTCGGCGATCGCCATGAACAGGCTGTTGAAGATTTCGAGGCGGATCGGGTCGGGGGTGGCGTGGTCTTGCCGCGGCGCGGATGCGATTCCGGCGGCGCGGGCGCGGGCGAGGCGCAATGTGCCTTCGTGCTGGACTTCGGCGTGCCAGCCCGGTTCGACCACCGTCGTCGAAAGCGCGTCGACGACGATCGCGGGCCCCGCGATGCTGCGGCCGGGGGCGAGGGCGCTGCGCTGGTGGAGGGGGACGTCATACGCTGCGCCCGCGAGCCAGGCGGTGACGGTTTCGGGCGTGGTCTCGGTCGTCGCGGCGGGCGGCGGCAGCGCGGCGGGCGCGTCGCCCGCTTCGGTCAGTTCGACGCGGATGCGGTCGACCACCAGATTGGCGTGCGGGGCGTAACCGAAGCGCTGGCGGAAGGCGGCGGCGAAGGCCGTAGCGACCGCATGCGGCGGCGCGAGCGGAAGTTCGATCGCATTGTCGCTGTCGGCGAGGCGGACGAAAAGCAGGGTTTCGCGGGTGGTTTCGGCGGTGGCGGCGAGGTCGGCGCGGGCCCCGTCCGACAGCTCGGCTTCGGCGGCGGCGAGGGTGGCGGCGCAATCTTCGTCGAGCTTGAGCGCCAGCGTGCGCTCGCGGATCGCCGAGGGCTTGGCGAGCCCCATGCCATAGGCCGAGAGCACTCCCGCGAGCGGGTGGAGCAGGATTTCGTCGATGCCGAGTGCATCGGCGACGAGGCAGACATGCTGGCCCGCGGCACCCCCGAAGCCGATGAGACTATATCCTTGGCTGACGTCATGACCGCGCGCGATGGTGATGCGCTTGATCGCGTTGGCCATCTGCTGGACCGCGATGGCGACCAGCCCTTCGGCGAGGGCTTCGGGCGTGATCGTACCGATGTCGGCGGCCATGGCGGCGAATTTTTCGACCACCACCGCGCGGTCGAGCGGCTGGTCGCCATCGGGTCCGAAGAGTTTGGGGAAATGATCGGGCTGGATCTTGCCGAGCAGGATATTGCAGTCGGTGACGGTAAGCGGCCCGCCGCGGCCATAGGCGGCGGGACCGGGGTTCGCGCCCGCGCTTTCGGGGCCTACGCTGAGGCGCGCGCCGTCCCAGCGGCAGATCGAGCCACCCCCGGCGGCCACGGTGTGGATGCGGAGCATCGGGGCGCGGATGCGCGTGCCCGCGACGATCATCTCGTTGTCGCGTTCGAGGCGGCCGGCATAATGGCTGACGTCGGTCGAGGTGCCGCCCATGTCGAAGCCGATCAGCCGGCCTTTCCCGAGCGGCGCGGCGCTGCCGACCATGCCGACGATGCCGCCCGCCGGGCCCGAGAGGATCGCGTCGCGGCCGTGGAAAGCGGCGGCCGAGGCGAGACCGCCCGAGCTTTTCATGAATTGCGGGTCGATGCCGTGTCCCAGTTCCGCAACGAATTGCCGCACATAATGGTGGAGGACCGGCGAGAGATAGGCGTCGGCGAGCGTCGTGTCGCCGCGGCCGACGAGCTTGATCAGCGCGCTGACGTCGTGGCTGGTCGAGATTTGCGCGAAGCCGAGTTCGCGCGCGATGGCGGCGAGGCGGCGTTCGTGGTCGGGATAACGATAGCCGTGCATCAGCACGATCGCGATGCAGGTAAGCCCGCGGTCGCGCGCGGCTTGCAGCGCGGCGCGGGCCTGTGTTTCGTCGAGCGGGGTCAGGACGGTGCCGTCGGGGCCGATGCGTTCGGCGATCTCGGCGACTGCGGCGTGCGGCGGCGCTATTCGGTCGAGCCGCCGCGCGAAAAGGTCGGGGCGATCCTGATAGCCGATGGTCAGCGCGTCGCCGAACCCCTTGGTGATCGCGAGAAGCGTCGGTTGGCCCTTGCGTTCGAGCAGCGCGTTGGTCGCGACGGTGCTGCCCATGCGGATGTCGAGCGGCGGCAGCGCACCCGCGCCCGCGCCGGTGAGGTCGCGGATTGCATTGACGGCGGCGTCGCCGGGGCGCGCGGGGTCTTCGCTGAGATATTTGGTGGTGACGACGGCGCCGTCGGGGCTGCGCGCGACGACATCGGTGAAGGTGCCGCCGCGGTCGATCCAGATCTGCCAGCGCGCCTCAGGCGGCGGGGTCACGATCGGGCCAACGGATGGTGATGGCGAGGCCATGGTCGATCGCGCCGCGTTGCCAGCTGCCCTTGAGCTGGCGTTCGATGAGGGATCGGATGAACTGGGTGCCAAAGCTTTCGGTGTCGATTTGCGGGGTTTCGGGGAGGCCCGTTTCGGTCCAGCTGAGCGCGATGTCGCCCGCGTCGCGGCGCCAGCCGACCGCGAGGTCGCCCTTGCCCGACAGCGCGCCATATTTGATGCTGTTGGTGACGAATTCGTGGAGCGCGAGCGAGATCGCCTGCGCCGCCTCGTCGTCTAGGCGGACGTCGGGCCCCTCGACCCCGGCGAGCTGTTCGGCCGACCGCCCCGCGAGTTCGAGTTCGCGGCAGACGATCTTGCGCAGATCGACGGTATCGACCGCGCCGGTCACGAGCATCTGCTTGGCATCGGACAGCGCGCGCATGCGGCCGTCGAACTTGGCCTCGAAATCGGTCAGGTCGGCGGATTCGCGCAGGGTGATCCGCGCCAGCGCGCCGATGCGCGCGAAGGCGTTTTTCATCCGGTGCGCCATCTCGCCGATCATCAGTTCGCGGTCGGCGGCGTGGCGCGCCTGTTCGTCGGCGAGCGCCTGCGCCATGTCGATGCGGCGGCGCTGGACGCGGTGGAGCTGGGTCGCGAGTACCGCCAGCGCGAGCCCGAACAGGAAGATGCCGAGCGGGCGGCCGAGCCGGGCGAGGAAATGGCCATAGGAGATGCGGATCGTCCATTGGCGGTCGGCGACGTGCAATTTCTGTTCGTGCGCGTCCCAGCCGATCTCGCCCTGGCGGAACACCAGCGGCGCCGAGGGGCCTTCGCCCGCGCGCACCTCGATGCCGTCGAGGCCCTTGAGCTGTTCGCCGAGCACCGCCTTCATCATGTCCTGCGAGCGGAAGGGAGCGTAGATGAAGGCCTCGACCGGGCGGGCATTGCCCATGGTTGCGACGGTGGCCGACGGGGGTGTTGCGGCGTCGCCGGGGTTCGGGCTGGAGTCGGGGTCGGTCGGCGGGGCGGGGGCGACGGGCTGGCGCGCATAGACCGGGACATAGATGAGGAAGCCCGGTTGCTTGACCGTAGCCGCCTTTTCCTGCGCCAGTTGGACGATGCCGCTCGCCGCCGGGCGGCCGGTCTGCCAGGCACGGCGCATCGCCTCGCGCCGCGTCGGCTCGCTGTACATATCGAACCCGAGCGCGACGTTGCGGCGCGGCGTATAGGGTTCGACGAGGGTGACGATAAAGCCCATTTTCTGGCTGCTCGCGGCGGGCCAGACCGCGATGTCGCGGCCGTAGTTCAGGCGCAATTGCGCCTCGGCGGAGGCGAGATCGTCGCGCCGCGCGGCGGCGGCAATGCCGACCCCCTCCATGCCCGGCGCCTGCACCTGCGGCTGGAGCGCGGCGAGATAGGCGCGGATGCCGGGGCCGCTGGTCGCCGTGTCCGATTGATAGAGCGCGCGCACGCCTTCGAGCACCGCGATATGATCGCGCAGCCGCATGTTGACCTGGGTCGCGACGCGGCTCGCCTGGTCGGCCTCCTGCGCCTGGTTGTAGAGGAAGCTGGCGACGGCGGCGATCAGGGTCGCGAACAGGATCACCAGCCCGACGAACCGGACCAGCAGCCCTATCAGCCGATCTGCCCAAACCGAGCGCATGCTGTTTGTTTTCCTGTGGTTTATCGCTGCGCGGCGCGCCCCTCTTGCTGTACCAATTCCACGCGAAGGGGCGCATAGCAAGCGCAATACGTCGCCGCCGCGTGCGGCGGTTGCGGTTTACCCGCCTTGGGGTAAGACGGGATGACAGAAAAGGGAGCGGTCACATGATAATCTATGGTTCGCTGGTGTCGCCTTTCGTGCGCAAATTGCTGGGTTATCTGGGCGAGAAGGGACTCGAATTCGAGCTGAAGGGCGTCGGCATCGGCGATCCCGATCCGGGATTCCAGGCCGCCTCGCCGCTCGGCAAGATGCCGGCGATGGACGACGACGGCTATCTGCTCGCCGATTCGAGCGCGATCATCCAATATCTGGAGGCCAAGCACCCCTCGCCCGAACTGATCCCCGCCGACCCGCAAGAGCGCGGCAAGGTGATATGGTGGGAGGAGTTCGGCGACACGGTGTTCGCGGCGTGCAGCGGCAAGATGTTCTTCAACCGCATCGTCGCGCCGAAATTCCTGGGGCGCGAGGGCGATCTCGCCGCCGCGGCGCTCGCCGAGAGCGAGGAATTGCCCAAGCTGCTCGCCTATCTGGAAAGCGCGATCCCGGCGTCGGGTTTCCTGGTCGGCGACCGGATCACGCTCGCGGACCTGGCGGTCGCCTCGCCGCTGATGAATTTCAGGCATTGCGGGTCGCCGGTCGATCCGGCGACGCATCCGAAGGTCGCGGCGTGGAGCGCGGCGATCCTGGCGCGGCCGAGCATGGCGCCGTGGGTCGAAAAGGAAGAGCGGATGATGGCGAAGGTGCTCGCGTGATGCGCGGGCTGGTGCTCGGGCTGGCGGCGGCGCTGTCGGTCGCCGCCCCGGCACTGGCGCAGCCGGTGACGGTGACCAAGACGGTCGAGGCCGACGCGACGACGACGATGGTGCATGAGGTGCTGGTCGATGCGCCGCCCGCCGATGTGTGGACCGCGATCGCGACGCCCGGGGGCTGGATGACCTGGGCGGTGCCGGTGGCGTGGCTGTCGAACGCCGATCCCGACCTGATCGAGACCTCTTACGACCCCGCCGCCAAACCCGGCGGCCCCGACACGATCCAGCAGCGTTTCGGCGCGCGGGTGGCGGGCCGGAGCCTGGCGTTCCGGACGGTCAAGGCGCCCGCGGGTTTTCCGCATTGGGACGAATATCGCAAGGTCGAGAGCCTGTTCGAGATCGAACCTGCGGGCAAGCAGACGCGGGTGCGGCTGACGTCGCGGCTCTATCCCGACAGCGAGGGCGGCCGCGCGCTGGTCGGCTTTTTCGAGGGCGGGAACAGCATGGCGCTGGGCAATCTGCGTCAGCGGTTCGCGACCGGGCCGATCGACTGGGCGGCGCAGCGGCGCTGAACGGGTGCGGACGCGGGCGAGCATTTGCGCGCGGAAGATGCGTTATGCGGCGTTCGCGGAAGCGATGGATGCGGCGCGGGCGAGCGGGCTGGTGCGGCGCGCCTATCGCTGCGAGCGGTGCGGGCGGTTTCATCTGACCAGCCGGACGAAGGGGAAGTGGGTGCCGTTGGGGGAGGGCTAGGTCGGTGTCGGGCGGTTGCGGACAAGCGGCTCCCCTCCCTGCAAGGGAGGGGCTGGGGGTGGGTTTGCCGCCGATAGGCGGCGCTCTTCCTTCTTGCTCGCTTCGCTCGCTACCCACCCCTAACCCCTCCCTAAAAGGGAGGGGAATGGCTTAGATCCACCCCGAAGCAGTGTCCGCGCTACAACCACCCGATATGCTTGAACCGCCAGAACACCAGCGCCGAGCCGCCGAAGATCAGGCCGAGCGCGAAGGGGTAGCCGAGGCGCCAGCCGAGTTCGGGCATGAAGGCGAAGTTCATGCCATAGATGCCCGCGATCGCGGTCGGCACCGCGAGGATCGCGGCCCAGGCGGCGAGCTGGCGGGTGATGACGCCCTGGCGCTGCTGTTCGAGCAGGCCGTTGGTTTCGATCACCGACGCGGTGACGTCGCGCAGGCCGGTCAGGCGGAATTCGGCGCGCTGGACATGGTCCCAGATGTCGCGGAAGAAAGGGCGCACAGCGTCGTCGATGCCGGGAAGGTCGTCCGATCCGGCGAGCCGGTATGCGACCTCCTTCATCAGCCCGACGATGCGCTGGAAGCGGATCACCTCGTGCCGCTGGGCATAGAGATGGCGGATCTCGTCGGCGTCCAAGGGCGTGTCCATGACGCTTTCCTCGACGAGCAGCAGCCGGTCCTCGATCGCGTCGATGACCGGGAAATAGCCGTCGACGATGAAATCGAGGATCGCATAGAGGACATAGTCGGGGCCGTGCGCCAGCTTGGCGGGGAGGGTTTCGAGCCGGGCGCGGACCCCGGTATGGGCGCGTGCCGAGCCGTGGCGGACGGTGACGATGAAATGGCGGCCGACGAAGATCGCGGTCTCGCCCGACTGGATCGTGTCGCCCTCGCGGTTGCCGGTGGCGGCGATGACGAACAGCTGGTCGCCATAGACCTCGACCTTGGGCAGCTGCTTGGGTTTCAGCGCGTCCTCGACCGCAAGCATGTGGAGGCCGAAGCGTTTGGCGAAGCCGGCGAGTTCCTCCGGCGTCGGCTCGTACAGGCCGAGCCAGAAGAAATCGCCGCCGGCGCAATCCTCCGGAATGATATCGTCGGGGGCGAGCTCGCGGACGAGCTTGCCGTGGTTGTAATGGCGGGCGGCGACGATCGGCATGGGCGGGACTTTCTTGCGGGACTGCGCCCTAAATAGATCGCGCGGCGGCGAAGGGAAGGGCGCGCGTCAGGCGGCGCGGGCGCGGCGTTCGACCACCATCGATTCCTCCCCGGCCTCGAGCGAAAGACGGAAGGCGGGTCCCGGGTCAAGCCCGGGATGACGACGCAACAAACGTCCACCCCATCACCCGAAGCTGCCTTCGCCAGGGTCCTCCAGACTTCGATGTGTATTACCCGAATAAAACCCCTTGCCAAGCAGGCGCTACAAATGTAGCACGCTACAAATGTAGCGCATGAGGTGATTCGGATATGCTGTCGAGCCTGCCCCCGCGAGAACGCGAGATCGTCGATATTCTCTATGAGCGCGGGGCGTCCACCGTCACCGAAATCGGCGACGCGATGCCCGATGAGCTGTCGGGGTCGGCGATCCGCGCGATGCTGAAGCGGCTCGAAGCCAAGGGTTTCGTCGCACGCGAGCAATCGGAGCGCGGTTTCCTTTACGCCCCGAGCGTGCCCGAGAAGGCGGCGAGCAAATCGGCGCTGGGTCAGGTGGTGCGCGTCTTCTTCAACGGATCGGCGACGAGCGCCGCTGCGGCGCTGCTCGGCATGCAGGACGAGATGAGCGGCGACGAGCTCGACGAGCTGGAAAAACTGATCGCGCAGGCGCGCGAAGGGAGGGCGAAATGATGCCGGAGATGACGATCAGCGCCGCGGCGCTGCTGGGCCTGACCTGGAAATCGCTGGCCATCGCCGGCGGCACGCTGCTGTTGCTGCGCCTCGCGCGCTCGCGCTCGTCGGGCGAGCGGTCGATGATCGCGCACAGCGGGCTGTTCGCGCTGCTGGCGCTGCCCGCCGCGATGCTGTTGCTGCCCGCCTGGGCGCCGCTGCCCGCCGACTGGATCGCCGCCGCGGCCCCTGCGGCGCTGGCGGCCGGCGATCTTGCGACAACAGGGGGGCCGGTGGCCGACCTGGCTGTGCCCGCCATGACGTCAGTCCCTGTCGTGGCGGATGCCGCCGGGTCGCCGCCGGTCGTATTCGCGTCGTTCGGCGATGCGGCGCCCATTCTGTATGCGATCCCGCTGATCCTGCTGGTCGGCGTGATGCTGCTCGCGGTGGTGCGGCTGTTCGCGATGCGCGGGCGCGCCGAGGTGCTGGTGCAGCCGTCGTGGCTGTCGGCGCTCGCCGAGGCGCAGCGGCGCATGGGCTTCAAGCATGGCACCGCGCTGCTGGTCAGCGAAGAATTGCGTTCGCCGATCAGCTGGGGGGTGCTGCGCCCGACGATCGTGCTGAGCCCCAAGGCGGTGCAGGCGACCGGCGAGGCCGAGGCGATCATCGCGCACGAACTGGCGCATGTGGCGCGGCTCGACTGGGCGAAGCTGCTCGGCGCGCGGGTCGCCTGTGCGGTCTTCTGGTTCAATCCCTTTGTGTGGATGCTGGCGCGCGAGAGCCATCAGTTGCGCGAGGAAGCCGCCGACGATGCGGTGCTGATGGCCGATATCGACGGGCCCGATTATGCGACCTTGCTGGTCGGCGCGGCGCGGCACGACAATAAGGCGGCGCTGCTGGCAGCGCATGGCGTCGCCCCGGCGAAGAGCAGCCTGAAGCGGCGGATCACCCGCGTGCTCGACGGCAATCTGAAGCGCGGGCCGGCGAGCGGCGGCTGGATGCTCGGGAGCCTGCTGGTGCTCGTCGGGCTGACCGTGCCGCTGGCGGCTTTCTCGGCGACGGCGCCCGAGGGGAGGCCGGCGACCGAGGAAGCCAGCGCCGTCGCGACGGTTTCGCGTCAAACGGCGGTCGCATCGTCGCACAAGGCCATGGCCGCCAAGGCGCAGGCCGACGGCGAGGCAGCCACCGCGACCGCACGGAAGCTGACCGCCGAACAGCTGGTAAGCATGCGCGCGGTCGGCGTGACTCCCGAATATGTCGCCGAGATACGCGAGCAGGGCGGATCGATCGACGCCGACGACATCATCGCCGCCAAGGCAACGGGCGTCGATTCCGCCTATATCGCGCAGATGCGCCGCCTGTTCCCAGGTGCCGACGTCGGCGACATGATCGGCGCCGCGGCGGTCGGGGTCGATGCCGCCTATGCGCGCGAGATTCAGTCCTATTTCCCGCGGGTCGGGCTCGACGACCTGACCGGCATGCGTGCGGTCGGCGTCGATGGCGCCTATATTCGCGAGATGCGCAAGTCGGGCGTGACGCTGCGCGAGCCCGACGACGCGATCGCGTTGCGCGCGGTGTCGCAGCCGCGCCGTCCGTTCATGGCGAAGGCGGCGAAGGGACCCAAGGCGGCGACGGTGCGGGTCGGACCGGGCGGCGCGATCGAAGCGCGTAGCGCCGACGGCCGCGTCGCGCGGATCGAAGTTCCCGAGGCGCCCGAGCCGCCCGAACTCCCCGAGCCGCCCGAAGACTGACGCCCGGACGTTCGTCCGCCACCACAAGTCACTGATCGAAAGTTTCTGTTGAAACGTCGTTGCGGCGGCGAGCGGTGAGGCTCGTCCGGCGCACGCGAGGGAGGAGTGTTGCCATGAAGAAGATGATAATCGCGCCCGGCCTGATGCTGATGTCGGTGCTGGCCTGCGCCGGACCCGGCCAGCCGGCGACCGCCGCGGCGCAGGACATGGGCGAGGTCCGCTGGACCGTCGATGCCGATGCCGGCAAGGGCGGCGCACCCAAACTGCGGCTCGCGCACGCCAAGTCGAGCAGCGACCTGTCGCTCGACGACGCGCTGGCGGCGAAGCGCCCCGAGTTCGACGGCGCGCGCGCCGCGCTCGGCGGAACCGGGCCGGTGCGCTTTTCGGTGCGGCATGAATCGGGCGTGCTCGATTGCAGCGGCGACCTGACGCGCGCCTTCGACGGCAAGGGGATTTGCAGCTTCACGCCCGACGCCGGGTTCGAGCGGGCGCTGGCCGCGCGCGGGCTGGTGCCCGAGAAGCGCGACGAGATTTTCGCGATGTTGATCGTCGATGCGACGATCGAGCTGGCCGACGGGCTGACCGCGGAAGGGGTGAAACCCGAGGATTCGGACGATCTGATCGCCGCCGCCGCGCTGGACGTTACCCCCGAATATGTGCGCGGGTTCAAGGACAGCTCGCTGGCGCTGAGCGATGTCGACGATGCGGTCGCGTTCCGCGCGCTGGGGGTGTCGGGCGACTATGTCCGCGACCTCAATGTCGCGGGTTTTTCCAAGCTGAGCGCCGAGGATGTGACCGCGATGAAGGCGCTGGGGGTGACCGGCGATTACCTTCGCGACCTGGCGGCGGCGGGATATGACGACCTGACGGCAGAGGATGCGATCGGAATGAAGGCGATGGGGGTGACCGGGGCTTATGCGACGGCGATGAACGGCCGCGCGGAGACGGGCCGGTGAAAATCGCAGCCAGTCTTTCGACGATCGCGGCGATGATGGTCGCGCTGCCCGCTGCGGCGCAGGAGGCGCCGACCGGGGACACCCCGCCACCCGCGCCGACCGAGGCGCCGGTCGGCGGCCAGCGGACGCAGGGACAGGTCTATACCCCCGCCGACTTCGCGCGCTACGCACCGAAAAACGCCTATGACATGCTGAACCAGGTTCCGGGCTTTTCGATCCGCGACAACGAGAATCTGCGCGGGCTGGGGGTCGCGACGGGCAATGTGCTGTTCAACGGCGAACGGCCGTCGAACAAGGCCGACGACATGTACACGCAATTGTCGCGCATCCCCGCGGGCAATGTCGAAAGGATCGAGATCGTCGACGGCGCGACGCTCGACATCCCCGGATTGTCGGGACAGGTCGCCAATATCGTCTATCGCGCCGACAGCTTCTCGGGACAATTCTCGTGGAAGCCCGAGTTTCGCGCGCATTATACCGACCCCTTGTTCACGCGCGGCGACGTGTCGGTGCGCGGGCGGCAGGGCGAGATCGAATATGAGGCGGCGCTCAACAACGACAATAGCGCGCGCAGCGGCGCGGGCGGGCCGACGCTGATCTATGACGGGCTGGGCAACATCATCGAGACCCGCCGCGACATCTGGAACACCCATTATGACACGCCCAAGCTGTCGGGGCGCGTCACCTGGGACCCCGCGGGCGACACGGTGGCGAACTTCGGCGGCCATTATCAGCGCATCTACGACCGTTATGACGAGGATGGCGTCCGCGTCGCGCCGGGCCAGCCCGACCGGTTCCGGACCGTGCGCGACAAGGCCGACAGCTGGAATTACGAACTCGGCGGCGACGTGCAATTCGGCGTCGGCCCCGGCAAGCTCAAGCTGATCGGGCTGCGCCGTTTCAGTCACGAACCCTATTCGTCGGAAGTGATTTCGACCCCCGACGACGGTAGCCCCGCGACCGGCGACCGCTTCGCGCAGGTCGGCGACCTGGGCGAGACGATCGCGCGCGGCGAATATCAGTGGAAGATGTGGGGCGGCGACTGGCAGATGTCGGGCGAGGCGGCGTTCAACACGCTCGACAATGTCGCGTCGATCGGCGTGCTCGGCGCCGACGGCAGCTTCGTCAACCAGCGCTTTCCGGGCGGCACCGGCGGGGTGAGCGAGGACCGCTATGAGGGGCTGCTCAGCTTCGGGCGCAAGATCAGCGACACCTTCTCGTTCCAGATGGTCGCGGGCGCCGAACATTCGACGATCGTCCAGGCGGGGCCCAATGGCGTCAGCCGCAGCTTCGCGCGGCCCAAGGGGTCGCTGACCCTGTCGTGGACGCCCTCGGCCGATTTCGACGCCTCGCTGAAGATCCGGCGGCGCGTATTGCAACTGTCCTTCTACGACTTTCTCGGCCGCGCCTTCCTCAACGACGGCAACCAGAATGAGACCAATTTCGACCTCCGCCCGCAGCAGGACTGGAGCTTCGAGGCCGAGATCAACAAGAAGTTCGGCGCCTGGGGCTCGACCAAGATCATCCTGGTCCACCGCGACGTCGAGGACCGCGTCGATATCGTGCCCGTCGCCGGCGGCGAGGCGGTGGGCAATATCGCCAGGGCCAAGGCGAGCGCGATCGACTGGACCGCGACGATCAACCTCGACCCCGCGGGGATCAAGGGGATGAAGATCGACACCCGCCTGCTGCTCCAGACCAGTTCGCTGCGCGATCCCTTCACCGGCGAAAAGCGCCAGTGGAGCGGCTTCACCGACACCGTCGCCGAATTCGGGGTGCGTCACGACATTCCGGGCAGCGACATCGCCTGGGGCGCGTCGGCCAATTACGGCCATTATCAGCCGAACTATCGCAGCAACCAGACCGACAAGACCTGGGAAGGCCCGGTGTTCGCCAATATCTTTGTCGAGCATAAGAATGTGATGGGGCTGACCGTGCGGGCGCAGCTCGCCAATGCGGTCAACGCGCGTTCGAAGCGCGACCGTACCGTCTATACCGGGGTGCGCGGCGAGAGCCCGATCGCCTTTGTCGAAAAGCGCAACCGGCTGATCGGACCGATCTTCGCTTTCTCGGTGCGCGGGAAGTTCTGAGCGGCTAGGCTGGCCGCGTGACGGCGCGGCGGACCAAGATCTTTTTCGACGGCGGGGCGCGGCCCAATCCGGGGGCGATGGAGATCGCCGTCGTTCGCGGCGGGGACCTGCATATCGAGCGCCACGCCGGGCAGGGGAGCAGTCTCGACGCCGAATGGCTGGCGCTGATCGCGGCGCTGCGGCTGGCGCGGGCGCGCGGGCTGGAGGACTTCATACTGCTCGGCGATGCGGCGGGGGTGGTGGCGCAGGCGAACGGCACGGCCCCGGCGCGCGGTGCGGCGGCGGCGCATCTGGCGGCGTTTCGTGCCGTCATCGGCGATGGCCCGGCGCCGCGTGTAAGGCATATCGGAAGGGCGCAGAATCAGGCCGGGATCGCGCTGTCGCGGCTGCATCCGCGCTGAGCGGTCAGCGGGCTTCGGGCCCCCAGGCGCGGTAGAAGGTGGCGACCGCGGCGTCGACTTCGGCGGCGAGGCGGTGGGTTTCGCGGCCTTCGGGCAGGCCGAGCACGGCATGCTGGTAAATCCCCGACTGACACAGGCCGGCGAAGTGGCGGACCGCCTGCATCGGATCGCCCTGGCGCAATTCGCCGCGCGCCATCTTGGCGGCGACCCAGTCGGCGGCGCGCGCCTTGCCGCGCCGCGGACCGCGGTCGTAGAAGGTCTCGGCGAGGTGCGGAAAACGCTCGGCCTCGCCGACGACGAGACGGAAGAGCGAGAGCAGCGGCGTCGTCACCAGCGCCGCCATCAGCACATTGCCGAAACGGGTGAGCACGTCGATCACGGGTTCGTCGACCGGCAGGTCGACGTGCAGCGCGGTGCCATATTCGCCGACGATGTCATCGACGACCGCGGCGAACAATTCCTCCTTCGACGGGAAATAGGTCCAGAGCGTGGTCTTCGACCCCCCGACCTTCGAGGCGATCGACGACATGGTGGTGCCGGCATAGCCGTTGGCGAAGAACAGCGCGCGCGCGGCGTCGACGAACGCCTTGCGGCGCGCGGTCGCGGCATCGTCGAGGGTCGGCGTACTGACTGGTATCATTTCGATTGACAACTCATTGCCCGGGGTTCATCTGCGCATGATACCAGCTAGTATCGTTGGACGCCATGCTCTCCAGATTTTTTCTTACAACCGCCGTTTTCGGCCTGCTTGCGGGCTGTGTTGGCACGCCCGACGTCGGGCCGAAACCCGTTCCGGTCGCCGCCGAGTCGCTCGCGTCGAGCCAGTCCTTTGCCGGTGTCGCGGGCGAATGGCCGGCCGATGGGTGGTGGCAGGGTTTTGGCGACGCGCAGCTGACGACGCTGATCGACGAAGGGCTGGCGGGGTCGCCCGACGTGGCGATCGCCGCGGCGCGGGTGCGGGCCGCCGATGCGCTGGCGCAGCAGGCGGGCGCGGCGCTCGGCCCGCGTGTCGGGGTCGAGGGCAGCGCGGGTGGGACCCAGCAGAGCAAGAATCTGGGCATCCCGCCGCAATTCGTGCCCGACGGCATCCAGGACACGGGGCGGCTGACCGCGACCTTTGCCTTCGACCTCGATTTGTGGGGCAGGAACCGCGCCGCGCTGGCGGCGGCGACGTCGGAGGCCGAGGCGGCGCGGGTCGATGCGGCGCAGGCGCGGCTGATGCTGAGCACCGGGATCGCGAGCGCCTATGCCGATCTGGCGGGGCAGTTGGCCGCGCTCGATGTGGCCAACGATGCGGTGCGGGTGCGCGGCGCGAGCGCCGCGCTGTCGGCGGCGCGCGTACGAGCGGGAATCGAGAATCAGGCGGCGCAGCGACAGGCCGAGAGCCGCGCCGCGGCGGCGCGCGGCGATGTCGTCGCGCTCGAGGAGGCGATTGCGCTGACCCGCAACCGGATCGCGGCGCTGGTCGGTGCGGGCCCCGACCGCGGGCTGGCACTGACGCGGCCGACTTTGGTGGCGGCGCCGGCGGGCATCCCCGCCGAAGCCGGGATCGCGCTGATCGGGCGGCGGCCCGACATCGTCGCGGCAAGGCTGCGCAGCGAGGCGGCGGGCCAGCGCATCGATGTGGCGAAGGCCGATTTCTATCCGAACATCGGCCTGTCGGCGCTGGTCGGCTTGCAGTCGCTGGGCCTGTCGAACCTGTTCGACAAGGGCTCCGAATATGGCAATGGCGGGGTCGCGCTGAGCCTGCCGATCTTCGACAGCGGGCGGCTGCAGGGCCGCTATCGCGGTGCGCGCGCCGATTATGACGTCGCGGTCGCGACCTATGACCGGACGCTGATCGCGGCGCTGCGCGATGTCGCCGATGTGGTGCGCAGCCGCGAAGCGAACGCACGGCAACTCGCCGAGCGGCGCGACGCGCTGGCCGCCGCCGAGGAGGCGTCGAAGCTCGCCGGCCTGCGCTATCGCGCCGGGCTGTCGAACCAGATCGCGCAGCTGACCGCCGAGGACGGCGCGGTCGCGCTCGCGCGGTCGGTCGCCGATCTCGAGGCGCGGCAGCTGGCGCTCGACATCAGCCTGATCCGTGCGCTGGGCGGCGGCTATCGGGCCAAGACTATGACAGGAGACAGATGATGGCCGACGATACGGCTGCGATCCCCCCGGAAACCTCGCCTGCAACCTCCCCCGAACAGGCCGCGGGCAATGGCGCCAAGCGCGCCAAGTTCCTGCGCATCCTGGCGATTGTCGTGGTGGTGGCTGCGCTCATCTGGGCGGCCTGGTATTATCTGACGCAGGCGGGGCGCGTGCACACCGACAATGCCTATGTCGGCGCCGATTCCGCCGTGGTCACCGCGCTGGTCGCGGGACCGGTGCGCGAGGTGCGCGTCGCGGGCACGCAGGCGGTGAAGAAGGGCGATGTACTGGTCATCCTCGACGATGCCGATGCGAAGCTGGCGATGGCGGACGCGCAGGCCGCGCTGCGGCTGGCGCGCCAGCGCTATGGCCAGGCGGGCGCCAATGCCGATGCGGCGCGGGCGCGCGTCGCCGCGCGCGGGGCCGATGTGAACCAGTCGCGCGCGCGGCTGCGCGACGCCAATGCCGCAGTCGAAAAGACGCGCGCCGAGCTGGCACGGCGCGAGAGCATCGCGGGGACCGGCGCGGTGTCGAACGAGGAAATCGCCTCTGCCCGGGCGGCGCTGCAATCGGCGACCGCGGCGCGCGACCTTGCTTCGGCGAGCATCGCTTCGGCGCAGGCGACCCAGGGCTCGGCGAGCGGCGATCTCGATGCCGCCGAGGCGCTGGTGCGCGGCACGACGATCGACACCGCGCCCGACGTCGCGGCGGCGCAGGCGCGGCTCGAAAAGGCCGAACTCGATCTGGCGCGCACGATCATCCGCGCGCCGGTCGACGGGATCGTCACCAACAAGCAGGTACAGGTCGGCCAGCGGATCGCGGCGGGGGCGCCGATCATGACGATCGTTCCGATATCGACCGCCTATGTCGATGCGAATTACAAGGAAAGCCAGTTCAAGGATATTCGTTTGGGCCAGCCGGTCGAGCTGGTTTCGGACTTTTACGGCGACGACGTCGTCTTCCACGGCAAGGTGATCGGCATCGCCGGCGGCACCGGCGCGGCTTTTTCGCTGATCCCGGCGCAGAATGCGACGGGCAATTGGGTGAAGGTCGTGCAGCGCCTGCCGGTGCGCGTCGCGCTCGACCCCAAGGAATTGAAGGCGCATCCCTTGCGCGTCGGCCTGTCGATGGAAGCGACGATCGACACGCGCGGGAAATGAGCTGAACCATGGCCAGCGCTGCCTCCATCCCATCGGACGAACCGGCGCCGCTGACCGGCGTGCGGCTGATCGCGGCGGCGTTCGCGCTGGCGCTGGCCAACTTCGTCGTCGTGCTCGACACGACGATCGCCAATGTGTCGGTGCCGCATATCGCGGGCGGCCTCGCGGTGTCGCCGACGCAAGGAACATGGGCGATCACCAGTTACGCGGTCGCCGACGCGATCAGCGTGCCGCTGACCGGCTGGCTGGCGATGCGGTTCGGGACGGTGCGCTGGTTTCTCTATTCGATCATCGGTTTCGGGGTTTTTTCGGTGCTGTGCGGGGTGTCGCGCACGCTTGATGGCCTCATCATCTTCCGCATCCTGCAGGGGCTGTCGGGCGGACCGCTGATGCCGCTGTCGCAAATCTTGCTGCTACGCATCTTCCCCAAGGAGAAGGCCGGGATCGGGCTGGCCATCTGGGCGATGACGACGACGACGGCGCCGATCCTGGGGCCGATCCTGGGCGGGTTGATCAGCGACAATTGGAGCTGGCCATGGATCTTCTTCATCAACATCCCCGTCGTCGCGCTCTGCGCCTTTGGCGTCGCCAGCCTGTTGCGGCCGTTCGAGACCAAGCGCGCCAAGGCGCGGATCGACACGGTGGGCCTGGTGCTGCTGGTGCTGTCGGTCGGGGCGTTCCAGCTGATGCTCGACACCGGGCGCGAGCATGACTGGTTCGAGTCGACCTGGATCGTCGGGCTGGCGATCCTTGCCGCGATCGCCTTTGCCGCCTTCGTCATCTGGGAGCTGACCGATGCCAATCCGGTCGTCGACCTGCGCGTCTTTCGGTTCCGCGGGTTCAGTTTCGCGACGATCGCGATCTCGCTGGGGTTCGGCGCCTTTTTCGCGCAGGTGGTGCTGACGCCGTTGTGGTTGCAGCAGGTCGCGGGTTATACCGCGACCGAGACGGGCTATATCGTCGCGTGGATCGGGGTGTTCGCGGTGCTGCTGTCGCCCGTCGCGGCGGGACTGATCGGCAAGATCGACATCCGCATCTCGATCAGCGCGGGCATCTTGTGGATGGCCTTCATCTCGGTGATGCGCGCGGGCTGGAACGCCGATGTCGATTATTGGACGCTCGCGCTGCCGCATCTGTTGCAGGGCATGGGCATGCCTTTCTTCTTCGTCGGGCTGACCGCGCTGGCGCTGAGTTCGGTGCCGCCCGAGAAGCAGACGTCGGCTGCGGGGCTGATGAGCTTTTTGCGCACCCTGTCGGGCGCGATGGGGACGGCGATCGCGACCTCGGCCTGGGATACGCAGAACCGCGTCGCGCGGTCCGAACTGGTGAGCCATATGAACGGCACCGCCGAGACGATGGACCTGATGCAGCGCGCCGGGCTGACGCTCGAACAGGCGCGCGCGGCGATCGAACGGTTGGTCGATGTCCAGGCGGCGACGATCGGGGTGTTGCACCTGTTTTTGGCGGCTGGAGTCGTGTTCGTGATCGCCGCGTTCGCGGTCTGGTGCGCCCCTTTGCCCAAACAGGTGTCGATGGGCGCCTCGCACTGACGCGGCCGCGGCACGGACTGGCGCGGTGCCTTTCGTTCGACCCTGATTAACCACCGGTCCGGCTATGGCGGGCGTTGACGCACCCCCGCGCGCCCCGCAAGCGATTGTGACAGAGGGTGCGGGCGCGGGTGGCCGGCCGGACCCGACCCCCAAAAACGCCGCCAAAAGGGTCCGCAACCCCCATGAGTTTTTTCCATCGTTTCGGCCAGAGTCTCGGCACCTCCGCGCACGACATGGCGATCGACCTCGGCACCGTGAACACCGTCGTCTATGCCCGCGGCCAGGGCATCGTGCTCAACGAACCCTCGGTCGTCGCGCTCGAAACGCGCGATGGCGTGCGGCGCGTGAAGGTCGTCGGCAACGACGCCAAGCTGATGATGGGCAAGACGCCGAGCAATATCGAGGCGATCCGCCCGCTGCGCGACGGCGTGATCGCCGACATCGACGTCGCCGAACAGATGATCAAGCATTTCATCGACAAGGTGCTCGGCGGCGCGAGCCGGCTGCGGCGGCGGAGCAATGTCGTGATCTGCGTGCCGTCGGGATCGACGATGGTCGAGCGCCGCGCGATCCGCGATGCCGCGACCAATGCCGGTGCAGTCAGCGTGCAACTGATCGAGGAAGCGCTGGCGGCGGCGATCGGCGCGGGGTTGCACGTTGCCGAACCGCGGGGCGCGATGGTGGTCGATATCGGCGGCGGGACGACCGAGGTCGCGGTGATCTCGCTGAGCGGTATCGCCTACAGCAATTCGGCGCGCGTCGGCGGCGACAAGATGGACGAGATGATCTCCTCCTATATCCGCCGCAAACATAATCTGATGATCGGCGAGATGACCGCCGAGCGGGTCAAGCTGGCGATCGGCTGCGCGGTGGCGCCCGAGGGCGAGGGCATGGTGATCAGCGTCAAGGGCCGCGACCTCGTGAACGGCCGCCCCGCCGAGATCCGCGTGTCGGAGGCCGAGATCGCCGAGGCGCTGGCCGAACCGGTCGGCCAGATCGTCAGCGCGGTGCGCGCCGCACTGGAACAGACGCCGCCCGAATTGTCGGCGGACATCATCGACGAGGGGATCACGCTGACCGGCGGCGGCGCGCTGCTCGGGCGGATGGACATGGCGATCGCGCTGGCGACGGGGCTGGATGTGCGCGTCGCGGACAATGCGCTGATCTGCGTCGCGGTCGGCGCGGGCATGGCGTTCGAGGATCCCGCCTATCATGGGGTGCTGATCGCGGGGTGAGGAGGCGGTCACAGAATATTAGCCGCTGGCGGTTAGCGCAGGGTCCGAACCGAGGAGCGGACTTGCGACAGACCCACCCCCTGCCGATCCATCACAGCTGGCCGCTCCATGACCGCGCGCGCCAGTTCGCGCTGGGGCAATTGCTCGATCACCACCCGCTCGATACCGAACTGGCGACGGCGGACGCGATCGCGGCGGCGCTTCCGGGCGGGGTTCGGATCGGCGAATGGAGCTGCGACCTTGCCGACAACGGGCTGCACTGGTCGGGCGAGGTCTATCGGCTTTTCGGACTGCCCGATGCCGCCGCGGTGACGCGCGACGAGACGGTCGCGCTTTATTGCGAGCCGTCGCGCGCCGCGATGGAGCGGCTGCGCGCTTATGCGATCCGGCACCGGCGCGGTTTCACCCTCGACGCCGAAATCCAGCCGATGCAGGGACCGCGGCGCTGGATGCGGCTGGTCGCGGCGCCCATTTGCGAAGGCGACGCGGTGGTGAAGCTGCAGGGGCTGAAGATCGAGCTTCCGGCGCGGGCTTAGGCATAGGCGGCAATCGCCGCCAGATGCCGCGCCTTTGCCTCCTCGCCCAGGAAGGAGCCGGTGAAGCTGTTGCGCGCGAGGGTGACGAGTTCGTCCTTCGAGAGGTCGAGCGCATCGGCGACCGCCAGATAATTGGCGCCGACATAGCCGCCGAAATAGCTGGGGTCGTCGCTGTTCACCGTCGCGGCGAGGCCGGCGTCGAGCATCGTCTTGAGCGGATGGGCGGTCATGTCGTCGACCACGCAGAGCTTGAGATTCGAGAGCGGGCAGACGGTGAGCGTCATGCCTTCGCGCGCGAGGCGCGCGACGAGCGCGGGGTCCTCGAGGCTGCGGTTACCATGGTCGATGCGGTCGACCTTCAGGATATCGAGCGCCTCATGGACATATTCGGGCGGGCCTTCTTCGCCGGCATGGGCGACGATCTTGAGGCCCAAGTTCTTGGCGCGGGCGAAGACGCGCGCGAATTTCGACGGCGGGTGGCCGACTTCGCTGCTGTCGAGGCCGACGCCGTCGATGCGGGTGAGGAAGGGGAGGGCCTCGTCGAGCGTGGCCTCGGCTTCGGCTTCGCTGAGGTGGCGGAGGAAGCACAGGATGAGCTTCGACGTGATGCCGTGCTGCGCCCGCGCATCGTCGAGCGCGCGGGTGATGCCGGTGATGACGGCCTCGAAGGCGATGCCGCGTTCGGTGTGGCCCTGGGGGTCGAAGAAGATTTCGACATGGCGGACATTATCGGCATGGGCGCGGGCGAGATAGGCGGCGGTGAGGTCGTGGAAATCCTGTTCGGCGATCAGCACGCCCATGCCCTGGTAATAGATGTCGAGGAAATCCTGGAGGTTCGAGAAGGCATAGGCCGCGCGCACCTCTTCGACGCTGGCGAAGGGGATGGCGACGCCGTTGCGCTGCGCGAGGTCGAACATCAGCTCGGGTTCGAGGCTGCCCTCGATATGAAGGTGGAGTTCGGCCTTGGGCAGGCCGGCGATGAAGGCGGCGCGGTCTTCGGCCGAGGTGAAACCGTCAGGCATTGCTGCTCCCCTCTTCGCGCAGGATGATCGCCGCCTCGGGCTTGTGGCGGCGGATTTCCTCGACCGTCAGCCCGTCGATCTCGTGCGGGAAGATCAGCCACTGGTCGGTTTCGTGGACGAAATAATCGGGCTTGAGGTCGGTGACGTTGCGGCCCGGTTTGTAATAGACGGTGGCGACGCGGATGTCGTGCGGCATATTGTGGCGGCAGCGCGCCTTCAGCTCGGCGATGAAGGCGCGGATGCTGCGCCCGCTGTCGAAGACGTCGTCGATGATGAGCAGGCGATCCTCGGGGTCGAGGGTGTCGATCAGATAACCGAGCGCGAACACCCTGACCTCGGCATCCTGTTTGTCGATGCCGTGATAGGAGGAGGTGCGGATCGCGATATGGTCGCAGTGCTGGCCGTGATAGTCGAGCAGTTCCTGCACCGCGATGCCGACCGGCGCGCCGCCGCGCCAGATGCCGACGAGATGGGTCGGTTGGAAGCCGCTGTCGACGACCTGCATGCCGAGCCGCAGCGAATCGGCGAGCAGCTGATTCGCGCCGATATAGATTTTCTCGTCGCTCATGCAGCGGGCGTAATCGCCCGCCCGGCTGCCCGCAAGGCACCCGCTGGACATTTGTTATGTCCGCTGTTATGTATGGTATTGTGTATGGATATACGAAGGTAGCGAGTCGATGACGGGCGAGCTTGAGGGCGGCGAAAAATGGCTGTGGATCTATCGCACGGGGCTGCACGGCCAATGCCCGCGCTGCGGCGAAGGCCGGATGTTCCGGCGCTGGCTGAAGGTCAGCGAGCGCTGCGAGGCGTGCGGGCTCGATTATGATTTCGCGGCGCCCGACGACGGGCCGGCGTTCTTCTCGCTGTGCTTCGTCGCCTTTCCGCTGCTGTTCCTGGTCGTGTGGATCGAGGTCGCGCTGAACCCGCCCTGGTGGGTGCATCTGCTGACCTCGGTGCCGCTGATGATCGTCCCCTGCCTGTGGGTGCTCCAGCCGATCAAGGGCTGGCTCGTCGCGTCGCAATATGTGAACAAGGCGCAGGAAGCGGGCACGGGCGCGCTATGGGCGGGGCTCAATGCGCGCGCGAAGGGGGAGGTGGCGAGCGAGAGCGATGGGTGAAAGCTGGGTTCCCGACCTGAGCGAGACCGCGGGCGCCAAATATCTGGCGATCGCCGACGCGATCGGCGCGGCCGTCGAAAGCGGACGGCTGCGCGCGGGCGACCGGCTGCCGCCGCAGCGCGACCTGGCGGCGCGGCTGGGGATCGACCTGACCACGGTGACCAAGGGCTATGAACAGGCGCGCGGGCGTGGGCTGATCGGCGCGCGCGGGCGGGCGGGGAGCTTCGTCCTGCCGCAGGCGGCGATCGCCGCAGGGCCGCCACCGCTCGACACCGGCATGAACATGCCGCCCGAGGTGGCGGGCGGATCGCTGCTCGCGGCGTGGGAGCGCACCGCGAGCGCGCTGCTCCGCGCGCCGGGCGCGGGCGGACGGCTGCATTATGTGCCCGCCGGCGGCCGCGCGAGCGACCGTGCGGCGGGGGCGGCGATCTTCGCGGGGCTGGGGCTCGATTGTCCGATCGACGAGGTGATCGTGACCGCCGGGGCGCAGAATGCGCTGCACGCGATCGTCGCGGCGACGCTGAAGCCCGGCGATGTCGTCGCGTGCGGCGCGCATATCTATTCGGTGTTCCTGCAACTGGCGCGCAAGGCGGGACTGAAGCTGGCGCCGCTCGCCGCGATGGAGGCCGATGCCCTGGACGCGCTGTGCCGGACCACAAAAGTGGCGGCGCTCTATGTGGTGCCGACCAACGACAATCCGACGACGGCGACGCTGGACGCGGGGCAGCGGCGCGCTCTGGCGGAGGTCGCGCGGCGGCACGGGGTGCGGATCATCGAGGACGATGCCTATGGCCAGCTTTCCGAACGGACGATCGCGCCGCTGACCAGCTTCGCGCCCGAGCTGGGCACTTATGTCGCGAGCTGCTCGAAGATTCTCTCGCCCGCGCTGCGCGTCGCGCATGTGCGGGCGCCGTCGGTGCGCGAGGCGCTGGCGCTTGCCGCCGAGGTCCACCGAAGCTGCGTGATGGCGCCGCCGCTCGACGCGGCGCTGGTGACGCGCTGGCTGGAGGATGGGAGTTACGACCGGATCACCGCCGAGACGCGGACCGAAGCGGCGGCGCGGCAGGCGATTGCGGCAGAGATTTTGCCCGCGGGCCGCTATGCGGCGCATCCCTGCGGCTATCATCTATGGGTGCCCTTGCCCGCCGGGTCCGACCAGGCGCGCGTCGCCGAGGCGCTGCGCGGCGCGGGGGTGACCGCGATCCCGGCCGATGCCTTTGCTGCGGGGGAAGGGGGCGGCGCCGCGCTGCGCGTGTCGCTGGGCGGCGCGATCACCCGCGAGGCGCTGGCGCGCGGGCTGACGGTGCTGGAGATGGAGTTGGCGGGCTAGGCGGGCGATGCCACCTCTTCCTGCAGCGCCTTGACGATCGCCGCGACCGAGGTGGGGGCGTAGGCGAAGCCCATATGGCCGCAGTCGACCTCTATCTGGCGGTCGCTTTCATGGGGCGCGCCGCGCGCGCTGTTGACCGCGACGACGCCGTCATAGGCCGACCACAGCGCGAAGGTCGGCATTTCGGGGCGCGGCGCGGGGTGGAAGTCGATCGGCGGATTATCGACCGGGTGACGCGCGATCAGGTGATAGAGGCGCCAGGCGCGGTTGGCGCGGCGGCTGCCCGAAAAGGGCGAGCCGAGGGTGACGACGCGCGCGACCCTGTCCGGGTGATGCTTGGCATATTCGCGCGCGTAGATGCCGCCGAGGCTCCAGCCGACCAGCGCGGGGGCGTGGCCGGTGCGATCGATGATCCATTGCACCCGGCCGTCGATTCGCTCGATGATGTCGGGCGTCGCGCCGCGGTTGAATCCGAGGCCCCAGGCGTAGCAGCGAAAGCCGGCGCGGCGCAGGTCCGCGCGCAGTGCCTTGGTCGCCCAGTCGCCCGACAGGAAGCCCGGGAGCACCATCACCGGCGGATGCTCGCTGTCGGGATTGGGTTCGGGTGGCATCGCGCGCACGCGGCCCCACATCGCCCGCGCGAGCGCGCCGATCTCGCGCCACAGCAGCGCCAGCGACGGCGGTGCGTCGGGATCGGGGATGCGCGCCGGCCATTCGGCGCGCCGGGCGAGGAGGTCGCGGAGCATGGGGGGCCTATAGTCATTACCGTTCCCCGGCGAAAGGCATCCGGAGTACGGGACTCCGGGCGAGGTCCAGCAGGATCGCGCAAATTTTCCTGGACCCCGCCTTTCGCCGGAGAACATTTTAGCCCTTGGGCACGAGCTTGAGCAGCTTGCCGCCGTCGCCGTCGGTGAGCAGCCATACCGATCCGTCCTCGCGTACCTCGACCTCGCGGATGCGGGTGCCGAAGTCCCAGCGGTCGGATTTGTGCAGCTTGCCGCCGTCGACCGCCATGCGGATCAGCCCCTCGCCCGACAGCGCGCCCATCAGCAGGCTGTTCTTCCAGCCGGGATAGAGATCGCCATTGTACCAGGCGAGGCCCGCAGGCGAGACCGAGGGGTTCCACCACAGCGCCGGCGCGGCGAATTCGGGGCGGGTCGGATGGTCGGGAATGTCCTTGCCGTCATAATGATCGCCGTTCGAGACGATCGGATAGCCATAGTTGGATTTCGCCGCGACAAGATTGACTTCGTCGCCGCCCTTTGGACCCATTTCCTGGTTCCAGAGCTGGCCCGATCCGTCGAAGGCGAGGCCGAGGATGTTGCGGTGGCCAAGCGACCAGATTTGCGCGGTGACCCCGCCTTGAGCCGCGAAGGGATTGTCGGCGGGCACGCTGCCGTCGGGGTTGAGGCGGACGATCTTGCCGAGATTGGCCTTCATGTCCTGCGCGGGGTCGAATTTCTGGCGCTCGCCCGAGCCGATGAAAAGATATCTGCCGTCGGGCGAGAAGGCGAGGCGGTGCGAAAAATGGCCGCGGCCGGTGACCTTGGGCGACTGGGTCCAGATCGACTTCAGCCCCTCGAGCTTCGGCGAGCCGCCTTGCACCAGCTTCGCCATGCCGACCACGGCGCCGTAGGTGCCGCCGTCGCCTGGCTCGATCCAGCTGAGATAGACATTGCCGCTGGTGGCGAAATCGGGGGCGAGGATGATGTCACCGAACCCGCCCTGGCCGCCATAGGCAACGACCGGCACCCCGGCGATGTCGAGCGTCGAGCCGCCCTCCTGCCACAATTTGAGCTTGCCCGACTTTTCGGTGACCAGCGCCTGGCGGCCGCCGGGAAGGAAGGTCATCGCCCAGGGTTCGTTGAAGCGCGCGACCTCCTGAACCGTGAAAGGTGCGTTTGCCAGCGGGGTCGCGGGCTGGGCGCCATTGGCGTCGATCGCGGCGGTGTCGGCGGGCGCGGCCTCGCTCGGCGTGGCGCCCGACGAGCAGGCGGTGACGAGCATCGCGGCCGCGAGAGCGAAGGGGGCGGGGGTTTTCATGGGTGAACTCGCTTTGCTTGGGGGACGGGCAATCTGCCGCGCCGACCCCGCAAAGTCGAGAGACGATGCATCACCGTAGCCCTGAGCCCGTCGAAGGCGCATCGTGGAGAAGCGCCTTCGACAGGCTCAGGGTTACGGTGTTGTCCGCTAGGGCCGATCGACATTCAGCCCTGACGGCCTGCAAATGGCGACTTTCTGCGCTTCCGGTGCTCACATACTTTAAGTACGCTGCGCTCCGGGTCACGGAAAACCACCATTTTCGGCACGTCATCTTCTGAATGTCGATCGGCCCTAGCGATTTTCGGCGTCGTGGCGGGCGGCGATGGTTTCGACGCTGTCCATGATCGCCGCCATCGCTTCGCTGGCGGGGGCGGCTTCGGCGCGTTTCTGGGAAAACTGGCCTTCGGCCATGATCTCTTCGAGCGCGGTGCGGGCGCGCGATACCCGGCTCTTCATCGTGCCGAGCGCGCAGCCGCAGATGCCGGCCGCTTCTTCATAGGACATGCCGCCGGCGCCGACGAGGATCAGCGCCTCGCGCTGGTCCTGCGGCAATTCCATCAGCCCGCGCTGAAGGTCGGCCATCTCGCCGCTGTCTTCCTGGCTGGCGGGGGTCGACAGCGTGCGTTCGACCGCGGTCTCGTCATAATCGCCGACAAATTTGTTGCGGCGCATCTGTGAGAGGAAGGTGTTGCGCAGAATGACGAAGGTCCAGGCCTTGATCGACGTGCCCGCCTCGAACCGATCGCGCGAGGCCCAGGCCTTGACCATCGTGTCCTGCGTCAGATCGTCGGCGAGGTCGGGGTTGCCCGACAGGCTGCGGCCATAGGCACGCAGATGCGGGATGACGCCAGCGAGCAGAGCCTTGAACTCCCGGTCGGACAGGCTGGCCCCTTCCTCCCGCTGCGAAACGGCGCTTGCCTGGGTCATCCGCGGTCGGGGGCTTTCTGTTCGAGCTGCGCCAGGAGGTCGAGCATGTCGTCGGGCAACGCTTCCGCCACGACATTGCCATAGATCATGCGCAGCTTGGCGCTGACCGGCTCGGGCGCCTGGCGCCCGGTGAGCGCGCGGTGCCACTGGTCGCCGCCAGTGCCGGGGAAACTGCCCGACAGCGTGCGGCGGT
This sequence comes from Sphingopyxis sp., assembly GCA_016793775.1. Classification (GTDB taxonomy): domain Bacteria; phylum Pseudomonadota; class Alphaproteobacteria; order Sphingomonadales; family Sphingomonadaceae; genus Sphingopyxis. The sequence goes on along the minus strand of JAEULK010000067.1, from coordinate 1,019 downwards.
CGGAACCGTTCCGCTGGTGGGCGCCGTTGCCCTTCATCCTATGATCGCCGTGGGTTGCCATGTCCGATGAACGAAAAAAAAGCCGGCAAGTTCCCCTGCGGGTTGTTTTTTGCGACGGATCGTGCTGCGCGGCAAAAGCGCGGCGCGGTTAACCCAGATTAGCGCGGGGGATTCGGGGGCCGTGTAGAATCGGGTCGGAATGCCGCAACCGTTGCGGCGCGCGGGAGGGTCGCCTTGCTTTCAGTCATCTATGTCAGCGTTGCCGATCCCCGGCTGACGCCGCCCGACATCGCCGCGATGGTGGAGCGCGCGCAGGCGAACAACGCCCGCGACGGTCTGACCGGCGCGCTCATCTATAACGGGCAGAATTTCATGCAATTGCTCGAAGGCCCGGTGGCGCGGGTCGAGGCGTGCCTGGCGCGCATCCGCGGCGATCTGCGCCACAACGGCATGATCGAGATTCGCCGCCGGCTGGTCGAGGAGCGCGACTTCGCCGAATTTTCGATGCTGTACAGCCCGCTGTTCCGCGACCATGACGCGGACCTGTCGCGGCTCGCGGCGCGCGGGGCGCTCGATCCGCAGGATGCGCAGCTGATGGCGAACTTCCTGGCGCTCGGCCGTCCCGGCGGGGCGGGGTGAGGACCAGCGGCCCTTTCGGGCGGTGCCGCCCATATGGCTTTGCATCGCGCCGCGAACGGGCTAAGCCGTGCCAAGATGATGTTTAACTTCAAGGCTCTGCCGGGGCGTCGGGATCGACGCCCGCGATGACCAGCGATGCCGCCCAGCCGCTCGACGACGCGACGTTCAAGCGCGAACTCGCCGCGATGCTGCCGCATCTGCGCGCCTTCGGCCGCAGCCTGTGCGGCAATGCCGACCTGGCCGACGATCTGGTGCAGGAAACGATGTTGAAGGCGTGGAAGGCGCGCGAGCAATATATTCCGGGGCCGTCGAGCATGAAGAGCTGGGCGTTCGTGATCCTGCGCAACTGTTTCCTGTCGCAGATGCGGCGCAAGAAATTC
>JAEULK010000038.1 GCA_016793775.1 Sphingopyxis sp. | reverse complement strand
GCGCGCGCCTCCGGTCGGGCTACGCCCGCCCTCCGCCGCACGCAGCGCAAGGCCATCTTCAACAAACCAGCATCATATTATCCGAAAAGGGGGTCCCTCTTCGACGCCGATCGGGGGTCCCTTTTGAACGCCGTTTGACAGTCTTTCTGGAGCGGACGGGCCAGCAGCGCCACGCCAATGAAATCCAATGGTATATTGGCCGGATCGCCCGTGCGCTGCAGTTCATGGACGCAACCGGTCTCAAACCCTCAAGCGCCCGCAGATGCTATCCGACGCACGAGTATGACAGTCGTCCGCCCGTCGCGGATCATGTCATTGCTGGTTCGATCCCGAAGCGCGGGTCCATATATTGTCGACAGAACCCTATCCCGGACGAACCGAACGAGGCGAACCCCGACAGATCGAATGGGAACGGCGGCATGGATGGAGCACCATCTATGTCAACTGGGGCAGCATTTATGGAAACGGCACTGAGTTCATCCTTTGTTGCCCCGCAGCCTACGCCGAAGTGCTTTCGGCCAAGGTTGAACTCCTCGAACGCTCGTCGCCAGCCGTCGAGGATGAAGCGGTCGTGATCGAGACATTTGATCCCGCCGCGCGCAAGGTCATCGTCTTCGATTAGGTTTGCCGGAAGGAGCGGGGCTGCGGGCGCGCTCTTTCCCGCCGGCCTGTCGGTCGGCTCCTGAGGGCGCGGCACCTGATGTATCGGGCCCCGCCGCACTCTGAACCGGCGGCATTTCCAAATTGCGGGCGTTGAAAGCCGACATGCCCCGGCTTTCCGCCCGCACTCATTGGGCACATGGCCGCCTTGTTGCAGGGTGCGCTCCATTGATCAGGCGCTCGCTGGGCGCTCGCGGTCCGTCAGCCACGGTTCGGCCTCGATAATGATTTCAGAAAAATACATCCAGATTTGGGGCCAGTTTCCATTGCGACAATTCCGGTTTCGACCAGAACATCTTGGCGCCTTATCAATACGGGCGTGTGACCGGGTTCCGTCACGTATGTCCAGGCGAAAGCTAAAGGTGACGGTATGCGCTCCCGACGCGCGTTTCCTTTGCGCGGTCACCTTTTTACCCTGATCGCACGTTCAGAAAATAAACGGATTATAAAATAGAGCAGCTTTTCGCTGTGGCTTAGCGTCGGACTGCGACTCATTTCGGTCGCGAATGATGAAAGGAAAAGCCATGGACAAGCGTGAAAACGGTATCGTCGATCTGGGCGATGCGCGCACCGAAACCCGCGGCCTCGGTGTCGAAGGTCCGATCGACCTTGCGACGCTCCAGCGGACATACAACGCCGGCATCCAGACCGACGACTGATGCACCGGGCGTGCGGCGCCTCGGTGCCGCACGCACGCATATATCTCATATGGCCTCCTACCGCCTCCGCTCCGACCTCAGATATTGCGCAATAGGCACACGGATAATTTGCCTCGATCTTTCGGCGAGCCGCTACTTCCTGCTGGAAGATGTTGCAGCCGAAGCGTTTGAGGCGTTTGCGAAGGGCAAGGCGAGTGAAGAGCAGACCGCTTGGCTGGTCGAACGAAATCTGGTCGAGGCTGGCGTTCCCACAGTCCCACCATCGCTGGCTCCTGATCCGACCGAAAGCATCTTCGATGGTCCAACCGGGGCATCGCACCCTTGGCTTATCTTGGAAGCCGTCGCCTCCCAATGGCGCGCTCGCCGCAACCTCGCAGCCCGGCAGCTTGGCACTCTCCTTATCCCGACGGGGCTGCCCGAAACTGGACTAGATCCCTGCAGACTCGTTGCCGCCGCCTTTGCCCGGGCATCGCGCTATCGCGATGCGACCGACCAATGCCTCGTCCGGGGGCTTGCCATGCGAACGATGCTTGCGCGCCGCGGACTGGGCGTCGATCTCGTCATCGGAGTGATGCTGCCGTTCGCAGCGCATTGCTGGGTTCAGGCAGGCTCTGTCGTACTCAGCGATCCCCTGGACCGCGTCCGGAATTTCAAGCCCTTGCTGACGGTGCGATGAGACTTGCCTTCCGCCTCGACATTGCGCCGTCGGGTCTTCCGCCGTCGCCTGCCAGCACCGCGACGGAGTGTCCGGTCTTCAGCTCGTCCGTTGCGCGGTTATGCAGTGCGGCGCCGTGTATCGATCTTGGGGAAAGGGGCTGCATCGTCGGGCCGCTCTTCCGGCGTGAAATACCATCGGGCCGCGTGACCGATCTCAATCGGGACGAACGGCAATCGATCGCCGAGACGCGCGGCTTGGCGCTGCTCGCTGGCTATTGGGGTGGCTATATTGCCATGCTGATCGGCGATGACGGAACAGTTTCCTTGATGCGTGATCCGTCCGGAATGATGCCATGCTATATGCGCCGCGCGGCGAGCGGTGTCGTGCTGGCCAGCGATATGACGGCCATCGCCGAGCCGGGACAAGTCGCCGTCGATTATAGCGCGCTGGCGCGCATGTTTGGCGGGATCGACTTCATCGGCCGAAAGACAGGCATCGATGGCGTCGAGGAACTGCTTCCCGGCGAGCGTCTCGTCGTAACGGCTGACGGGAACCGGATCGAGCAGGCATGGTCCCCATGGGACCATGTTCGCCCGCCTAAGGGCTGCGGGTTCGAAGCTGCGGCTGTCGCTCTGCGTGACACGCTCAAGGACAGCATCGGCGCCTGGTCGACCGGCTTCGACAACATCTTAGTCGGCGTGTCGGGCGGGCTCGACAGCTCGATTGTAGCAGCGGCGCTCGGCCCGCGCATACCAAGGTTCCGGTGTCTGACCATGGTCGAGCCCGGCACCGATGGGGATGAGCGGCGCTATGCTAAGGCCCTCGTCGATAGGCTCGGTGTCGGGCTTGATGCGCCGATCTTCGACCTCGGCACCGTCGACGTTACTAGGCCGGTCATGCGCCACCTGCCGCTGCCCATTGCTGCCCACTACTTCCCCGCCCTTCAGGCCGAGCATCGCCGACTCGCGCGCGACAGGCCGATCGACGGATATTTTTCGGGCAATGGCGGCGACAATGTTTTCTGCGCCCTGCGCAGCGCGGCGCCGCTTGCCGACCGTTTTCTTGCACAGGGACTTCACCCGGGACTGTTCGCTACCGCGCGCGACCTTGCCGACTTGACCGGCTCGGGCATGATCGACGTCGTCCGCGCAGGCTGGGAACGCATTCGGCGACGGAAGGGCGGGCATCGCAGGCGTATCGATCTTACGGGCCTCGGATCTACGGGCCGGGCCGCTGCTGTGGCGGAAGGAGATCGGCATCCCTGGTTCGCGGCGCCGCCGGGCGCGCTCCCGGGCAAGGCAGCGCATGTTGCCATGCTGGCCCGTGCCCAAAAGAGCATCGAACTCTATCCCCGTGCGATCAGCCCGCCCCAGATCACCCCTTTGCTGTCGCAACCGGTCCTCGAACTCTGCCTATCGATTCCGTCGTGGTTTTGGGTGCGAGGGGGCCGCGATCGTGCGGTAGCGCGCATGGCGTTCCGTGATCTCCTTCCCGATCTCATTCTCGAACGCAGGACGAAAGGCAGTCCCGGCGGGTTTGTCCGGCGCGTGTTTGACGCTCAAGGAACGATGGCCGTCGAAATGCTTCTGGAGGGCAAGCTCGTCGGCGCCGGGCTGATCGACCCCGACTGGCTTATCCGAGCAAGCAAGGAAGGCTGGCGGGACGATGGACGCGATCACCGGATCCTGACGTTCGCGGCGGCCGAGGCATGGACGCGCTGGTGGGAGGAGGGAGGCCGGGTCGAAAGCTAATGTCGGTTCTCATCGTTCGCCGTTTTGGCGCTGCAACTGCGCGGGGCCGCGTCACGCATCTTGTCCCATAGCGCGTAGCGGTCGGCGTGAGGCGATTGTGGATCGCGCTTGCCGAGGAGCCAATAATCGAACCACGCGATATTTTCCTCCATCGCAAGAATGCGGTTCGACGGGATGTGGAAGATGTGCGTTTCATCTGTCGCTGTGTTCTCGCCCGGATAAAGGCTGAGCTGCGCGGGAACACCGGCCTTGCGGAGCGCGGCGTGAAGATCAATCGACGGAATGAGCGGTGCCGCGACCTGTTGCAGCACCGCGCCGCAAACTTCGTTTGCACGAAGCGACGGAGAGAGCCGGCGATAATTTGCGAGCGCCGCCGGATCGGTTGGCGGCCCGCCGAACACCGTGCCGTAAGAACCTGCCACGTTGAAATAGAAGGCCGGTTCGAGATAGCCGCCGTCGCCGCTCGATGCCGCGCGGAACATCGAGCTGTTCGTGATCGTGACATTCGTCATTTGCGAGCCGAAGCTGTAACCTGCGATCCCAACCCGCGCCGGATTCACGATCCCTCGATCGACGAGCTCCTTCACGGAATCTTCGAAGGTCGCGACCGAGTTCAACCAAATTAGCTGCCTCAGCTTCTCTGGCGAAACCGCCTTCGTCTCGCTGACCCAGGCTTCATAGGCGGCATCGATTTCGGCGTTTTGGCGGGACGTCGGACTATTGACGAGCAGTACGACATAGCCCCGTTCGGCGAACAGTTGCGCCGGATATTCCCATTGATTTTCGTGCGTTGCAAAGCGGTCGTCCGCGTCCGATGCATGCGTAATGACGATCGCCGGATATTGCCGACCCTTTGTGTATCCGCGCGGCCAGACGATATAACCGGTCGCCTTGTAACCATGTCGATTGATCCAAGTTCGGGGTTCGATCCGAAGCGGCGCGATCCCTTCGTGATCGGCCGAGACCGATGCCACGCGGGTTATGCCGCCACTCGCAACGTCGACGCGCACCACCGATGGCGGCACCGTCTGCGATTGCGCGATGCAGGCGCCTTTGGTGAGCGAGACCGTAAAGTCGCAATAGTTGAGGCTGAGAGCGCTACTAATCGTTCGGACACGATCATTTTCGATGATTGCTAGCCCGAAGCGAGGATTGTCGATCGTGCGGAACCCCGCAATCGCGCGCCTTCCATCAGGCGACAGGAAGCCGCCGGCCGCGCGGGCATCGCCCACCGCAAAGGGAAAGCGTCCGAAGCTCCGCCGCTCGTCGCCGGGAATGGTTTCGACAAGCTCGCGCGTATCGCCGGTGCCTTCCGACGACAGCCGGCCGCCATGAAGGCCGGGGAGGCGCCAGTAACCGCGAGCGGCTTTGCCATCCACCACTCGAATTTTTTCCGATGTGAACGACCAGCCTATCGTCACAACCTGCTGCCCTCCGGCGGGGTCCGTTTCCATCACATCGAACCGCACCTCATCCTTCTCCCACTGGACGAAGCTCCTGTCGAAAAATGTCCGAAGGTCGCTTTGCGGACGCGTCGCGAGAAGAATGTCCCTGCCCTCAGGATCGCGGAGGTAGATCGAGGCAGTGGCCCGGCCGGGGGCGCGGCGCTGCGCGCGCTCGGCAGTGACCGCGTCGTCGTAGCGCATCGCTTTGACGAACGGTGCGGCGTCAAGGACGACATACCAGAGCCAGCGCCCATCGGGAGACCAGCTGTGCGCCCGCACCCCCGTAGCAAGCGGCGCATGACCATAGCCCGGAAGCACAGCACCCTCGGTATCGCCATAAATTGCAGTCGCAGGATGCGCGACGATCGGGGTTACAGCGCCGCTCGCCCCTATCCGATAGAGCTGGACGCCATCGCCCTTATCGAGCCGCGCGCTCCAGTCCCCCGTTCCGGGAATGCGCTTCAGCTGATCGATCCACGCGGCTCGCTGCAGCTCGCGGGTCGTGCCCTTTTCCAGATCAACATATCGCAGCAGCGCGACCGTCCGGTCGCTCTGGCGGTCGGCGATCCGCACGACATAGATCGCGCTCTTCGCATCCGCCGAGACCGCGAGATCCCGTACCTCGGGGACCGTCAGTTGATCGTCGATCGTCCAGCTGCGGCCGGCTTTCTGTGCGGCTGAGGCCGGCGAGGTCGGCAGCGCCGCGCCGAGCAGTGCCGCCCCTGCGAGCAGAAGAGGGCGGATCATGCTCACCACTCCTGCCGCACGGTGAGGCCGACGAAGCGCCCCGCCGGTGAATAATTTGTCGTATCGTAGGGCGTCTCGCTGGGCAGGGCGGTGACAATCGCCGTCGGCTTCGCATTGAACAGGTTGAGCGCGGCAAGCGACACGTCGGTCCGCTTGCCAAGGCGCACCCGCGCCGTGAGGTCGAGCGTGGTATAGGAGGGAATGCGCATGCGCACCGCCTGCCGATCGTCATCGAGCCCGCTCATATGGTTGACGAAGGCGGCGAGCGTGAAACGGTCGCCGCCATAGGTAACTCCGGCACGCCCGCGAAAGCGCGATGGCCGGAACAATGTGCCGGCGAGCGACGTCCAGGCAGCGCCGGGAAGGATCTGCTGGCGGCTCTTCAGGAAACTGCCCGCGGTCGAGAGCGCAAGCTCTTTCCCACCATCGAATTCAATGCGGTAGCGCATCGAAAGATCGACGCCCGAATAGCGCTGGCGCGCGATATTGCGGTCGCGTGCGTCGATGAAAGCAACGATGGTCGCAGGGTCGTAGGGCCGGCCCGTACTATTCTCCAGGCCGAGAAGTGCGCCGTCAATGATCGCGGCAAGATCGTTCGCATCGGGGTTTAGCGTAACAAGATCGGCATAGAGCGGATTATCGAGCACGCCGACGAGCGACGGGATCGGCGTCGCGACGCGGTCGGTGTAATCGATCCTGTACCAAGTGGCGGAGAATTCGAGGCCGCGCGCAGGAGTAAGCTGCGCGCTCAGCGTAATATTCTCCGAACGCTCGGGTCCGAGGCGACTGTCGGGGCCCGCCGCGAAGATGACGTTCGCGCTCGCCGGATAACCGTTCCCATAGCGGGCAGCGCGTCCCATGATCGCCGAATAGCCGCTATACTGCTGGTAGAGCGTCGGCATTTTGAACGAACGCCCCCACGAAGCACCGAGGCGGAGGATCTCCGCCGGCTCCCAAACGACGCTGAGCTTGGGGATCATAATGCTCGGCGCGTCCGAATAATCCTCGAAGCGGAGCGCGGCTGTGAGCGAGAGCGAGTGCAATCCCGCAATCTCTTGCGCGGGTGCCGTGACCGGGACCAGCAGTTCGCCATAGGCAAAGAGATTGTCACGCCGCCGCCGGACATCGCCCGTGGGGGACGCCGCGAAGAAGTGATTGCGCCGCGCCCCACCGCCGACGGCAATGCGCACGTCGCCCGCCGGCAGGGCGAACAGTGGTCCTTGGAAGCCCGCTTCAAGCGCGAGGTTGCGGTTGAAAAAATGTTTGTCGATGTGTGCGAGCAAATTTCCCCCGAAAAAGAGGTCGGAGAAGCCGCCCGTGCGATCGGTGCCGAAGAAGCCGCTCGCCTTGAAGCGCCAGTCCCCGCCGAGCTCCGCAGAGATGTTTGGGGCGATCCCGAAGGATTCCGAGGTACTGACATTGTCGAGCCCCAACTGGTCGGGGGCGAGCGCCAGGCTGTATCCGGTAACCGAGTGTAGCCGACTCTTCTTGTAAAGAAGGTCGGCAGCAAGCGTCACATCCGGACCGATCGCCTGATGTCCACTCAGGAGCAGCGAGTGCCGCCAGGTCGCGGGAAAGAGCATCGTTTCCGCATTGGCGGCGTCCGCATAATCGCGATCCCCCGCGCGGATCGCCGACGAACGGCTATAATCATAGGCTGCGAGCAGCCCGCCCGACGACCACGCCTTGCCGCCGAGCAGCCCGTACTGCTGCTGGACATTGCCGCCATCGGTCGATGCGCCGACGCGCGCCATTGCCGACGCACCGTCATAGTCGCGCTTGAGCAGGATGTTCACCACGCCCGCGACGGCGTCCGCGCCATAGATGGCCGAGGCCCCATCCGCGACGATCTCGATCCGCTCGACAGCGGAAACAGGGATGGCGCTGACGTCGATCACCGATGACACGCCGGTATAGGCGAAGCGATTTCCATTGATCAAAGTCAGCGTTGCATTGGGACCGATCCCGCGCAGGTTGAAGGTCGAGGCGCCGTTGACGTTGGCGTTCTCGTTTGGCGCTCCCTGGCCGTTGCCGATGCCGGGGTTGAATCCGCCGCCGAAATTCTGCGGGAGGCTGCGCGCAACTTCGCCGAGATCGGCCTGGCCTGCGTTACGGATATCTTCGCTCGTCACTCGGACAACCGGGGCTGCGGACGGGGCGCCCGCGATACGGCTGCCGGTCACCACGATGTCTTCTTGTGCCGGACTGCTCTCGGACTGCGCTCGCCCCAAAATGATGACCGAACCGCGCTCGAAGCGCGGGGTCAGCCCGGTTCCGCGCAGCAGGGTCTCGATTGCTTCGCGCGGAGTGATGTTTCCGTCTAGCGTTGGGGCCTTCCGGCCTGCGAGATCGGCACTCGACGCATAGAGTTCGATTCCTGCCTGCGCAGCCACTTTTCGCAGTGCCTCGTCGAGATCCTGCGCTGGCAGATCGAAGCTCTGGCGATCCTGCAACTGAGCCGCCGCGGCAACGGGATGCAGACAGGCCACACCGGCCATCAGCGACAAGCAAAAACGAGACTTTCCGGACATCATCATACTCCCCCTGGGTTGTGACCGGGTGCTTGGGCACACGGCCTTTGGGGGAGCGATGACGCCGGGTCGGCGACCGCCTTAGGGGAATGATGAAATAATTATCGGTGGCGCAGGTGGATGCCGTCGGCGCGCTTGCTGATCTCCAGATCGAACAATTGGGCGAGCCGCTCGGCCACTGTCTCGGGCTGGCTGATCCTGAACCGGCCCGACGCCTCGAGCCCCGCGGTTCCTGCGTCGTCGATGATGATCGGCTTCGCCGCGTAGCGATTGGCTTCGGCAGTGAGCTGATCGAGCCGGACCGAGCGATAGTCCGCCCAGCCCGACGGCCATTCGCGGCTGTCTTGCTGTGTCGGCGATGCGGCTGGTGGCTGCTCCTTGCCGTGCGGGCCGTAGGTCACGGACCGTCCCGATGACAGGACTTGGGCGTGCCGGGCGCCGGTTTCCGGGGCGCCGCCGAAGCGAATATCGGCCTCGCCGCGCAGCATCGTTACGCTGAGCGCGCCATTTTCCTCGAAACCGATATCGAATGCCGCATCCTCGGCCGTGACCACGCCGTCGCCGGCCTCGACGCGAAGCGGTTGTTCATTCTTGCTCACCGAAAGCCGGACGCGCCCCTTGGCGAGCCGCAGATGGCGTGTCGCTTGCGCAAATGAGACTTCGAGCCGGCTATCGGTGTCGAGCACTGCGGTGGAACCATCGGCAAAGCGGAAGCTGCGGATCTCCCCGCGGCGGGTGACCAGCGGCTCGGCCGCGCGCGCCGCGAGCGCACCGTCTCCGAGCGGACCGGAAAGCGGAGCGCCTCCGGCGCCGAAAGCCAGAAACACCACCGCAGCGGCGGCGATCACGGCTCCCGCCGACAGCCAGCGTCGCCCGGCCCGGCGTCGGCCGCTGCGCTGTTCGGTTTGCGCAGTGCCGTGACGCGGCGAGGATTTCAGGATCGCCGAGGCGGCGAGATTCTTCGCGATCCGTTCATAGGCCGCCTTGTGATCAGGCGAGGCCGAAAGCCAGGCGTCGAACTCGCCGCGGTGCGCATCGGGGTTCTCGCCGCGCATCTTCACGAGCCAGGCGTGCGCTACCGTGTCGACCGGATAGTCGTCAGACGCCTCACTCATCGGCCGCCGTCCACCACCTTTGCGATAAAGCCGAGCGCCCTCATCATATGATATTCCACCGTCGCGATGCTGATGCCGAGGCATTCATGTATCTCACGATAGCTGAGTTCGTCGACCCGGTGCATCAGAAACACCCGGCGTGTCTTTGGTGGCATGGCGTCGACCGCCTCTTCATAGAGCCGGAGAAGGTCGTCGGCTTCCATATTCCATTCCTGCTGCGGCGGGCTGGCGGCATCGCTTTCCTCCTGAAAGGAAAAGAAAAGCGCGGGGTTGCGCCGCTGCCTCCGGGCGCGGTCGATCAGCAGGTTCTGCGCTATCCGGCGAAGGAAGCCGCCCGGATTGGCGAGGCTGTGACGCTGCTCGCTGCCCGCCGCGCGCGCGAAAACTTCCTGCACGAGATCCGGCGCTTCTTCGGGCCCAGCCCTTCGGCGAAGAAAATGAAAGAGCCAAGGACCATGCGCCCGAAAAGCGTCATCGAGGTCGCAAGCGTCCGCCGGTGCCACGACGGGCCGGTCGTCGGGATGCGCGTGACAGGCCGACGACACCGAAAAGGGGTGGCGCTCCTGCGACAGTTTCTTGGCAGGGTATGATGACAATTTACACAGCCGATTGGCACGAGATCGCTGGCCGGCGTTTGCCCGGCTATCGATCTTCCAACGCTGTGCCGCCGTTTGGCCGCGTGGGAGCGGCATGGTCCGGAACGGCCGCCAGTCCGACAAGGACGGGCGTTCATAATGGCTGGCGAGAATATCGCGCGGGCGTTGCCAAATCTGTCCCGCACCCCGAATCATGTCAGCATGGCCGCGCAAAGACAAGGATTATGGGCAGAATCAGACGTTGGGCACCGGGTCTGGCACTATGACGCGCCTCCAAGCAGCCGCGCATAGCTGGCCGCTTCGCCGGCGCGGCGTTCGTGATAGCGGAGCAGAAGGTTGCGCGTCTCATGCGGCGGGCCGCTTGTCAGCGCGGCCGCGAGCGCATCCAGTTCGGCGACTGTTTCGCCGACAAGCTGTTCGTCGAGGTGCCGCGCCAGATGGAGGCGGTCGCCGAGCGCGGTGATGCTCGCGACCAGTTCGCCATTGCCCGACCGCGCTGCCATTTCGATGAACAGTCCGGCGGTTCGATCGGGATAGTCGCCATCCTGCGGAGCCGGCGTCGCGCGCCCGCGCGGGGTCGTCGCAAGCGCAGCGAGCAGCAGGATGAGATGGAGTTCGAGCATGTCGCGATACTCGGTCTCGGACAGGCGATGCGCGTGAAACCCGTCGCCATGGCTGAAATCGACCATGCGCTCGCCCGCCAGTCGGTAGAGGCAATCACGCACCGGCGTCACGCTGACCCCGAGCTGATCGGCGATCTTCGCCGATTCCAGCCGGCTGCCAGGCACCCAGCCGCCGGCCATCAGCCGGCGCTTGATCGCTTCATAAGTTGGCTCGACGACATGCGCGGGGCTCATGCGCCGTTCCGCTCGGCCGCCGCGAACTCTGCGAGCATCGCCATCTGGTCGGGACGCAGCCCATCGACCGCGCCGATATGCTCCGGGATATCGCCTCCGAGGAGTAACGAAGGGCATTGGCCTTCATAATTGCCGAGATTGGGACGGTGCTGGCGATAGCCCGCGAGCGCGGCAAGCTCGCGCGGGAAGCCGCGCGCGATCTCGGGGGGATAGGCGAGCCATAAATTCTCATAAGGTTTGAGCCAGCCGAGGCTGTAGCCGATCACGACACCGCGCCGCACCTGGTCGGTGATATTGGCGCCGGCGCCATGCGCGGTCGAGCCCAGAAAGCAGATCGCGGCGCCCGGGTCGCACGCAGCGATGATCGGCTCGCCGGGGTCGATCTTCGCCATGCCCTCCGCGCCATGGCTGTGAGGATAGATGTGCGTTGCGCCATTGTCCGCGGTGAAGGGGGTGAGCGGCCAGATGACATTGAGCAGATATTCGTGCGCGCCTTTTTCTCCCGCCCACATGTCATGGTCGCGGTGTGGAAACTGCCGGATCTCGCCCGGATGGATTTCGATCGCCTGCGCGACATTGAGCTGGATGCTCTCGCAGGCGTCGCCGAGAATGGATTCGACCGCCGCGAGGATTGTCGGTTCGAGCGCCAGTGCCTGCGCCCAGACCGAGCGCTTCATCAGGGCGCCGAATCTTTTGGTGCGGTGACCGTAGAAGTCGCCGCGCCCGAACGGTGTCGCGGCGAAGACCGGATCGAGATCGGCGTCGAGCGCCCCAATCGCATCCGGCGGCATCAGGTCGGGGACGATGCAGTATCCCGTCTCGCGCAGTTCCCGGGCAAGATCATCGGACGCAAGACCGGTCATGCTTCCGCCTCCCCATCGTCGTCGGCGAGGCGGAACGAGAGCGGCGCATAGACGCCGCCGCGCTTGAGGTCGTCGAGCACATGCGCGTCGATATGGATGTGCAATGCCATCAATCTCCCACCCGGATCCGCGGCCTTCGGCCCGAGCGCGTCGCATCTCCAGCCGAACTCCCGGACCTGATCGAACCAGCATAGGTCGGCGACGCCGGTATAATCGGTGATGCCTTCGCGCAGCGCATGCTCTGCAAGGGCGGTCACCAGCTGGTCGCGCGCGGCGCGGCGCGATGCTGCGTCCTGGTCCCGGTCGAGGCAGAAGCGGCTGATCTCGCACACGGTGGGGCCGCGCGGCACGTCGCCGGCGCACAGATGCGCAAAATGATCGCCAAGGAGATGTGCGCCCTCGGTCGGGAGCAGCCGCGCCGAGGCGCGGTGGCGGCCATCGGCGTCGAGCAGGATGAGATAGCGCGCCGCCGGCGTGTCGAAATGGTCGAGCTCATATTGGCCGGCGAGTACTGGCAGGTCCCATTTGAGCAGGTCGATGAAGACGCTCTTGCGCGCGGCGAACATGGCGCGCAGCGCCGCGTTCCCGGGCGCGGCGGGCGCCCGCGGGGTCGTGTCGATCATGATGATTCCTCGGCTGTTGGTGCCGGGAATCAAATCATTTTCCGTGGACTGCGCGTATCCCCAGATATGAGGATGATCCGCGCGATTCCAGAAGCTCTTGATAGTTGAGCCTGTCGCTCGTCGTCACGCGGGTGTCATCCGGACGATCAGCCGTGCGGTGTACCGGCCCGAAGCGTCTGGAGCAGCGGACAGGCGGGATCGTCGCCGGCCTCGCAAGCCCGTACCGAAGCGGCGAGGACACGCTCCATCCGCTTGAGATCGGCGATCTTCGCGCGCACATCCGCAAGGTGCGACGAGGCGACGTCGCGCACCTCGGCGCAGGCAGCCTGGCCTCCAGTCGCGAGTTGGAGCAGCGCCCGCACCTCGTCGAGGGTGAAACCGAGCTCTCGGGCCCGGCGCACGAAGCCGAGGCGCCCTACATCCTCCTCGCCATAGTTGCGGTAGCGACCGCGCCGGAGCGGAACGTCGAGGACGCCGATCCGCTCATAATAGCGGATCGTTTCGATGTTGCAGCCTGTGCGGCGCGAGAGTTCGCCGATCTGCATCGCTCTGGTTGCGGCCATCGCAAAAATACCTCTTGAGTCTGTAGCTGCTACAGATGCTACGGCGTCCCCTCACACCGCACAAGGAACCGATCCCAATGCAGAATCGCCCCAAGGGTATCGACGCCGGCGCGTTCACCTTAGCCGGCATCGCCGCGGCTTTCGGCGTTGCATCCTGTTGCGCGCTGCCCTTCCTGCTGGCCTCTGCGGGGATCGGAGCCGCATGGCTCGGCGGCATCGCGATGGTCGCCATGCCCTATCGCACGCCGCTTCTTCTGATCGGGGCGGCATGCCTCATTCTCGGCGCCTTCCTGCTGTTCCGCCAGCAGCGCGCGGCCGCGCGCTGTGGCCCCGGCGGTGCCTGCACGCCCCGCTGGGTGCGCATCCTGACGCTTGCCGGCCTCCTGCTTGGCGCGGCGCTGCTGTGGGCGGGCTACCATTATGTCTGATGCCGGCCCCGACCTTCGTTCGACGATCACCTGTCCGCAGTGCGGCCATCGCGAGACGGAAACGATGCCGACCGACGCCTGTCAGTTCTTCTATGACTGCAAGGGCTGCGGTGCCGTGCTGAGGCCCGAGCCCGGCGACTGCTGCGTGTTCTGCTCCTATGGAACCACGCCCTGCCCGCCGATCCAGATCGGAGGCAAGGGCGCGTGCTGCGACTGAGCGGCACGCCCTTGCCTCGGCTGTCATTCCGGGCGTGCCTGCCTCCTTGCTGAATTTCCGGACAAGTCGTCGTTGACGCGGTCAGCGCGCGTGCCACCAGTCATAGACGTCCCCGAATCCGATGAGGCCATCGAACAGCGCGCAGAGGGTCAGCATCTGGCCGCAATGCACGTCATAGCGGTCGCGCGCGGTCTTGAGATGCTGGACGACCGTCACTTCGCCGATCCCGAGAATGACCGCCACTTCGGCCGCGGTCTTGCCGCGTGCGGTCCATAATACGCACTCGCGCTGCCGTTCGCTCAGCGTCGCTTTGCTTTTTAGCGGCACGGCGCCGACGAGCTGGCGTGCCGAGACGATCGCGAGCGCGCCGATGATTTCGGCAATGCGGAGCATATCGTCCTGAAGCTCGCTTTGCGGGCGCAGGACGAAAGAGCAGGCGCCGCTGGCCTCGCCAGGGAGGTGGCGCGGCACCGTATAGCCGTCGGCGAGACCATATTCGCGGCCGACATGGAGCATTTGCCGGTCGCTGCGGGTCAGCGGGATGTAGCTTTCGATCTCGTCCCAGCGGAAG
>JAEULK010000029.1 GCA_016793775.1 Sphingopyxis sp. | reverse complement strand
CACCACGCTCGATCACGAACGGCTCAAGACAGGCCCACTCCTCGTCGCTCATCAATCCCCGGATCACGGCAGCCTCCTCAAAAGCTACCGTGAATCAGAAACTACCACGCTTGGGAATCCCCTTTGTCAACGCCTCCTAGTCCCGGGGCTTAGTAGCGCGGTTCGGTCTTGCGGAGCTTGCTCTGCATATGCGCGGCGACCGAGGGGTGCAGCGGGTTCACGAATTCGCAGCCATATTCATTGCCCTCGACGCGGCGGACGATGCATTCGAGCTGTTGCAGGCCGGGCAGGCTGACCCAGATATGCTTGCCGATCGCGGGACGGGCAAAGGTGTTCATGCGAAATCCGGTCGATGACAGGTCGAACAGTTCGGCGTCATAGGGATTGAACCCCGCCTCGCGGAACTTGGCGTTGGCGCGCACCCGCGAACGTTCGGAACGCCGCACCTGTTCGGTGGATTTGATCGAGAAGCTGCCCTGGTCGTTCACGGTCGCATAGGATCCCATAAGGTGGAGCGGCAAATTTACGGCGCGATGCTTTCGCGGCTGTAAACAGATATCGTAAATATCGCCCCAATACCCCCAATCTGTACCGCGACGGGACGCTTATCGCCCTTTCGCGGTCCATTTCGCCGCCGTCAGGGCTAGCAAGGCAAGGTAAATATTGGATTTACTCCGATGGACGCACGCGCCCGCGCCCGGCCTTCACCGTGCTGCGTGCTTTCTTGCTGTCGACGCGCCGCGCCTTGGCGGCTTTGCTCGGCTTGGTCTTGACCCGCCGTTCGGGGCGGATCAGCGCCGCGTCGACCAGCGCGTTCAGCCGTTCGCGGGCGTCGGCGCGGTTCGCTTCCTGGGTGCGATAGCGGCGCGCGAGGATGACCAGTTCGCCCTCAACGGTCATCCGGCTGCCCGCGAGGGTCTTCAGCCGGCGATAGCTGTCGGGGTCGAGGCCGAGCGCATAGACGTCGACGCGCAGCTGGCACGCGGTCGCGACCTTGTTGACATTCTGCCCGCCGGGCCCGGTTCCGGCGAGGAACTTCTCGCTGATCGCCGATTCCGGAATGTCAGCCACGCGTCGGCTCCGCTCCTTCGGGCGCGGCGAAGCCATGCGCGACGAAGCGTTCGGGGAAGGGGGCCTCGGCGACGATCGGGGGCTTGGCACCGCGCGCCACGACCAGCCGTTCGGCGTGGAGCATCGTGCGATCGCGCGGGCCGCCGGTGCCGTAAACCGGATCGCCGACGAGCGCGAAGCCAAGGCCTTCGAGCGCATGGACGCGCAGTTGATGCGTACGGCCGGTTTCGGGGCGGAAGCGCAGCAGGCTGCGGCCACCCGCTTCCGCCAGCTTTTCCCAATGCGAGATCGACGGCTTGCCTTTGGCATCGCCGACCATGCGCCAGCCCTCTTCGGCGGTCGACACCTTGGCGAGCGGCAGGTCGATCGTGCCGCTTGTCTCTTCGACCACCCCGTCGACGATCGCGAGATAGGCCTTTTCGACTTCGCGCGCCTCGAACGCCTGGGTGAAGCGGCCATGCGCCTTGGGATTGCGGGCGAGGAGAAGGCAGCCCGAGGTGTCGCGGTCGAGCCGGTGCACCGCGAGCGGCCAGCGCTTGAAACCGAATTTCAGGCTGTCGAGATGATTCTCGAGGCTGAGGCTGCCGTCGCGCGGCGCATCGACGGGCAGGCCCGCCGGCTTGTCGACGACGATCGCCTCGCCGTCGAGGAACAGGATATGATCGGTGAGCAGCATCGGCGGCCTATAGGCCGCGCGCCGGTCAGCCGAAAGAATAAACGTCCATGCCGAGCAGGCCATAGGTGGTGCTGGCATGCAGCCGCTCGGCCGCGAAGGGCGCGCCGCCCGCGCCCATGGCGACGAACAAGGGCAGGATATGATCCATCGTCGGATGATTTTCCTGGCCGTGCGGGGCGCGTTCGACGGCGTGGAGGACATCGTCGATGGCGCTTGCGGCCATGCGATCGGCGATCCAGTCGGTGAAATCGGTGACCCAGGCGGGGGCCGGAGCATCGATCGGTGGGCGTGCCGAAAACAGCGCGCGGAGGTTGTGGGTGATGCTGCCCGATCCGACGATCAGCACGCCTTCGTCGCGCAGGTGGGCGAGCGCCTGGCCGAGGGCGAAATGCCATTCGGGCGAGGCGTTCGACGCGATCGAGAGCTGGACGACGGGGATATCGGCGTCGGGATAGGCCAGCGACAGCGGCACCCAGGCGCCATGGTCGAGACCGCGGTCGGGATCGGCGGTGACGGACAGGCCGTGCGCGCCGAGCAGGGCGACGATCCGCACCGCCAGCGCCGGATCGCCCGGCGCGGGATAGCGCATCGCGAACAGTTCGTCGGGGAAGGCGCCGAAGTCGTGGATCGTCGGAGGAGCGAGCGACGCGGTCACCGTCGCCCGCCCTCCCTGATACGCCGCATCATGATGCGCCGACACCATCAGGATCGCACGCGGGCGCGCGAGGACAGCACCCAGCCCGGCGAGGAAGTCCCGCGCCGGGCTGGGCTCGAGCGCCATCATCGGCGAGCCGTGCGAAACGAAGAGGCTCGGGAGACGGCGCATCGGATCAGGCCGCCTGTTGCAGCGCGTCGATCGACGCGGTGGCGCGGGCGATCGCTTCGCCGTCCTGCATCTGGCGGTCGGCGGCGATGATCGAGACGTCGGTGATGCCGACGAAGCCGAGCAGCTGGAGCATGTAACGGCTCGCGAAATCATAGTCGCTGCCCACCGGCACGCCGCCCGAGGCGACGACGAGATAGGCCTTCTTGCCCTTGAGCAGCCCTTCGGGGCCGGTCTCGGTATAGCGGAAGGTGCGGCGGGCGCGGGCGATCAGGTCGACCCAGGCTTTGAGCGCGGCGGGGATGCCGAAATTATAGACGGGCACGCCGATGACGATGGTGTCGGCGGCTTCGAGTTCGGCGATCAATTCGTCCGACAGCGCGAGCGCGGCCTTCTGGTCGTCGTTCCGATCGGCATCGTCGGTGAAATTGGCGCCGACCCAGGCTTCGGTGAGCAGCGCGGGCGGGGCGAGCACGAGGTCGCGGCTCGTGACCGCGGCGCCATAGCCCTGTTCGACAAGGCGGGCGACGAGCTGGTCGGTGAGCTGGCGGGTGGTCGAACCGGTATTGCGGGCCGAGGCGTCGATGCGAAGAATATGCGACATGATCTTACTCCTTTGACTTGGGGTTCGGATGGGCATGTTTGGAAGGGGGGTGCCGCGAGTTCCGGGTATCGGGGAGAAGGGAACTCGCGGCACCGGGCGGATCGCCGCCACCAGGGAGGGGACAAGGCGGCGACCCAGGGGGCTTCGTTAGAGGCTGTCGACCAGCACCAGTTCGGCGTCGTCGATCGCCTCGACCTCGATCGTGCCGACATCGCGCAGCGCGATGCCGTCGCGGGGATCGGCATCGGCGCCATTGACGCGGATGCGGCCCTTGGCGGCGACGAGATAGGCGTGGCGTCCGGCGCCAAGGTCGTAGGCGACCTTCTCGCCGGCGTTCACCGTCGCCGCGGCGACGCGGGCGTCGGCGCGGATCGGCAGCGCGTCATCGCCTTCGATGCCGCTCGCCAAGGTGACGAACTGGCCCGAGCGGTCGGCCTGCGGGAACTGGCGCGCGCCCCAGCCGGGGTTGCCACCGGCGCGATCGGGCATGATCCAGATCTGGAACAGCGTCGTCTGCTCGTCCTCGAGGTTGAACTCGCTGTGCGTCACGCCGGTCCCGGCGCTCATCACCTGGACATCGCCCGCCGCGGTGCGGCCGGTATTGCCCATCGAATCGCGATGGGTGATCGCGCCGCTGCGGACATAGGTGATGATTTCCATGTCGCGGTGCGGGTGCGGGGGGAAACCCGCCTGCGCCGCGATGGCATCGTCGTTCCACACGCGCAGCGCGCCCCAGCCCATGCGCTTGGGATCGTGGTAGTTGGCGAAGGAAAAATGGTGGCGGGCGTCGAGCCAGCCGTGGTCGGCATGGCCGAGGCTGTCGAATTTGCGGATGTCGATCATCGCTTCGTCCTTTCGTTCGGGCCTGCGGCGGGTGCCGGGACCGTCTTGTTGAGGACAAGATAGTCATGGCGATCGTTTCCGAAATAGCGTAGATGGAAATCTATCGTTTCCATTTTAGACCTCGTCATTGCGAGGAGCCGGAGGCGACGCGGCAATCCAGGTGTGCGTAATCCGCCCTGGATTGCTTCGCTTCGCTCGCAATGACGGGGCAACAGGTGGCGACCATGGGCAGGCAATAGAGGACGAAGAGAATGGCGCTTCCCGATTATGAAGGCTGGGCCTGTTTCGCGGCCGTCGCCGATGGCGGCAGCTTCACCGCCGCGGCGACGTCGCTCGGCCTGTCGAAGGCGAGCGTGTCGAAAGCGGTGACGCGGCTCGAGGCGTCGCTGGGCATCACCCTGCTCCATCGCAGCTCGCGCGTCGTCACCGTGTCGACCGCTGGCGCGGGGCTGCTCGGCGAGGCGCATGCGATGGTCGCCGCGGCGACCGCCGCGACCGAGGCGGCGCGCGGCGACCGCGCCGACCTGGCCGGCCCGATCCGCCTCGCCGCGCCGATGAGCTTTGGCATCAAGGTGCTGGGCCACCCGCTCGCCACCTTCCTCGAGATGCATCCCGCGGTCGAGATCGAGGTGATGCTGAGCGATGCGCGCCACGATGTCGTCGCCGAGGGCATCGACCTGGCGCTGCGCATCGCGAGCATGGAGGATTCGACCCTGCTCGCGCGCACCATCGCGCCGGTCGCCGCATCGGTGATCGCGAGCCCCGCCTATCTGGAGAAGCATGGCACGCCGCGCCACCCGCTCGACCTCGGCGGCCACCGGCTGATCGGTTACGGCCACCGCGAACGCGCGATGCCGCTGCGCTTCCACCGCGACGGCGAGGAGGCGACGGTGATCCCGACCGGGCCTTTGTTCACCAACAATGGCGACGTCATGATCCCGCTGCTGATCGCCGGCGGCGGCATCGCGGTGCTACCCGACTTCATCTCGGAAGAGGCGCTGGTGAAGGGCGAGGTCGTGCGTATCCTGACCGACTGGTCGCTGCCGCAATCCTATCTTCACCTTCTTTCGCCACCGTCGCGGCTGCGCCCGGCGCGGGTGAAGGCCTTGTCGGACCATCTGGTCGACACGCTGAAACGATCGTGCACGGGCGCGCATGCCGCGCATCTGGCGCTCGCTACGGGCTGAAGCCGGCGCCCACACTGTGGCATAAATACCCCGCGACTCGTGGATTGCTGCGGGTTAAATCAAAATTAACCTTTTCCCTTCATTGCTTTCATGGTTAACGTTCCGGCAGTCCCGCGGATGGGGTCGGTCCGGCACGATCAAGATGATCAGGCGGACGGGTCGCGGGGTCATCGTGGGAAACAGTCTAAGGGGTGCCCAATGCGCGTATTGCTGATCGAGGACGAGCCGACGACCGCCAAGGCGATCGACACGATGCTCACGACCGAAGGCTTCAACGTCTATACCACCGACCTGGGGGAAGAGGGTTTGGACCTGGGCAAGCTCTATGATTACGACATCATCCTGCTCGACCTGAACCTGCCCGACATGCACGGCTATGACGTGCTGAAAAAGCTGCGCACCGCCAAGGTGCAGACGCCGGTGCTGATCCTGTCGGGCATTTCCGAAATGGATTCGAAGGTGCGTTCGTTCGGCTTCGGCGCCGACGACTATGTCACCAAGCCCTTTCACCGCGACGAGCTGGTCGCCCGCATCCATGCGGTCGTCCGCCGCTCGAAGGGCCATAGTCAGAGCGTCATCAAGACCGGCAAGCTGGCGGTCAATCTGGACACCAAGACCGTCGAGGTCGATTCGACCCGCGTGCATCTGACCGGCAAGGAATATCAGATGCTCGAGCTGCTGAGCCTGCGCAAGGGCACGACGCTGACCAAGGAAATGTTCCTGAACCACCTCTATGGCGGCATGGACGAACCCGAACTCAAGATCATCGACGTCTTCATCTGCAAGCTGCGCAAGAAACTGGCGCTGGCGTGCGAGGGCGAAAATTACATCGAGACCGTCTGGGGCCGCGGCTATGTGCTGCGCGACATCGACGAAGAGGGCAATGAGGTGCGCCGCGTCGCCTGACGGCTCCGCGCGCTTTTCAAAGAAAGTTTACAACGGGGGACCCGGCGCGGAGCGATCCGCGCCGGTTTTCCGTTGTGGAGCAGGGACGCAGAGCAGCGTCTCCCTTCCCTTCTTCAGGGAGGGGAGTGTTTAGCAGCCTAGCGTTGCCGCCAGTCGCTCTTGCGGGGATCGAGCGGCGACGCGGCGCCCAGCGACAGGCCGGGTCGTTTGCTCACGATCTTTGGCGCCGGGACAATGCGAAATTCGATGCTCTGATCGGCGGAGGGCATGCCGCCGCCGCCATGCGCCGCGCGCAGCTGGTCGGGGCGGATTTCCTCGTCGGTCTCGATTCCGAAACATTGGTCGACCACCCAGCGCACAGTCCCCATCATCGCCCGGTGGCCGGGCAGGTGAACGGTCAGCCGGTCGCCGCGCGACAGGCCATGCGGCGCGCGGCCGCCGATTCCGGTCTGCGACACATTACGCACGGTGATGTCGAAGCGGCCGAAACGCTCGTTCTCGAGCGCCGCCTTGACCAGGCGCGATTGGCGCGGCTGGCGCTTTTCGGCGCTTTCGGCTTCGGGATTGGTGTCGGTATGCGACATGGGCGACCTAATTCAAGCCCCCGGTTCCCACTCCGGGCGGCAACTTTGGTCCCATCGCCGTCCTAGACCGAGATGGTAAATATTCGGATAGCGCGGGCGGCGGCCCGCCCTATTTTTGGGGCGGCAAACCGCCGAAGGTGACGATGCTTTCGGCGCCGTCCGTCGCGACCGCCGCCACACCGAAGAAATGATCGTCGATCTGCACGCTTTCGAGCAGGATTTTGGCGCCGGCGTCGGCCGGAACGAGCTTGCTGTCCGACCAGTCGCTCTTGTCGGCGCGGCGCCAATAGATGCGATAGGCGGCGGCGTCCGCGACCGGCGTCCAGGTCACGCTGGTATCCGAACTCACCGCGCCGTCGATGCTGACGCTCGCCGGCGCGGGCGGCGCAGCGGCGAGTTCGCCCGCCAGTGCGACATTGAGCGCGGTCACGCGGGCCAAGTAAGGAAAGTCCATCTCGTCGACGGTGTCGCCATATTTGCGGCCGTTCTCGGTGCGCAGATCCTGATGCTGATGGTCGTAATCCTCGACCCCGACGGTGAAGCGGATCGCGGGATAGCCGAGTTCGAGCGACGGCAGATGGTCGCCGCCGCGGCGAAAGCGGTCGGGGCGGCGCACCGCCAGCACCTCCAGCCCGATGGCGGGATTCGCCTGGCCGGCGCGAATCGCCGCCTTGGCGAGCGCGCGTGACGGGCCATCGTCCTCGCCGCCGATGCCGCGCCGCGCGAGCTGTCCGGCCAGATCCTCCGACGCGCGAATACCCTCGCTGAACACGCGCACCCGGTCGTCGACGATCGTGCCGTCGAGCCCATGGGTGCCGCCGACGATGTCGTTGTTGAGCATCGCCGCGACCCGCCAGCCCTGGCTCTGCGCATGGCGGGCGAGCAGCCGCCCGCCCCACAGGCCCTGTTCCTCGCCCGACAGCAAGGCATAGACGATCGTCGCGCGATGCTTTTGTTTCGAGAGCAGCCGCGCCGCTTCGATCACGAGCGCGGTGCCCGAGCCGTCGTCGTTGGCGCCGGGGGCGTCGCTGGTGAAATTCATCGGATCGGAAACGCGGCTGTCGATATGCCCCGCGATCAGGACGACATGCGCGGGATCGCCGCTGCCCTTCTGGATCGCGAGGACGTTTTCGACGATCACACCATCGGGCGCGCGCGGCCCCTCGAAGCGGTCGGCGATGCGATCGATCGTCAGGCAGCCGCCGCAGGCTTTCGATATGCGCTGGAATTCGGTCGCGCCCCAGTTGCGCGCGGCGCCGATGCCGCGTTTCGGATCGGTGGCCGAGGAGAGGGTGTGGCGGGTACCGAAGGAGACGAGCTTTTCGACGTCGGCCTTCAGCCGCGCGGGGTCGGCGGCGGGGGTTTCATCCTTGGCAAAGGCAGGGGTGGCTGCGGTCAGTAGCAGCGCGGCGAGCAGGGCGGGTCTGATCATGCCGCTTCATGCGGCGCGGCGCGGACAAAGAAAAGCCCCTCCCGCAAAGGGAGGGGCTTCCTTGTCGGCTGAGCTTAGCGCAGGCCCGAGAAACGGATGTCCTGCACGCGGCCGTAGCGGATGTCGCAGCTGAACCTGCCCTGGTCGTAATAGCCGCCGCGACCCCAGCGGCCGCCATAGCCGTCGCGGACGACGACGCGGCCCTTGACCCTGTACCCATCGCGCTTGCGATCGATGCCGGTCACCTGGGTGACGTCGGTGTTGCCATAGCGGCGGCTGCCGCCTTCGACCGCGCTGACGCACTGGTTCACGGCGCTGCGGCTGTTGCCGTAACGGCCATAGTCATAGCCATAGCCGTAACGGGGGTCGTTGTCGTAACGACCACCGCCGCGATAATCGTCCCGATAGCGACCATCGTCATAGCGGCTGTTGTAACGCGAGTCGTAACGGTCGTTGTTGCCGCTCGACAGGATCGCGGCGAGGCCGCCGAGGACGACGGCGCCGGCGATCACTTCGCCCGCGCCGATGCCGTCGCCGTCACGATCGCGGGCCAGTGCGGGGGTGCTGCCGAGCAACATTGCGCCGGCGGTGGCCGCACCAACTGCGGCCTTGGTCAATTTGGTCATAGCCATGGTTCGGTCTCCTTCAACGCAGGGGGCGCATGTCGCCGCCTGTCGATCCGGTTATAGAAGGAGGGGGGTGTCGTGGGTCTGAACCCCCCGCTTATCTGCGGTTCAGACTTGGTTTAGCGGGGGTTCAGCTTGGCCTCGCCTCCCCGAAGGGCAGGGGAGAATCGTCAGCCGCCGAAGTTCACGTCGACGACGCGGCCGTTGGTGTAGCTGCACCCGAAGCTGCGGGTGTCGCCGCCGGAGCGCGATGCGGTGCCGGTGACGTACCAGCCGCCATTGTTCGGCACGCTATCGTCGACCCGGTCGACGCGGGCGCCGTCGCCCATCTCGGCCTCGACCGCCCAGCTGCAGGCGTCGGCGGCGCGGGTCTCGGTCGCGCCGCCGCTATAGGCGCCGCTGCCGCTCTCATCGCTGCGGCCATAGGCGCCATTGCCCGGGTCGCCGCCATTGTCGGGTTCGTAGCGCGGAACCTCGCGATAATTGTCGTCGTTCGGATAGGGCGGCTCGTAGCGCGGTTCGCGGCGCTCCTGCTTGTCCTTGCCTGCGGCGCCGACGATCGCGGCGATGGCGCCGATCACGAACAGGCCGCCGAGCACCTCGCCGGTACCGATATGGTCGCGGTCGCGATAGCCCCAGCCGCCATAGCGGTGGCGCGCCTCGGCCGGGGTCGCGGCGAAGGAGGTCATCAGGACGGCGGTGGCCGCAGCAAAGGTAGTGAAACGGCGCATAGAGAAACGTCCCCAAGCTGCGGGCACGGGAAAGCCCCGCCCGCCATGACCCGTCAATAGCGGCCCGATGCTTTCGCGTCGCTGAACCGTTCGGCCCGCGCGGCGAATCGTTGCGCGGGCAGCCAAAGGCCGGCCGTCGCATAAGCGAGGCGGACCCTTTGGCCTGCCGGTCCGTGGCTCAGCAGGCGCAGCGCGGCTTGGGCCGTGGCTTCCACTTTTTCTTGGCGACATAGCGCTTCCGCACCGGGACATTTTCATAATAGGTCCTGGTCGTCGTCTCGACCGTTTCGGTCACCACGGGCGCGCCGGTGGTGATGATCGTCGTCACGACGACGCCCGGGGTGTAATAGCCATAGCCATAGCCGCCGCCCTGGTAAGTGCCGCCCTGCTGATAGACGGTGGTGCCGCCCTGGCCGTAATAGCCATGGGGCGCGGGCGGATAGCCGCCCTGATAATAGCCGCCGCCATGCTGATAGGTGGTGCGGCGGCTGTGCCATTCGGCGCAGCGCTTCTTGTCCGCGTCGCTGCCGATCGCGCCGCCGGCGACCGCGCCCAGCGCGCCGCCGATGATCGTGCCCTCGGTACGGTTGCCCTTGCCCGCGATGCGATTGCCGGCGAGGCCACCGATGGCGCCACCGACAATCGCACCGCCGACCGTGCCCCCCCGGCCACAGCGGCGTTCCATGTCTTCGTCGTAGCGCGCGTCATAGCCGTCGTAGCCGCGACGATCGTCATAATAGGGATCGTAAGCGGGCGGCGGCGGGGCGTAGCTGGTGCCCGCGCCCTCGACCGTGCCTTCATATTCGCCCTCGTAGCGGCGGCCGTCGGGCGCTTCATACGTGCCGTTCCAGGTGCCGCTCCAGCGCCCCTCGGCGTCATAGGTGCCATTGACCTGGCGATAGTCGACCTCGCTCGGCACGCGGTCGGGATAGCCGGTATAGACGCGCGCGTCGGGTGCCGACGGCGCGCCATAATCGAGCTTCTTGTCGCCATGGCCGGCGTGCGCCGGACCCGCCAGCAGCAAGGTTCCGGCGGCGATCCCGAGAAGAAGTGCGGTGCGCATGGCGTAACTCCCTGTTTCCATGAGCCGTCGCCGGGGGGCGAGGGGCATTGGTTAACAAAGTGTTTAGCAAATGCGGCGCTTTTCGGCGAATCCGTTTACCTTGAGATTTCCGTCCCGATTTGGGTCAGTTCTGGCCCGCGAGCGCTGCGGCGATGCGCGCGACCAGCGACTCGGCGCCGGTCTGGTCGTCCGCGGTGAAGCGCGAGGGCCGCGGGCTGTCGAGGTCGAGCACGCCGACCAGCCGGTCCCCGACGACGACCGGGACGACGAGCTCGCTGCGGCTGTCGGCGTCGCAGGCAATATGGCCGGGGAAGGCGTGGACATCCTCGACGCGCTGGGTCGCGCGGAGGCGCGCCGCAGCACCGCAGACGCCCTTGTCGAGCGGGATGCGAATGCAGGCGGCCTTGCCCTGGAAGGGGCCGAGGACGAGTTCGGTACCGTCGAAGCGATAGAAGCCGGCCCAGTTGAGATCGGGGATCGCCTGCCAGATCAGCGCGGAGATGTTCGCCATATTCGCGATACCGTCGGGCTCGCCCGCGACGAGCGCCTCGGCGGCGGCTCCCGCTTCGGCCCAGAGTTCGGCAGCATCGGTGGCGGAAAAGGCGAGGGCGTAGGACATGGGTTACTTTCGGACGGAGCAGGTCTTGGCGGAAATGGGCATTGCGGGCGCGTCGCCGCGCCAGCTGACAAGGAAGATCACATATTGGGCGGCATGGTCCGAAAGAACAGGGCCATTTTTGCCGTCGAACAGGGTGACCACCGACAGCGGCTCGACCGTCATGGCCGACGACGAGCGATAGCCGAGCAGGTCATAGGCGTCGGTCCAGGCACGCGCATCGGTCATCGGCGCGGGGCGGGCGGCAAGGCCGGGTCCCTTGGCGGCGAGGCGGAAAGCGGAATCGGTAGCGAAGCGGCCTGTCTTGTCACCCGCCCGGTAATTGTTGAAGTCGCCCGCCGCGATCAGCGCACCGTCGTCGCCGAAGGCCGTCAGCAGCCCGTCATTCTCCCGCGTCTGGAGAACATGCGAGGCCTCGGCGCGGGGAATGCCCACTTTCGCCGGTTCGCGCGAATTTCGGTGGGTGTTGAACAGGGTCAGCGCCTCGGGCGCGCCGGGGATGGCGACGCGCAGCGCAAGGCCGCCCTTGTTCGAGAGGCAGTCGAAACCCGCGCAACTGTCGGCGCTAAAAGCCCCGCTTTTCGCCGCGATGACGGGAAGGTCGGTCGCGACATAAAGCCCGCCGTCGAGCCATTTGCCGACGCCTTCGCCCTTCCACCAGCGCGCGGCATCGGCATAGCCTGCCGGCGGGGTGGCAACGGCGAACTGACGTTTGGCGTCGAGCGCCGGGCCGGGGAGGATGTTGGCATATCCTGCTTTGACGGCGATGCGCGACGCTTCGGGCACGAACGCCTTGTGCAGGATCAATATGTCGGGGCCTTCGCCCGCCCCGCGACGCTTTGCGGTCCAGTCGGCGATCTTCGCCAGTTTCGCCTCGCGGCCGCTGCGGATCGGCCAGGGCAGGCCCTCGACGTTCCACAGCAGGACGCGCAGCCGCATCGCCTTGCGCCCGTCGGCGAGCGTCTCGACCTTGGGCAGCGCCGCCGGATCATAACAATCGGCCAGCCGCTCGACGCGCGCGGCTTTTCCGTTGGGCAAGATGGCCCAAACCGCCGCCACCAGCCCGAGCAGGATGGTGGCGGCGATCGCGGGCCAGCGCCTTATTGGGCGCTGAGGCCGGTCCATTTGGCCGCAAAGGCATATTTGTCGGCGGCTTCGGCGATCACCTTGTCGGTCGGCTTGCCCGAGCCATGGCCGGCGCGCGTTTCGATGCGGATCAGGTGCGGTTTGTCGCCGGCCTGCGCATGCTGGAGCGCGGCGGCATATTTGAAGCTGTGCCCCGGAACCACGCGGTCGTCGGTGTCGGCGGTGGTCACCAGCACCGCCGGATAGGCGGTGCCGTCCTTGATGTTGTGATAGGGCGAATAAGCCAGCAGGTTCCGGAAATCGCCTTCCTTCGACGGATAGCCATAATCGTCGACCCAGTAGCGGCCGGCGGTGAAGCGGTCGAAGCGCAGCATGTCCATCACGCCGACCGCGGGCAGCGCCGCGGCGATCAGGTCGGGGCGCTGGTTGGTCACCGCGCCGACGAGCAGCCCGCCGTTCGAGCCGCCCTCGATCGCGAGCTGGCCCTTGCCGGTGATCCCTTGCGCGATCAGATATTCGCCCGCGCCGATGAAATCGTCGAAGACATTCTGTTTCTTGTCGAGGCGGCCGGCGTCGTGCCACGCCTTGCCATATTCGCCGCCGCCGCGCAGGTTCGCGATCGCCAGCACCCCGCCTTTGTCGACCCAGGCGAGACGGGTTGGTGAAAAGCCCGGGGTCATCGACACGTTGAAGCCGCCATAGCCATAGAGAAGCGTCGGCGACCCCTTGCTGCGGTCGAGGCCCTTTTTCATCACCAGGAACATCGGCACCCTGGTGCCGTCCTTCGAGGTGTAGAAACGTTGCTCGACAGTGAAGTCGTCGGGTTTGAAGGTCAGCTTGGGCTCGGCGAAAATCTCGCTCTTCCCCGTCGTCGTGTCGAGCCGGTAGATCGTCGTCGGTCGCGCATAGCTGGAGAAGGCGTAGAAGGTTTCGGGGTCGGCCGACTTGCCGCCGAAGCCCGAGGCCGAGCCGATATCGGCGAGGTTGATGTTCGCGACGGGCTTGCCGTCCAATGCCACCATCCGCGCCTCCGACTTGGCATCGCCGAGGTAGGAGAGGATGATGCGATTGCCGACGCGCGAGGCGCCGACGAGCGTGCCTTCCTGTTCGGCGACGAGCTGGGTCAGCGCCGCGGGTTTCTTGATGTCCATCGACACCAGCCGCTGGCGCGGCGCCCCCTTGTTGGTGAGGAAGGTGAAGCGCGTGCCGGTGTTGGTCACATATTCCCAGTTGTTCGCGAAATCGTCGACCAGCGTCATCGGCTTGCCCGCGCCCCTGGGGCCGATCGGATAGAGGGTCAGGCCATAGCGTTCGTCGGTGCCTTCGGAGCCGACGACGAGCAGATATTTGCCGTCGTCGGTGACCACCGCGGCGTTGTTGAGCTTGGGCTTGTCGGGGGTCGCGTGGATCGCGACGTCGGCGCTCTGCGGGGTGCCGAGCCGATGGAAATAGACGACATGATTTTCGTTGAGCGACTGGAAGGCCGCGCCCTCGGCGGGCTCGGGGAAGCGCGAATAATAAAAGCCGCTGCCGTCCTTCGCCCAGTCGAGTGCCGAGAATTTGACCCAGCGGACCTCATCCGACAAATCCTTGCCCGTCGCGACGTCCATGACGCGCACGATGCGCCAGTCGGTGCCGCCGTCCTGCACCGAATAAAGGAGGTGCCTGCCATCCTCCGACGGGGTCCATTCGGCGAGCGCGGTCGCGCCGTCCTTGGCCCAGCCATTGGGGTCGATCAGGATACGCCCTTCACCCGTCAGCCCTTCGCGGACATAGAGCACCGATTGCGGCTGCAGCCCGTCGTTGCGCGTGTAGAAATAGCGGGTGCCGGCTTTGCGGGGGAGGCCGAAGCGTTCGTAATTATACAGCTCGGTCATGCGCGTCTTGAAGGCGTCGCGACCGGGCAGCGTATCGAGATAGGCGTCGGTGACCTTGTTCTGGTCGGCGACCCATGACGCGACCTTCGGATTGACGCGGACGTCGTCCTCCAGCCAGCGATAGGGGTCGGCGACATCGACTCCGAACTGCGGATCGACCGTCGTGCCGCGCTCGGTCGCGGGATAGGCGAAGGGCGCGGTCGCGGCGGTGCCGGCGCTGTCCTCGGCGTGCGCGGCGGCGGGCGTCATGAACAAAGCGACCAGCGCGAGCGGCGCGCGAAACTTTCTACGGGGCATGGCAAGGCGATCCTCATCGTCCGGGGGGAAATATTCTTTCGCCGATATGTAAGCATCGGCAAGCGGCGGGCAAGGGGATTTGCGGGGATGCGATCCTCCCCGGAACGGGGAGGGGGACCAGCGAAGCTGGTCGAGGGGCACGAGCGGTCTGGCCTGTCGTCGATCGGAAGCGCTACCTCGCCTGTGCCCCTCCCCCACCCTTCGGGTGGTCCCCCTCCCCCGGTGGGGGAGGATCGGCGTCGGTCGATATCCCCAACGCCGCAAAATCGTCCGCGAACTCGGCGAGGGTCAGCAAGCCGACGCAGGCCCGCGCGCCCGGCTCGGGCGCATCGCCGCCCCGAAAGCGCCGCAGCATCGCCAGCGCGGCGAGCGTCGGCACATAGGGGCCGCGATTGCCGTCGGCGCGCAATGTCCAGCGCGCGCGGGCCGCCTGGCCCCCGGCATCGCGCCCCGCAGCGACGATATCCATCGCGCCGATATCGCTGCCGAAGGGCAGCAGCAGCCGGGCGATCGCCAGCAGCGGTCGCGATGCGGGGCGCAGGCTGGGCAGCCAGCCCCAGCGCACCGGCAGCGCCAGCAGCGCAAGGCCGAGGTGGAGGATCGACAGCTCCATGCCGGCAAAAAATTCGGCGCTGTCTGCGGGGCGATAGCGGGAGACGAGCAGATCCTGTTCGGGCGTGTCGCACACGCTGGCCCAGCGTTTGCCGACGCCCGGCACCGCCCGGCGATGCGTCATCCCCCAGCCCGCCACGGCGGTCCAGCGACCGCCGCGCCAGACGCGCACGGGGCGGCCGACATAGGAGAGGATCGCGTGCACCACCGCCAGCCCGCGCGGCGCGCGATTGCCGGGAAAGATGCCGATCGCGATCCGGTCGACGCCGCGCCATCCCGCGGTCAGGTCGTCGAGTATGGCGTGCGACAGCGCGGGGATCGAGCTGGCGCCGCAGGTGATGCTGACGCCTGCCGCCCGCGCCGCGGCGTCGTGCGCGGCGATGCCGGCGACGAAATCGCGCCCGTCGGCGAGGTCGATATAGGGGACGCGCGCGGCGATCGCGGCTTCGATCACCGTCGGGGCCGAGGCCTGGAACGGCCCCGCCGCATCGACGACGAGGTCGAAACCGGCGAGATCGTCGGCGGTCAGGCGATCGCGGTCGAGCGCCCGCACCGCCATCCCGCCGAGCTGTGCCGCTAGGGCGTCGAGCTTTGCCCGGTCGCGCGCCGCGAGGGTGAGCGCGATACCCGCCTCGCGCGCGGCCAGTTCGGCGAGGCGGCTGCCGAACACCCCCGTCGCGCCGATCAGCAGCACGCGGATATCAGCCATCGCGGAACAGCCCGTGCTGGCTGACCAGTTCGCCGAGCCGGGGGTGGGTGACTTTCAGGTCGAAGGCGAAGCGGGTGTGCCCGAGATGCTGGTGCGTCACCACCGTGACCCCCGGCGTCGTCCAGGCGGGCAGGCGCAGCCGCAAACGCCCGAGTCGCCAGAAATAATGGTCGGACGTGAAGATCAGCGCGTCGGCCTCGGCGCGCACGGTCAGCGCCATGCCGAAACCGCGCCCGATATGCTCCTCCAGCCCCGTCGGGCCGACGAAGCTCTTGGCGCTGTGGATCGCCTGCGGTGGCGCATTGCGGCGGCCATAGAGCCGCGTCCAATATTGGCCGCCGCTGCGGCGCTCCTCGCTGACCGCGACCGCCGCGGGGGCGGGGCCGCTGGCGGCGAGCGGGAGCGGCGCGCCGATCAGGCGGCACAGCTGCGCGAGCAGCCAGCCGGCGCGGGAGAGCCGCGTCCAGACGATTTCGCCGCTGTAGGTCGCGACCGCCTGGCCGGTCAGCCGTTTGGAGAAGCGGCGGCGGACGTCCTCGGGCAGCGCGTCCCAGTCGGCGCGCGGGACGAGACGGCGAAAGCGCGTGTCGTAGAGCGGATCGTCGTCGCGCACCGACGGTGCGGGGGCCGTTTCGACCGGTTCGCGCTGCGCTCCGCCCCACATGGCCTATCTCCTACCTGACCTCTTTGCCCTTGCCGGGCCGCCAGTTGATCAGCTTGGTCACCCCGGCGCCCAGCTTGATCAGCCGCATCAGCGCCGGCTTCGGCACTTGCAGCATCTCGTCGTGCCAGCGGCTCATCGTCGTCACGAAATCGAGCATGTCGGCGAGCCGCGCCTTGGCGCCGTCGCTGAGCGCGGGGTCGTGCGCCGCGCGCGCGACGCAGGCCTTCAGCGCCGCCTCGGCGGGGTCGACCTCGCGCGCCTTGCGCCCCGCGGCGATGCGCGTGACCATTTCCCAGATGTCGGTCTCGGCGGTGAAATGATCGCGCCGGTCGCCGAGCAACGGTACCCGCTCGATCAGCCGCCAGCCGAGCAGTTCCTTGATCGAATTGGAGACGTTCGAGCGGGCGAGGCCCAAGAGGTCGGCGATCTCCTCGGCATGCAGCGGGCGGTCGGACACGAACAGCAGCGCATGGATTTGCGCCACCGACCGGTTGACCCCCCATTGCCCGCCGAGATTGCCCCAATGGAGGATGAACTCGGTCGCCGCGGGGGACAGTTTCGACTCATGTTCGATAATTTCTGTCATAACAGAAATAATAGTCATTTGAGGAATCTTGTCAATATTGCCGTTCGGCGGCGAACGACGTAGAGCAGCCGCGGGTCGCGCCGGAGGATGGAGCTTTATGCGGACATGGGTGGCGGCTGCCTTTCTGGCAGCGGGATCGGTGGGTGCGACGGCGCCGGCGGCGCTGGCGATACAGGCCGACAGCGCGGCGGGCGAGGCCGAGGTGCTGGCGATCGGACAGATGGTGTCCGATGCCTTCGACCTCGATTACAGCACCCAGAAGGGCGCGATCCGCGACGCCTTCATCAAGGTCGAGGCGCGCGCCAAGGCATCGGCCGACCGCTTCGCATCGGACCCCGACACCGCGCGGTCCTTGCACGCGTTGCAGGCGATCGGCGCCTTTTACGCGGCGCAGCATAACGATCCCGACTATGGCGACCTTGCGGGACAACAACAGGAAATCGCCTGGCTCGACGAGACGGTGCGGTTGCTCGGCCCGGTGCTCGCGGCGCGGGACGGGGCGGGCGAGCATTATGAATTTCGCGGCGCCGCCGGGCAGCTGTTCGACCATGGTCTGCGCTTCGACGATCCGCGATTGCCCGAATGGTCGGCGATGCGGGTGCAGGCGAACCGCTACCGGGTGAAGGCGATCCCCGGCGACTGGTTCGAAAAGCTGCTGCTGGCCGAGGCGCTCTACGATCATGGCTGGATGACCAAGGACAAGGCGCTGCTCGATGAAGCGGCGGCGATCGCCGCGACCATTCCCGACGATGAGATGCGCAACTCGCTGCGGCGCAAGCGCGACGCCGTGGCGGCGGGAAAGGCGCCCTATTAGCGCCGGGCGCGCGGGTTGCGACGTTGGCCTGCGCGTCCTATGCTAGCCGCCTGATTTCGCAGGAAGAGTAAGCCGTCATGGATTTCATCACCAAGCCATCGCTCCAAAGCCTTGCCTTGCAGGATGCGTCCCATGCCCTCGATCACCCTATCCAATCTTCACTACAGCATAGCTGACGCCCACCCGCTGTTCACCGGTCTCGACCTCGGCTTCGCCGCCGAGCGCACGGGACTCATCGGGCGCAACGGGGTCGGCAAGACGAGCTTGCTGCGCCTGATCGCGGGCGAGATTTTGCCGCAGGCGGGCAGCGTCGCGGTGACGGGCACGCTCGCAACTTTGCGACAGAGCGTGCAGCCGCAGCCGGGCGAGACGATCGCCGACCTGTTCGGGGTGCGCGACGCGATGGCGCTGCTCGCGCGCGCCGAGGCGGGGACGGCGAGCGCCGACGAACTGGCCGAGGCCGACTGGACGCTCGAAAGCCGGATCGAGGAAGCGGCGGCGCGCGTCGGCCTGGCGGCCACCGCCGACACCGCACTGGGTCAGATGTCGGGCGGGCAGCGCACGCGTGCGGCGCTGGCAGCTGCGATCCTCGCCGCGCCCGATTTCCTGCTGCTCGACGAACCGACCAACAATCTCGACCGCGAGGGGCGCGATGCCGTCCGCGACCTCGTCCGCGGCTGGCGCGGCGGCATGATCGTGGTCAGCCACGACCGCGAACTGCTCGAGGAAATGGACGCGATCGTAGAGCTGACCTCGCTCGGCGCGGCGCGCTATGGCGGGAACTGGAGCGTCTATCGGGCGCGCAAGGATGCCGAACTGGCGTTGGCCGACCAGGGACTCGCCGACGCCGCGCGCCATGCGACGCAGATGGGTCGCGAGATCCAGTCGGCGAGCGAGCGGCAGGCGCGCAAGGACAAGGGCGGGCGCAAGAAAGCGGCAAAGGGCGACATGCCGCGCATCCTGATCGGCGCGCTGAAGCGCCGCGCCGAAGAGAGTGCGGGCGCGGGCGCGCGGCTGGCCGAGCGCAAACGCGACGAGGCGGACGAAACGCTGGCGGCGGCGCGCGCCAAGGTCGAGGTCTTGCAGCCGCTGACTGTCGAGATCGCGCCTAGCGGGCTCGCGGCCAACCGGGTGGTGGTCGAGGTCGAGCATGTGTCGGCGGGCTATGTTCCGGGGGTGCCGGTGATCGACGGCTTGTCGTTCGTAATGACCGGCCCCGAGCGGGTGGCGATCATGGGGGCGAACGGGTCGGGCAAGTCGACCTTGCTGTCGCTGCTCACGGGGCTGCTGGCGCCATGGACGGGGCGGGTGAAGGTGGTCACCGAGCATGCAATGCTCGACCAGAGCGTGTCGCTGCTCGATCCCACCCTGTCGATCCGCGACAATTTCCGGCGCCGGCACCCCGAGACGGGCGAGAATGAATGCCGCGCGGCGCTCGCCCGCTTTCGTTTCCGCGCCGATGCCGCGTTGCAGATCGTCGGCACGCTGAGCGGCGGCCAGACGCTGCGTGCGGGGCTGGCGTGCACCTTGGGCGCCCCGAAGCCGCCGCTGTTGCTGATCCTCGACGAGCCGACCAACCATCTCGACATCGACTCGCTCGAAGCGGTCGAGGCGGGGCTGCGCGGTTATGACGGCGCGCTGCTGGTGGTGAGCCACGATGCGGCGTTTCTGGATGCGATCGGAGTGGGGCGGTGGGTTGATCTTGGTGGGGGATAATGGCGGCTTTGGGGTGGATTCAAGACCATCCCTCTTTCCGTTTGTGTCGAGCGAAGTCGAGACCTGTTTGGGAAGCGCCTGCCTGCCGGGTGTCTCGACTTCGCTCGACACGAACGGGAGTTAAAGGGCAGCTCGGCCGCTACCGCCCGAAACCTGCCCTTCGGACCCACAAAAACAGAAGGGACCGGAAGCACCTGCTTCCGGCCCCTTCTGTTTTTCGATCGAAAGGCTGCGCTTACGCGGCTTCCATCTCGTCGTCATACTGGTCGACCGGACCCGAATCCTGACCCTTGGCATCGACGTCGCGATCGACGAATTCGATGATCGCCATCGGCGCCGCGTCCGAGGCGCGGATGCCGGCCTTGATGACGCGGGTGTAGCCGCCGGCGCGGTCGGCGTAGCGCGCCGCGATGACGTCGAACAGCTTCTTCAGCTGGGTTTCGTCGAGCAGGCGGCTCTGCGCGAGACGGCGATTGGCAAGGCCACCGCGCTTGGCGAGCGTGACCAGCTTTTCGACATAGGGACGCAGTTCCTTCGCCTTGGCGACGGTGGTCGTGATCTGCTCATGCTTGATGAGCGAGGCCGACATGTTGCGGAACATCGCGGTACGATGCGCGCTGGTGCGCTGCAGTTTCCGGCCACCCGATTTATGACGCATAATCCATACTCCTTTGTGCCGACCCTTCCGGGCGGGAAAGTGCTTCCCACTTGCCCTGAAGGGATCGGGCGTTTGTCAGAGGGGCCGTGCGAGGTACCCCAAGCCAGGTCGATTGCGGGCCGACCCCTTCCCGTTCTTCCGGCGAACCGTCACGGGAGTAAATCCCGTGACGTCAGTCGGCGCTTCGCGCCGCTGGCCGGCCGTTCGCGTTCGCTGGCGCGAACCGCCGCGTAGCTGCGCTACGCGGCTCGCTCCAGCTACCCCAGCAGCTCTTGTTCGAGCTTCTTGGCCATTTCCTCGATATTCTCGGGCGGCCAGCCGGGGATGTCCATGCCTAGGCGCAGGCCCATCGACGACAGCACTTCCTTGATTTCGTTCAAGGACTTGCGGCCGAAGTTCGGGGTGCGGAGCATTTCGGCTTCGGTCTTCTGAACGAGGTCACCGATATAGATGATGTTGTCGTTCTTCAGGCAGTTGGCCGAACGGACCGACAGCTCGAGCTCGTCGACCTTCTTGAGCAGGAAGCGGTTGAGCTGGTTGACGTCGCTCTCGTCGGCGGTGGTCGGCGAGGCCGCCATGCCGATCATGCCGCTGTCGTTCATCGCTTCCTCGAAGTGGACGAAGACCTGCAGCTGGTCCTGGAGGATGCGCGCGGCGTAGGCGACGGCGTCTTCCGGGGTCACCGTGCCGTCGGTGTCGACGGTCAGCGACAGCTTGTCATAGTCCAGTTCCTGGCCGATGCGGGCATTGTCGACCTTGTAGGCGACCTGGCGCACGGGCGAGAAGAGCGAGTCGACCGGGATCAGGCCGATCGGCGCGTCGGCCGGACGGTTGGCGGTCGCGGGGACATAACCCTTGCCGGTGTCGGCAACCAGTTCCATGTTCAGCGTCGCGCCATCGTCGAGGTGGCAGATGACATGGTTCGGGTTCATCACCTTGATGTCGCCCGACACCATGATGTCGCCGGCCTTGACGGTCGCGGGACCGGTGGCCGAAAGCTGGAGCCGCTTCGGGCCTTCGCCTTCCATCTTGAGCGCGATCTGCTTCACGTTGAGGACGATGTCGGTGACGTCCTCGCGCACGCCGGCCAGGCTCGAGAATTCGTGCAGGACGTTCTCGATCTTGATCGACGTGATGGCCGCACCCTGGAGCGACGACAGCAGCACGCGGCGCAGCGCGTTGCCCAGCGTCAGGCCGAAACCGCGCTCAAGCGGCTCGGCGACGAAGGTCGCCTTGCGCTTGCCGTCGCTGCCGGCCTTGATTTCCAGGTTGCTGGGCTTCTTCAATTCCTGCCAGTTCCGGATATTGACAGTCATGGTCTTCCCTTTGCTTTTGGCGGGACGGGGCGGGGGCGGAAACCGACCGGTCCGGCGTTAGGAGGTGGCGGATGCCGCCCCGGACGGGGCGGATCCGAAGCAGGTGTCAGACGCGGCGGCGCTTGGCCGGGCGGACACCATTGTGCGGGATCGGGGTCACATCGCGGATCGAGGTGATGTGGAAACCGACCGCCTGCAGCGCGCGGAGCGCCGATTCGCGGCCCGCACCCGGGCCCTTGACTTCGACTTCGAGGGTGCGGACGCCATGTTCGGCGGCCTTTTTGCCGGCGTCTTCGGCGCACACCTGGGCGGCATACGGGGTCGACTTGCGGCTGCCCTTGAAGCCCATCATGCCGGCGCTCGACCAGGCAATCGCATTGCCCTGGGCGTCGGTGATGGTGATCATCGTGTTGTTGAAGGTGGCGTTGACGTGGGCGACGCCCGACGAGATGTTCTTGCGTTCGCGCCGACGAAGGCGCTGCGGTTCACGAGCCATGATGTGCGTATCCTACCTAAATCCGTAAAGCGGCCGGGGCGCAGCCAGAAGGCGGCCGCCGACGCGAAAAACCGGCTTACTTCTTCTTGCCGGCGATCGGCTTGGCCTTGCCCTTGCGGGTGCGCGCATTGGTGTGCGTGCGCTGGCCGCGGACCGGCAGGCCCTTGCGATGGCGCAGGCCGCGATAGCAGGCGAGATCCATCAGGCGCTTGATGTTCATCGCCGTGTTGCGGCGAAGGTCACCCTCGACCGTGTGGTCGGCGTCCAGCGTTTCGCGGATCTGCAGCACTTCGGCGTCGGACAGGTCCTGAACGCGGCGGCTGTGGTCGATGCCCAGCTTGTCGGCGATGTCGACGGCGGTCTTGCGACCGATGCCATGGATGTAGGTGAGCGCGATGATAACGCGCTTGTTGGTGGGCAGGTTGACGCCCGCAATACGTGCCATTGGTAACTTTCTCCTGCTCCACAGGACCGCTGGCACCGGCCCCATCTCAAAGCGTCTGATTTCCAACGCAAAAAACGGACCACGAATACGCTGCTGCGCTTCGCCGTCCGGTCAGGCTGTCGGAATGGAAGGCGCAAATAGGGTGAGTCGCCCGAATTGTCAAGCGAACTGCGGCGCGCCGATGGGGTTTCCGCAGTGCGGAAACGGCGGGGCGATGGCGCCTTATGCCTTGGTTGTAAGCGCGACCGCGCGATCGTGCAAGCGTTCGACGACGGCGCGGTGGATTCCGGGGGCACAGGCGATCACGCCGAACGCCTGCGCGCGCGGGGTGTTGAAGACCAGGGGCGCACCGAAAGCATCAGTGACCATCGCGCCCGCCTCGGTCGCGATCAGCGTCGCGGCGGCGACGTCCCACTCGAAACCCCAGCGCAGGGTCGCGACCAGGTCGGCGCGGTCGTCGGCGACGAGCGCCATACGCAGCGCGATGCTGTTCGGCTTGGTGACGATGACGAGGTCGCTATCGACGCGCGGCAGAGCATCGGCGGGGACGCGCGACCCGGCGAATTCGCAGCGCTGGCTGGCGTGCAGCGTCTCGCCGTTGAGCAATGCGCCCTGGCCGCGCTGCGCGACCCACAGCTCGTCGAGCGCGGGGGCATAGAGGACGCCGAATTCGGGGGCGCCGTCGACGACGAGCGCGACCGACACCGCCCAGCCGGGGCGGCCGCGGATGAAATCGCGGGTGCCGTCGATCGGATCGACGCACCACATCGCGCGGCACGACAGGCGATCGGTGTTGTCGGCGGTCTCTTCCGACAGCCAGCCTGCCTCGGGCACCATCGCGCCGAGCACCGCCTTCAGCCGCGCATCGACCGCCAGATCGACGTCGCTGACCGGATTGTCCGGCGACTTATACTGGACGTCGACCGCCTTGCCCTCGCCGCGCCAGCGCGCCATCGCCATGTCGCCGACCTCGCGGGTCGCGGCGATCACGGCCTCGAGGTTGCGATGGTCCATCAGGTTCTGGCCCTCAGCTCGACGCGACGGTCATGCCGTCGATGCGGATCGTCGGCGCGTCGGTGCCGTGGCGGAAGACGAGGTCGTCGGCGGGGGTCAGCGCGGCGAACATCGCGATCAGATTGCCCGCGACGGTGAATTCGGCGATCGGTTCGGCGAGCTGGCCGTTCCGGATCGCGAAGCCCGAGGCGCCGCGGCTGTAGTCGCCGGTGACGGGGTTGACGCCCTGGCCGATCAGTTCGGTGACATAGACGCCCTCGGTGACATCGGCCATCAGTGCCGCGGGGGTTACGCTGCCCGCCGCCATATAGACGTTGCTGACGCTGACGCCCGACGCGCCGCCGCCGCGGCTGGCATGGCCGGTGGGGGCGAGGCCGAGCTGCTTCGCCGAGGCATTGTCGAGCAGCCAGCCGGTGAGGCGCCCGCCCGATATCAGGTCGCGCGCCGTGGTGGGCAGGCCCTCGCCGTCGAAGGCGCGGCTGCGCAGGCCGCGCGGGCGGTGCGGCTCGTCGCGGATGACGATCGCGCCGTCGAACAGCTGCTCCTCTTCCTTGCCGAGCAGGAAGCTGGTGCCGCGCGCGATGGCGGGGCCGCCGATCGCGCCGAGCAGATGGCTGATCATGCCGCTGCTGACGCGCGGGTCATAGAAGACGGGAACCTTGCCGACCGGCGCCTTGCCGGGGCCCAGCCTCGCGACCGCGCGCGTGCCGGCGCGCGTGCCGATGGCGGCGATGCTTTCGAGGTCGGCCAAGTGATGCGCGCTGTGCCAGCCATAGTCGCGCTGCATGCTCGCGCCTTCGCCCGCGATGACGCTGGCCGACAGGCTGTGGCCGCTGGCGCCATAGCCGCCGGCAAAGCCGTGGCTGGTGGCGAGCGCGATGCGGGTGCGGCTGTGGCTCGCGGTGCCGCCTTCGCTGTTGGTGACCCCGGCGACGGCGCGCGCCGCCTCTTCGACCGCGCGCGCGCTTTCGCGCAGCGCCTGCGGATTGGCCTCGCTGGCGTCGTCGAGGTCGAGATCGGGGATCGTTTCCTTGAACAGCAGCTCCTGCGGCGCGAGGCCGGCATAGGGATCCTCGGGCGCCTCGCGCGCCATCGCGACGCAGCGGGTGACCAGCTTCGCCAGTTCGTCCGCGTCCATGTCGGCGGTCGACACGCTGGCGCTGCGCTGGCCGACGAAGACGCGCAGGCTGATGTCCTGCCCCTCGGACCGCTCGACATCCTCGAGCGCGCCGAGCCGCATCGAGACCGACGTGGCGGCGTTGCAATAATAAAGCGCGTCGGCGGCGTCGGCGCCGGCCTTGGCGGCGGCGTCGCACAGCATCTGCGCACGGTCGAGGGCTTCGGCGACGGTCAGCATGGCCGCGCTTTAGGGCGCGCGCGCGGGGTCGTCAAAATCTTATCGGTGAAAGTTGCGGGTTCAGCCGCCGA
The DNA here is from genome assembly GCA_016793775.1 of Sphingopyxis sp. GTDB lineage: Bacteria > Pseudomonadota > Alphaproteobacteria > Sphingomonadales > Sphingomonadaceae > Sphingopyxis. The sequence goes on along the minus strand of JAEULK010000029.1, from coordinate 40,972 downwards.
CGATCGACAGGCCGCTGGTCGCCGCCATCGCGCCGCTGACCCACAGGAAGGGCAGGACGAGCGCCGCGGCCCACAGACGGCGGACGTCGCGGCGGAAGCGCGCGTGCAGGCCCCAGCTCGCCAGTGCCTGGCGGCTGAGATGATACCAGCGGCGTTCGGTGATGCGCGCGAAGGGCACCGCGATCGCGAGCAGCAGGGTCAAGGCGACAAAGGTAAGCGCGGTCGGCGCGCCCGCCGAAATCGCGCTCGACACGAGCCAGATCTGCAGGGCGGCAAAGACGAGGAGCGCGGTGGCGGCATGAAAGGTCATTCGGCGGCCGAGGCTGCGTGCCGGAGGCACGGCGCGGGTCGAGCGCCCTAACAGGCGCGGTCCGAATGTTGATGCCATTTTTTCAGCCCCCTTAGGCCGGCGATTCCCAGAAACCCTGATTTTCAGCCAATCATGACCGAGTCAAGACAGTCTGCCCCCGAGTCGTTAATTTTGCCCTCGATTCGCCCCAATTTGCGAACGACTCCGGGTCGAAACGCGCTTTTGTCGCCAATGTGGCAGCAAAATAGCCCGTTGCTACGGTCGGACGGTCAAGATGCTCCGACTCGGGCGCGGCGCCGGTTTTCGTCGATGGCGATATGGTTTCGGTCGAAACTTGCATCCGCCCGCCCGGCTGATAGCGTCTAGACCCTGTCCGCCCGGACTTACCGACCAAAAGGGGAAATCATCGATGCGTCATCTCGCCCTTCTGGCGGCGCTTGCGCTGCCGCTCGCGTCCGCGCTCGCGCAGGAAGCTGCCAAGCCGGCCCCGGCAGCGCCCGTTGCGCCCGTTGCGCCCGTCGCGCCCAAGCCCGCGGCGCTGACCGCCGACGGCCTGCCAGCCATTCCCGCCGACCTCGCCTCGGCGACGCGGCCCTATATGGAGAATCGCGGCGCGGGCTTCGTCGGCTGGAACCCGATCGACAAGTCGATGCTGATCTCGACGCGCTTCGGCAACACCAGCCAGATCCACCGCGTCGCGATGCCGATGGGCGCGCGCCAGCAGCTGACCTTCGAGGAAGAGCCGATCGCCGGCGCCGCCTGGTCGCCGAAAAGCGCCGACATCATGCTGGTCCAGAAGGATATCGGCGGCAATGAATTCTATCAGATCTATGCAATGAAGAACGGCCGGCTCGCGCTGCTCACCGACGGCAAGAGCCGCAACGGGCTGAACAGCTGGAGCAAGGACGGCAGTCTCGTCGCCTACACCTCGACGCGCCGCAACGGCAGCGACAGCGACATCTATGTCATGGACCCGCGCGATCCCGCGACGACGCGCATGGTGGCCGAGGTCGACGGCGGCGGCTGGGGCGTCAGCGACATCGCCCCCGACAAGAGCTGGGCGCTGGTCGGCAAATACACGTCGGTGGAAAAGGTCGACCTGTTCCGGCTCGACCTCGCGACCGGCCGGATGACCCCGATCGGCGATCACCAGACGAGCATCGCTTACGGCGGCGGCGCCTTTGCCCCCGACGGCACGATCTGGGGGACCAGCGACGAAGGCAGCGATTTCCAGCGGCTCGGCACGCTCGACCCCGCGAGCGGCAAGTTCACGCCCAAGGGGCCGGCGGAGAAATGGGACGTCGATACTTTCGCGATCGCCGACGACGGCAGCTTCATCGCCTATGTCGTGAACGAGGCGGGCATGTCGAAACTGCGTCTGCTCGATCCCAAGAGCGGCGCGGTGCGGACGGTCGATACGCTGCCCGCGGGGATCATCGGCGGGCTGGAGATCGCGCCCTGGGGCGAGGTCGGGATCAGCTTCACCTCGGCGCGCAGCGCGGCCGATGCCTATAGCGTCGATCCGCAGACGCTGGCGGTGACGCGCTGGACGCAGAGCGAGACCGGCGGGCTCGACGTGACGAAGAATATCGAACCCGAGCTGGTCAAGGCGAAGAGCTTCGACGGGCTCGAGGTATCGGGCTTCCTCTACCGCCCCGATCCCGCGAAATTCCCCGGCCAGCGCCCGCTGATCATGAACGTCCATGGCGGGCCGGAAAGCCAGTCGCGCCCGGGCTTCCTGGGGCGCACCAATTATCTTATCAACGAACTCGGCATCGCGGTCTTCTATCCCAATGTCCGCGGCTCGACCGGCTATGGCAAGACATTCGTCAGCCTCGACAATGGCCCGTATAAGCGCGAGGACAGCGTCAAGGACATGGGCGCCTTCCTCGACCTGTTCGCCAAGGACAAGACGCTCGACCCGGCGCGCTTCGGCCTGACCGGGGGCAGCTATGGCGGTTATATGTGCTACGCCGCCGCGACCCATTATGCCGACAAGATCCGCGCCAACCTTTGCGTCGTCGCGATCTCGAATTTCGTCACCTTCCTGGAGAACACCCAGGATTACCGCCGCGACCTGCGCCGCGTCGAATATGGCGACGAGCGCGTGCCCGACCAGCGCAGGAAGCTGCTCGAAATCTCGCCGCTGACGCGTGTCGGCGACATCAGGAAGCCTTTGTTCATCGTCACCGGCGCCAACGACCCGCGCGTGCCGGCTTCGGAGGCCGACCAGATCGTCACCGCGGTGCGCGGCAAGGGCGGCACCGCCTGGCACCTCGTCGGCACCAACGAGGGCCATGGCTTCGCGAAGAAGGAAAATATCGACTATCAGTTCTGGGCGTCGCTGCTGTTCTGGAAGCAATATCTGCTGAATTGAGGTCGAGAGCGAACGATCCGCTCATCTCCGTCATCCCGGACTTGATCCGGGACCCGCCTTTTTTCTTCAAGAGAGGCAGGCCCCGGGTCAAGCCCGGCGTGACGATGCGGGATATGCACCGATACCGATTTGACTCTCCACCCTCCCGCGCCCAGTCTTTCGCACGACGGGCAGGGGGGCGGCGGTCATGGCAAGAGCGGCAATGATTTTGGGTCTGGCGGCGGCGCTGGGGCTTGCGGGTTGCGCGACTGCGCCGGAGCCTGCAACCAGCAACGCGCGTCCGCTGACCAGCATCACCTTGCCCAAGCCGGGTAGCTTTCTTGCGCTCTCCGACGTCCATTACGACGGCAATGCGACCGACCAATGGGGCCGCAACCACGAAACCAGCAAGGTCTTGTGGACGCGCGCGCAGGCGGAGGCGCAGAGCATCATTGCCGCCGACGATCCCGCTTTCATCATCTATCTGGGGGACCTGCCCGCGCACGGCATGCCGCAGAGCGTGCGCGAACAGCAGTTCCGCGCGGTGCTCGACGGGTTGCAGGGGCTGGTCGCGGGCTCGGACCGGCGGCTGTTGTTCCTGCCCGGCAACAACGACAGCGACGGCGAGGATTATTGTGCCTTCACCACCGGCGGCGAGACGCCCTTCGCCGCTGCGACCGATCCCTCCGCGTGGCCGGTGGTCAATGCGAAGCCGGGCGACATCATCGACGCCAGCCAGCTCGCGCGCGGCTTTTACGCCGCCTATCCGCTCGGCAAGCCGGGAGCGGGCCGCAGCGGCCCGGCGCTGCGCCTGCTCGCGCTCAACACGGTGATCTTCAACCCCAACTACGGGGTCTTCAACAAAGGCGACTGCGTCGATGCGGCGACGCGGCAGGCCGACGCCAATGCGCAGCTCGAATGGCTGGCGGCGCAGCTCGCCGCGACGCGCATGGCGGGCGACAAGGCGATGCTCGCGATGCACGTGCCGCCCGGCACCGACGGCTATAGCGGCTATCCGAACTGGAACCCGGCCCTGCTCTACACCGGCAGCGACGCCGCGCTCGCGCCCTATGTCGGCAAGCCGGTGCAGGACGCCTATCTCGGTCTCGTCGCCGCCTATCAGGCCGAGATTACCGGCACGATGAGCAGCCATACGCATCTCAACGATATGCGGCGGCTGCGCGATTGCGCGGGCGCGGTGACCGAACTCGACCTATCGATTCCCGCGATCACCACCGACCATGGCAGCAACCCGGCGATGCAGCTTTTCGCCTATGACGCGCGCTACGACTGGCTGGAGCGGACGACACGCTTCGCCAGCGAAAAGACGGGCAAGGATTGGGCGGCGAAGAACAGCTTCGGCTTCGCCGACAATTATCCCTGCACCAACTGCACGGGCGGCGAGACGATGGCGCAGCGGATCGCGAAGATCGACGACGCCGATCTGTTGGCGGGCATGCTGAATTATCTGACCGTCAAACGCGGGATCGGCAGCGGCCCCAATTATGCCGCGGCGATGGACGTGCGCTGTAGCGGCTGATGATCGAACCGTTGTGGACGGAGAGGTTACCTTCCCCTCCCTTTTAGGGAGGGGTTAGGGGTGGGTCGCGAGCGAAGCGAGCAAGAGGAAGAGCACCGCCTTCGGCGGTTACCCACCCCCAACCCCTCCCTTGCAGGGAGGGGAGGGCGAAGGTTGTTATCAATTCTGCGGCGGTACCGGCAGTTCGGCGGCGTCGGGTTCGGTCGGTTCGGCGTGCGGCGCGGTGCCATTGGCCTGCGCCTCGAGGTCGGTCGCGGCCTTCTGCCGTTCGGCGAGCGCGCGTTCTTCGGCGACCACCGCGGCTTCGACCTCGTCCGATGCCGCGTCGATGCCCGCGAGGCGCTTGGCGCGCTCGTCGGCGATCATCGCCTGCCAGTCGGTCTTGTCGGCGGCCTGCGCCTCGGCCTTGGCACCCGCGAGCAGCGCCTGGGTGCAACCGGTGAAGCCGCCGAGCCCGGTCGGCGAGCAGCTGTCGGTACCGAAGCGTCCGACGCGCTCCATCGTCGTCACGCGGTTGAGCCACGCCTGGTTGCGCGGGTCGAGCGGGTCGCCGCCACGGAACATCTGCGGCACGCGGTAACGGTCCTGTTCGGGCAGGCGATTGCACACGACGATCTCGTCGGGGCTCGACTGTTCGCATTTGTCGCTGCCATAGACGATGACCTGGTTGATCTTGTCGGCGTTCGACGTGTCGGCCTCCTGCGCGGCGGCGGGAAGCGCGAACAGGCTGCCGGCGATCAGCAGCGCGGCGAGGGGGAGGCGGGTCATCGGATCATCCTTCTGCATGTCGGTCGCGTGCCACGATTCATCTGCACCGTCGATGAACATCCCATAACCGTTTGCATCGAGCGAAGTCGAGATGCGTCTGGCGTGGCGCTCGCGTGTCTCGACTTCGCTCGACACAAACGGAACGGGGGTGTCCCTATATACGCTTCGACAGCGCGATGGCTGCACGGCAGCCGGCGCGGATCGCGAAGCTGAGCAGTGGATAGCCCGGCGCGCCTTCGGCGCCCGCGGCGAGCGCCTTGTCCTTGTGCTCCAGCTCCTCGGCGCGGAAATCGGCGACCGCGGCGCTGAGTTCGGGATCGCTGTCGCCGAGCTCGTCGAGCTGATCGCGATAATGGCGGTCGATCTCGGTCTCGACCGCGGCGGTGCAGGCCATCGCGGCGCGCGGCCCCATCGCGGCGGTCACCGCACCCAAAGCGAAACCCGCGACGTTCCAGATCGGCTGCAAGGCGGTCGGGCGCACGCCGCGCCTTGCCACCATCGCGTCGAAAAACTTGCGGTGGCGCTCTTCCTGCTCGGCCATATGCGCGATCTCGCGCGCCATCGGGTGGCGGTCGCCCATCACCGCGAGCTGGCCGGCATAGATGCGCGTCGCGCCATATTCGCCGGCCTGGTCGACGCGGATCATCGACGCATTGCGCCCGTCGTCGCCGGCGCCGTCCTTTTTCGTGTCGCTCATGCGACCGATGTGGGCCGCCGGCGCAGCAGGGTCAAGACGAAGGCGGCGGCGGCGAGCGAGAAGATCGCGTTGAACCCGGCGAGAGAGATCGGCCCCAGCGTCCATTGCGCCACGTCGCAGCGGACGATCGGCGCGTTCATGATGTCGTCGAGCGTCACCGGCCCCGCGGCGCTGGTGCTGCACGTCGTCAGCCCCTCCCACCAGCCATATTCGACCCCGGCGTGGAAGATGCCGATCGCGCCGCTGATCGCGATCGCGATTGCCGCGAGCAGGGTCAGCGCGCGCATCGCGCCGTCATTCCTGCGCAGCAGCAGCGCGAGCACCGCGAGCAGGATCGCCGCCTGATGCGGCCAGCGCTGCCAATAGCACATCTCGCACGGGTGGAGGCCAAAGCCATATTGCGACACCAGCGCGCCGCCATAAAGAAGCAGCGGCGCGGCCAGCGCGACGACGGGCGCGGCGATACGCGAGTTCAGCATCAAGGACCCCTCAATATGTCGGTCGAGTTTGAACCGTAGCCCTGAGCCTGTCGAAGGGCGCTTCTCGGATAGGCGCGCTTGAACAGGCTCAGGGCTACGGCGAAGGACGATCCTAGTTGCGGCGCACCGGCTTGGCAGCTGGCTTCGCGGGCGCCTTGGTGCTTTGCGCCATGCGCGCGGCGGGGTTGATCCGGCCGATCGTCTGCAACGCATAATTGAGCTGGAAATCCTCGATGCCCTTGGCCTTCAGTTCCTCGGCGGTCGCGGTGAAGCGCGGATCGTCCTTCTCGTCCTTTTCGAGCAGGCTGTTGTCGACCTTTTTCTCGTTGATCAGGTGACGGCGCAGATCGCTCTCGCGGAAGCGCGGACGGTCCTTGTAATCGGGGTCCGACAACTGCGGCACGCGGATGTCGGGATCGATCCCGCCTTCCTGCACGCTGCGGCCCGACGGCGTATAATAGCGCGCCGTGGTCAGGCGCAGGGCGGTGGTGTCGGTCAGCGGCAGCACCGTCTGCACCGACCCCTTGCCGAAGCTGCGTTCGCCCATGATCACCGCGCGATGCTGGTCCTGCAGCGCCCCCGCGACGATTTCGGAGGCCGAGGCCGATCCGGCGTCGATCAGCACGATCACCGGGGCGCCGCCCGCCGCGTCGCCGGGTTCGGCGAAATAGCGTTCGATATCGCCCTTGCGGCGGCCGCGCTGCGAGACGATCTCGCCGCGTTCGAGGAACAGGTCGCTGATCCCGACCGCCTCGTCGAGCAGCCCGCCCGGGTTGGAGCGCAGGTCGAGGACCCAGCCGCGCGGCTTCTTGCCCAGCGATTTTTCGACCGCCATCATCGCGGCGCGCAGGTCGCCGGTCGCGTCGGCCGAGAAGCTGGACACGGTCAGCACGCCGACGTCGCCCTTCACTTCCCATTTCACCGGCTTCAGGTCGATGATCTCGCGGGTCAGCGACAATTCCATCGGCTTGTCCTGGCCTTCGCGCACGACGGTGATGTCGATCTTGGTGCCCGGCTTGCCCTTCATCTGCTCGACCGCCTCGTCGAGAGTCAGGCCGAAGATCAGTTCCTTGTTGATATGGGTGATGTAATCGCCCGCCTTGACCCCGGCCCGGGCGGCGGGTGTGTCGGCCATCGGCGCGATCACCTTCACCACGCCGTCTTCCATCGTCACCGACAGGCCGAGACCGCCATATTCGCCATCGGTCTGGGTGCGCAGCGTCGAATAGCCGCGCGCGTCGAGATAGCCCGAATGCGGGTCGAGGCTGGCCAGCATGCCGTTGATCGCACCCTCGATCAGTTTCGAATCGTCGACCGGCTCGACATAGTTCGACCGCACTTCGAGGAAGACGTCCATGAAGCGCGAAATCTCGTCGGTCGTCGCGCTATCGACGGTCGCCATCGCCCCCGTCGCCAGCGGCACCAGCGCGAGCGTGCTCAGCGCGGCGGCGCCCTGCCACAGGGCGAAACGGCGCTTGGGGGAGGCGGTGGTCTCGGTCGGTTCGGTCATGATCGTCTTTCAGCCTTGGCGGAGTCTGCGCCTTATATTCCCCGGTATGCCATAATCCTATGCATTGGGCGGGGCGTCAAGCGATGCATCCCATTACGGTTCAGCACCCGAACGGCACGTTAACGGTCGCTGTCAGCCCAACATCTGCGCGATATCGACGGGGCGCCCGGCGCGGCGCAGTTCGACCGTGATATGCGCGTCGCCCGCCCCCGCGCGCCCGATCGGCGCTCCGGCATCCAGCGTGTCGCCGACGCCCGCCGACAGGCCGATCATCCCCGTGAGCAGCGAGGTCCAGCCGCCGCCATGGTCGATGATGACGATCTTGCCATAGCCGCGATAGTCGCCGGCAAAGGTGACGCGGCCCGGCGCCGGCGCGACGACCTGGCCGCCCGGGCGTGCGACGATGGTGATGCCGCGCGAGCGCACCCCGCTGTCGTCGACCTCGCCCAGCCCCGCGACGATGCGCCCGACGACGGGCAGGCGATAGGCACCGCGCGCGAGGTCGGCTTCCGGCGCCGCCGACGCCGAGACGGCGGGGTTGCCGGTCGCCGGATTGGTGGGGCGCTGGACCGGCCCCGCCAGCTGCGCCAGTTCGGCGCGCACCCCACTGTCGACTTCGAGGGTGTCCATCAGGTCGACGATATCGCGTGCCTTTTCGCCCAGCCCGAGCGCGCGGTCGGCCTCGAGCCGCGCGCTGCTCATCAGGTCGCGCGAGCGCAGCCGGCCTTCATTTTCCAGCCGCGTCAGCTCGTCGCGCCGCACCGCGAGCTGTTTCTTGCTCGCGGCCAGTGCGGCGAGCGCGACCGACTGTTGCTGGCGCGTCGCGCGCAATTGCGCGAGTTCGCGGCGCACCCCGGCGGTGCGGCGGTCGATCACCGGCATCACCGCGTCGAGCACCGCGCGGGCGTGGACCATCTCGCGGAGCGACCCCGGCTGCGCGAGCACGCTGACCGGCGGCTGGCGCGACAATTGTTGCAGCGAGGCGGTGAGTTCGAGCAACGGCTGCTGCTGGTCGGCGAGCCGGGCCTGTTGTTCGGACAGGCGGCGGCCGACCAGCGCCACGCGCGCCTCGCCGGCGCTGATGTCGGCCTCGGCCGACTGGATGCGCGCGGCGAGCGCGGCGCTGCGTTTCTTCAGCCGATCGGCGGCGTCGGTCGCCGCCGCCGCCTGTTTTTCGAGCGCGGCGCTGCGCGTGAGCGCGGCGGCGGACTGTTCCTTCGCGGTAACAAGCTGTCGGCGTTCCTGCGCGGCGATGGCTTCGGGATCGAAGACGTCGCTCTGCGCCAGCGCGAGCGCGCCGCAGGCCAGCGCCAGCAGCAGCATGGGCAGGGCGAGCGCGGCCCTCATTGCTGGCCCTCGCGATGATAGGGGTGGCCGGCGATGATGCTGGTCGCGCGCCACAATTGTTCGGCGAGCATCGCTCGCGCCATCAGATGCGGCCAGGTCGCGCGGCCGAAGGCGATCGCCTTGTCGGCGCCTTCGCGTTCCTCGGGCGTAAAGCCGTCGGCGGCGCCGAGGCAGAAGCGCGCCTCGCGCACGCCGTCGTCGCGCCAGCGTTCGAGGAGTTTGGCCAGGTCGAGGGAAGTGATCTGCTCGCCCGTCTCGTCGAGCAATATGGTGCGGCTGCCGGGCGCCGCGGCGGGCGGCTTGCCGCCGGTGTCGGGCAATTCGGTGATCTTCTGCGGCCAGGTCACGCGCTTCATATAGCGGCCGACGAGGTCGGCCTCGGGGGACCGCCCGATGCGTCCCCTTGCGATGATATGCAGCAGCATGGACGCCGCCTAACCGCTAAGCGGTGACGGCGTCAATTTACGGCGGTGACGGGCGGCGCGTCGCCGAACGACCACATGCGCTCGAGGTTATAGAAACTGCGCACCTCGGGGCGGAACAGGTGGACGATGACGTCGCCGGCATCGATCAGCACCCAATCGGCGTTCGGCAGGCCTTCGACGCGGACGAGGCGGCCCGCTTCCTGCTTGATCCGCTGCGCCAGCTTGTCGGCGATCGCCGAGACATGGCGCGTCGAACGGCCGCTCGCGATGACCATATGGTCGGCGATGCTGCTCTTGCCGGCAAGCGGTATGGAGATGGTTTCCTGGGCCTGATCCTCGTCGAGCTGGTCGAGAATCAGCGCGTGAAGGGCGTCCACGCTGTCATTCGGTGCGGCGCCGGGCGCGGCATCCTTACTGGCGGCTATCAAGCGGTTTCATTCCTTTCATTCCATGCCAGGCGCGAATGGGTCAGCGGGTCGCGCAGCGCGCGGCCTTGATACCATTCGAACCAGCGGGGGTTGGCCTGCCGTATCGCAGTTGCAGATCGCACATCGGGCGAAAAGCGCAGGAACACGAGGGCAGGCGGTCTCCAGTCCGTCCAGTGAAGTTTCTGGTCCGCGGGCCGGACGAAGCGCCGAAGCCAACCCATCGCCTGTACAGCATGGGCGCGGCCATTATAGCCCGGACGCGCGATAACCGCAATCGGCATGAGTCGCGCAATCCCCCGCCAGTCGCGCCAGTGGGGCAATTGGGCGAGATTGTCGGCGCCCATGATCCAGATGAACTGCCGGTTGGGGTGGCGGCGGACCAGTTTCTTCAGCGTATCGACGGTGTAGCGCGTGCCGAGTTCGGCCTCGATCGCGGTGGCGCGAATCGGCGCGCCGCGCGCCATGCGCTGGGCCGAAGCAAGCCGCGCGGGCAGAGGTGCCATGCCCTGCACGGGCTTGAGCGGATTGCCGGGCGAGACGAGCCACCACAGTTCCTCGAGCCCCAGCGCCGCGATCGCATTGACGCTGATCGCCCGGTGCCCGCCATGCGCGGGGTTGAAGCTGCCGCCGAAAAGGCCGGTGGGGATCATAGGAGGCTCTGCCAATCGCTACGCAAGTGGATCACGCGCAGAACCAGGAGCCGCTCGGCGTTGACGTTGTATAATAGGGCAAAGGGTAATTGGCCGAGGCGCCATTTGCGAAGCCCCGTTGCATCGACCAGCGAACCGGCGCGCGGCGTCAAGGCCAGGAAATCATTCGCGCTATCGGCTGCTGTCAGCAATTCAAAGGCTAGATCGAAATCGACGAGGGAAAGGCTGTCCGCATTGTTCAGCAGGTCTTCGTTCGCTGCCTGCGACCATTGGACCTTGGTCACGCTGCGGCTTTATCCCGCTTTGCGAGAAGTTCGGCTCGCTTCGCCGCGATGAACTGCTTCATCTCTTCATGCGAGATCAACGGTTCCTCGCGCGCCGAACGTTCGCCTTCTTCGATAAAGGCCAGCATCTCGGCTTCGCGCTCGACAAATTGCCGGACGGCCTGGGCGACCAGCCACGACCGCGAGCGGTCATAGCGCTCGGCGATCCGATCCAGGGTTTCGAGCGTGGCCGCGTCGAGGCGAGCCGTGATCGGCGATGTGTCCATGAAGCGTTTGTATCACTTGTATACAAATGCTTCAAGGCCGCGTCTGGCCGCTCCCGCGCTGGGGGCGATCCTCGATCGACGGGATCGTCGTGCAAAGAATCTCGCTGCCATATTCGTCGATCGCGTGGCGCATGAAGCCATAAATCACGAGCCTTTGTTCGACTTGCTTATGGTCGGCTCCCATATTCTCCTCGATATGGGTGTCGCACCAGCGGGCGAAGGGCGTCGCCGTCATACAGGCGTTCAGCGCGGCCAGTTCGAACGGCGAGAGATTCGTCTGCAGTCCTTCGAGTTCGATCCGCTCGGCAAAAAGGGCATAGGGAATGAGATAGCCGTTCATGGTGACCATGTCCGAGCTCGACCGGAAATCTTCGTCAATGCCGTCGATCGTCTTGTTCGGCAGCCGAAACTCCGTCCGGACACTGGCCTTGGGGACCGAATAGCAAGGGGCCGGTCTTGAAATGGAGAGCGAAAGCGGCGCCTCGCCGATATGCAATCTTCTGTGCTCGGCGACAACTTGCAACGCGATCCCGGCCTCGGCGATGCCGGCTTCATCCTTGTCGGCCAACAGCAATGGGAACAGGTCGCGCGCCATCGACCAGCAAAAGGGTGTCACGACCAGAATGAGCGCCACCAGAGCGAATTTTGCCGGGCGGCGCATCAATCGCTCACCGTCGAAATCGCCTGTTTGCCGCGGTCAAGGCCGGACCTGCCCCGTTCCGCGCACCAGCCATTTGTACGTCGTCAGCCCTTCGAGCGCGACCGGGCCCCGCGCATGCAGCCGCCCCGTCGCGATGCCGATTTCGGCACCGAGGCCGAATTCGCCGCCGTCGGCGAATTGCGTCGAGGCATTGTGCATGACGATCGCGCTGTCGACTTCGGCCAAGAAGCGGTCGGCGGCGGCAGCATCCTCGGTGACGATCGCGTCGGTGTGCTTGCTCGAATGTGCATCGATATGCGCGAGCGCGCCCGTCAGGCCATCGACCATCGCGATCGACACGATCGCGTCGAGATATTCGCAGTCCCAGTCGTTGGCGCTCGCGGGGGTGACATGCGGGCTGAGCGCCGCGACATCCTTGTCGCCGCGCACTTCGCAGCCCGCCTTTATCAGCGCATCGATAATCGCGAGCGGCGCCGGATAGGCCCGGTCGATCAGGATCGTTTCGGTCGCGCCGCAGACGCCGGTGCGGCGCATCTTGGCGTTGACCGCGAGTTCCACCGCTTTCGCGGGGTCGGCGGCGCCGTCGATATAGAGGTGGTTGATCCCGTCGAGATGCGCGAGTACGGGCACCCGCGCCTCGTCCTGCACGCGCGCGACCAGCCCCTTGCCGCCGCGCGGGATGATGATGTCGATCAGCCCCTGCGCGCGCAGCATCGCGCCGACCGCGGCGCGGTCCTGCACCGGCACCAGCTGCACCGCGTCGGCGGGCAGCCCCGTCTTGGCGAGCCCCGCCGCCAGCGCCGCGTGAATGGCGCGATTGCTGTGCACCGCCTCGCTGCCGCCGCGCAGGATCACCGCATTGCCCGCCATCAGCCCGAGCACCGCCGCGTCGGCGGTGACATTGGGCCGGCTTTCATAGATGATCCCGACGACGCCGAGCGGCACGCGCACGCGGCTGAGCGCCAGGCCGTTGGGCCGGGTGCTGCGATCGATTTCGCTGCCGACCGGGTCGGTGAGCGCCGCGACGGCCTCGACCGCACCGGCAATTGCGTTCAGCCGCGCATCGTCGAGCCGCAGCCGGTCGAGCATCGCCGCCGACAGCTCCGCCGCGCGCCCGTCCGCCATGTCGCGCCGGTTGGCGTCGAGGATCGCGTCGGCGCGGATGCGCAATTGCCCGGCCGCCGCGTGGAGCGCCGCCGCCTTGGCCGCGGTCGGCGCGGTCGCCAGAAGCTTCGCGGCGGCGCGCGCGCGCGCGCCCATGTCGGCGATCAGCGCATCGGCGTCGGGAACGGCGGATAGTGTGTGGGCCTTGGCGGTCATCCGCCGCCCCTATCATGCTTTGCGCGCGCCGCGAAAGTCCCGTTGCGCCCTGCCGCGCGCGCCTTTAGGCAGGGCGCCATGAGCGGGGATATCGAAGCGATCGGGGCGGCGGTGACCGCGGGACTGGCGGGCCGCGCGGTCGAACCGCGGCACGGCGGGCCCGACGGCCATGGATCGCCACGCTGCCTCAATTGCGGCACCAGCCTGATCGGTTCGCACTGCCACCGTTGCGGCCAGCGCGTCGATGTCCACCGCAGTTTCGGCGCGATCGGCCACGACCTGGTCCATGCGATCTTCCATTTCGAAGGCAAGATCTGGAACACGCTGCCTTTGCTCGCCTGGCGCCCCGGCGACCTGACGCGCCGCTATATCCACGGCGAGCGCGCGAGCTTCATTTCGCCGCTGGCGCTGTTCCTGTTCGCGGTGTTCCTGACCTATGCGGTGCTCGCGATGGTCGGCAGCGGCGGCGGGGTCGGCGAGGGAATTTCCAAGGCGGCCGCCACCCAGACCCAGTCGAATGCGCTTTCGGCCGGTTTCCAGGAGGAAATGGCCAAGGTCGAGACGCGGCTGGCGCAAAAGCAACTGGCGCCCGCCGAACGGCAGAAGCTGGAGCGCGAGCGCGACATGCTGGTGAAAAGCGCCGCCTATCTCGGCCTCCGCCCGGCGATGACGCAGGCGGAACGCGACAAGGGTCCGCCGGTGCTCGACGATCCCGCCGATCAGATGATGACCGGCGTCGATTTCCTGGCACGGACCAAGGTCGATACCGGCATCGCGTTCATCGACCATGGGTTTGAAAAGGCGAACGCCAACCCCGGGCTGCTGCTGTATAAATTGCAGGCCAACGCCTATAAATTCGCCTGGGCGCTGATCCCGCTGTCCTTGCCCTTCCTATGGCTGCTCTATCCGTTCAGCCGCCGCTTCCACACCTATGACCATTTCGTCTTCGTGACCTATTCGATCAGCTTCATGCTGCTCCTGTTCGTCGTCGTGCGGTTGCTCAACCTGACCGTGCTGGGCGAGGTCGCGACCTTCCTCGCGATCTTCTATGTGCCCTTCCACATGGTGCGCCAGCTGCGCGGCGCCTATCGTTCGTCGCGCCTGGGTGCGCTGGTACGCGGGACGCTGCTGCTGTTCTTCAGCCTGTTCGCGGTGACCACTTTCATGCTGCTGCTGCTCGCGCTGGGGATCATGGGATAACGCCATTTCGTCACAAAGCCGGAGCAAAGAGCGGCCAGCAAAAAAGGAGACTGCCATGCACCAGCTTTGGGGTGAGATCGACCGCCGCCTGCTCATCAAGCTCGGCACCGCGGGGCTCGCCGCGCTGTCGCTGCCCGGCGCGGCGCGGGCGATGATGGCGCAGGGTTTCACCCATGGCGTCGCGAGCGGGGAGCCGGGACCCAATTCGGTACTGCTGTGGACGCGCTACGCCGCCGCGAACGACGCCGCGCTGACCGCCGAAGTTTCCGAAAGCGCCGATTTCGCGCGCATATCGGGCGGGGGCAGCGTCACCGCGATGGGCGAGCGCGACCACACCGCCAAGATCGTCGTCGACGGGCTCCAGCCCGGGCGCTGGTATTTCTACCGCTTCGTCGCGCCCGACGGGACCAAGTCGCTCACCGGCCGCACCCGCACCCTGCCGCAGGGACCGACCAGCGGCTTCAACCTCGCGCTCGTCTCCTGCTCGAACCTGCCCTTCGGCTGGTTCAACGCCTATGGCCATGCCGCCGCGCGCCAGGACATCGACCTCGTCGTCCATGTCGGCGACTATCTCTACGAATATGCGCCGGGCGATTATCCGTCGGTCAAGCTGGCGGTGCCCGGCCGCCTGATCCAGCCCGACCATGAGATCGTCAGCCTCGCCGACTATCGCCTGCGCTACGCCGCCTATCGCAGCGACCCCGACCTCGCGCGGCTGCACCAGCTGTTCCCGATGATCGCGCAATGGGACGATCATGAATTCACCAACGACAGCTGGAAGGGCGGCGCCGAGAATCACAATGAAGGCGAGGGCGAATGGGCGGTGCGCGCCGCAGTCGCCGAGCGCGTCTATCGCGAATGGATGCCCGTCGCCGACAGCCGCTGGCGCCACTACCAGGTCGGCGACCTCGCGACGATCTTCCTGCCCGAAACACGCATCACCGGCCGCGACAAGCAGGTCGAGGTCGACGATATCGTCAAGGGCGCGAGCGACCCGGCGGCGGCGCTGAAGGCCTATGCCGAGGGCGCCTATCGCGACCCGGCGCGCCAGTTGATGGGCGCCGAGCAGGAAAATTGGCTGTTCGGCGGCCTCGCCGCATCGACGAAAGCGGGCACGCGTTGGCAGGTCTGCGCGCAGCAGATCGTGATGGGCAGCCTGTTCACCCCGCCGCAGGCCAAGGACTGGTTCGGCCCCAATATGGCCGACAATGTCCGCCGCCGCGTCGAATCGGCGCAGGCCGCGGCGAAGGCGGGGCTGCCGCTCAACCTCGACGGCTGGGACGGTTATCCCGCCGCGCGGTCGCGACTGCTGGCGGCGGCGCAGCAGGCCGATGCCGACTTCGTCACCCTGTCGGGCGACAGCCACAATGGCTGGGCCTTCGACCTCAGCGAAGGCGGCAAGCCCGCCGGCATCGAGATCGGCGGCCATAGCGTCACTTCTCCGGGCTTCGAAAATTACACGCGCGGCGTGCCCGAAGCGGTGCGCGTCGCGGCGCTGCGCGGATCGTCGCCGCAGCTCAAATGGGCGAACACCCAGGACCGCGGCTATGTGTCGGTGGCGCTGACCCGCGACACGGTCACCGCCAACTGGCACAGCGTCGAGACGATCCGCGAAAAATCGCTCGCGCTGAAGGCTACGCACAGCATGACGGTGCGGCGCGGGAAGCGGGTTTATGATGCGGTGTAATCGGTCCGCACGGCGCTTCTGACAATCAGCCGCCTCCAGTTTCCGTTTGTGTCGAGCGAAGTCGAGACACGCTTGGGACGCGCGACATTTCGGCGAGTCTCGACTTCGCTCGACACAAACGGATCAAATTGGGATGCAACCGTCAGCCATAGGGCGGCGCGTCCTCGAACTCACCGAACGACGGATAATCATTCGCCACGCTCGCGGTGAAATTGGGCGCGCGCTTTTCGAGGAAGCTCGTCACCCCCTCCATCGCGTCGGGGCTGCGCCCGCGCGCGAAGATCACGCGGCTGTCCCAGCGGTGGGCGCTCATCGGGTGCGGCGCGCCGAGCATCCGCCACATCATGTGGCGGGTGAGGGCGACCGACACCGGCGCGCTGTCACCGGTCAATTCGCGCGCCTTGGCGATCGCGGCGTCGACCAGCTCGCCGGGGGCATGCACCGACTGGACGAGGCCTTTCTCATGTGCCTCGGCGGCGGGGATCAGCCGGCCCGAATAGCACCAGTCGAGCGCGGTCTGGATGCCGACCAGGCGCGGCAGGAACCAGCTCGACGCGGCTTCGGGCACGATGCCGCGGCGCGCGAAGACGAAGCCGTAGCGCGCGGTGTCGCTGGCGAGGCGCGCGTCCATCGACAGCGTCATCGTCGCGCCGATGCCGACCGCGGCGCCGTTGATCGCTCCCAATACCGGCTTCTTGCTCTCGAAGATGCGCATCGACACGCGCCCGCCGCCGTCGCGGATCAGCGGGTGCGACCAGTCGATCGTGCCGTCCTCGGCGACCGGGCTGGGCGAGGTGCCGTCGGGCAGCAGCGCGGCCTTGTCGCTACGCTTGTCGTAATCGAAGGTCGACCCGCCCGCGCTGAGGTCCGCCCCGGCGCAATAGGCGCGGTCGCCGTCGCCGGTGAACACCACCGCGCGCACGCCGTCGTCGGCGTCGCATTCGTCGAGCGCGGCGACGATCTCGGTCATCATCTGCGTGGTAAAGGCGTTCATCTTGCCGGGCCGGTACAAAGTCAGCAGCGCGATACCCTCATGCCGGTCGAGGCGAATCTCTTCGAAGCTCATGTCTCTCTCTCCTTGTCGTGGGGGCCATGGTCGCAAGGGAAGCGCGCGAAGGCAAGGTCTAGTTTACGTAAGCGTAAAGGTGTAAATGATCGTCGCCCCGCGCAGGCGGTGGCCGCTGTGGGCCTTGCGCTACCCTGCTTGCGGCCGTGTCGGGAGGCACGCGACTCCCGGCACCCTGCGCGGGGGCGACGTGACTGATGACGCGCCCCCCCTTTGCGGCTATAGGCCCCCACGAACCGCCCCGGCGCCGCGCCTCGTCAATGAGTCGCATTCGCCGGGGCCAGCTATTTTGACGCACAGGAAAGTACGCAGCCATGGCCCGTCGCCGCCAGATCTACGAAGGCAAAGCCAAGATCCTTTACGAAGGCCCCGAACCGGGCACGCTGATCCAATATTTCAAGGACGACGCGACCGCGTTCAACGCCCAGAAAAAGGGCACGATCAGCGGCAAGGGTGTGCTCAACAACCGGATTAGCGAGCATGTGTTCACCCTGCTCGGCAACATCGGCGTGCCGACCCATTTCATCCGCCGCCTCAACATGCGCGAGCAGTTGATCCGTCAGGTCGAGATCGTGCCGATCGAGGTGATCGTTCGCAACGTCGCCGCGGGCACGCTGTCGAAACGCCTCGGCATCGAGGAGGGGACGCAGCTTCCCCGCACGCTGATCGAATATTGCTACAAGGACGACGCGCTCGGCGATCCACTCGTCGCCGAGGAGCATATCGCCTGCTTCAACTGGTGCAGCCAGGAAGAATTGCACGATATCCAGGACATGGCGATCCGCATCAACGATTTCATGTCGGGCATGTTCGCCGCAGTCGGCATCCGCCTGATCGACTTCAAGCTCGAATTCGGGCGGCTTTACGACGGCGATTTCAGCCGCATCATCCTCGCCGACGAGATCAGCCCCGACGGCTGCCGCCTGTGGGACATGGCGACCAACGATAAACTCGACAAGGACCGCTTCCGCCGCGACCTCGGCGGCGAAGTCGAGGCCTATCAGGAAGTCGCGCGCCGGCTTGGCCTGCTGCCCGAAGGCGCCGACAATGCGGTGCTCGACCTGGAAAGCCACCGGAAGAAAAAGGGCAGCTGACCGGTACGTCGCCCCTGCGAAGGCGGGGGCCGCTGGGAATCATACTCAGCGACGCCGCGTAAACCGGTGGCGGCCCCCGCCTTCGCGGGGGCGACGCCCATGGTCAAATATTGATGCTCGTCGGAATCAAACTCGGCTGCAGGTACGTATAAGGCTGCATCCGCTCGGCGTTGCGTGTGACGATCTCGGCCTCGACGCTCACCAGCGCCGCCTGGAAACTCGGCAGCGGACCACCCGCGACGGTGATCGCGGGGTCCTGGAACCAGGTCGGATAGGGATAGGCGTTGCTGTAATATTGGCCGAGCGGCCGGTAATAGAGCGACCCCAGCAGCACCAGCGTGTTGAGCTGTTCGAGCGCAAGCGCCATCGGTGGCATCGTCGCCAGCCACTCGCTCTTCGTCTGTCCGCTCTGCGCGCTCGGCGCCGGCTGCCACGCCGCGCCGGTGACCGCGGGGGCGAAGGCCATGATGCTCTTCTGCGGGAAATTGACCGCGGCATGTTGCGCGCTCGCGGTGAACATCAGCATCGTGCAGATATCGACGAGCTGCGCGCGCGTCGCGATGGCGCAGAAACCCTTGATCTGCGCCTCGCCCGCCAGCGTCGCCGTCCACGCGGTCAGTTCGGTATCGCCGGTGACAGCGGCGTCGTTCGCATAATAATGTTCGACATAGGCCTTGGCCCAGCCGTGGATCGCGCCCCAGACGAGCAAGGCGTCGTCGCGGTACGGATAGTCGGTGAGCATCGAGCTCTGATCGACGCCGCGCGCGATCAGGTCGGCGGGCAGCATCTTGCCATAGAAATCGAACGCCAGCCGATCGTCGACCGCGGCGAGCTGGCTCGTGGTGATCGTGCCGGCGAAAATATGATCGATCGGCCCGCCCGCGGCGATCAGCGAGGTCGCCGCCTGGTTGTTGATGAACAAAGTGCCCTCGAAATGCGGGACGAGCAGCGCCCATAGCGGATGCACCTCGGCGAGGTGGCGGTGCGTCGCGACCGCAAAGGCCTCCATGACGAGGTGCGTGCGCGCGAGATGGGTGAACAGCTCGTGATAATTGCCGTCGGCGACCTGCACGACCAGCTTCGCCATCTGCCAGCCCCATTGGTCGGCGGCCGCCACCGACGGCGTGAAGATCGGATTGCTCGCCGATTCCTGCCCGCACTGGATCGCGACGGGCACGAGCGAGGCGCCGCCCGGCGGCACCGCGAAAAGCGCCATCGGCTGGGTGACATATTTCCGGTCGCTGCCATAGGTGCCGGCGGTCAGCACCGACAGTTCCTGATAGTCGAGCATGAACAGCCGCCCGGCGAGCAAGGCGTCGAACAGGTTGTCGCCGTTCACCACCGCGGCATATTGCGTCTCGGTGATCGGGAAATTGGCGGGAATGGCGAGCAGGCGGGTGATCAGCATATTGTTCGGACCCGCGACGCGCAGCCGCGCGAATTCGTCATCTTCCTGGAAGGTATAGGCGATGCCGGGGACGGGCAGCGTGTCGAACAGGGCGCGATAGGCGTCGATGCTGCGCGGTGTGCTGCTGCCGAGGCCGGCGGCTTCATGCTCGCTGACCGCGGCCATGTCCTTCAGCGCGTTCCTATAGCCCTTGAGCAGCGCGACATGCATGTCGTGCTCGGCGGCCTCGACCGCGGCCTCGACATCGCCGATGACGCGCTCGAAGATATTGCCGCCATTGTGCACGCCATGCTGCGCAGCAATTTTGGCGGTCGAGGCCTCGATCGCGTCGCATTGCGCGAGCGCCGCTTCATATTCGGCGCGCGGCGTGTCGAGTTCGCCTTTGTCGACGCCGCCGATTTTCACCGACAGCGCGTTGCGCGCGATGCCCAGCAAAATGCCGATCAGCGTGATGCCCCAGGGAATCGTCGGCTCGTTGCTTGGTGGCACCGTCGCGGCGAGCGGCAGGCCGGGCAGGGTCGCGATGTCGGTGGTCCAGGTGTAAACGCCCCGCGAGGCGACGAGCTGCGCGGCGCGCGCCGCCTGCTGCGCCGATGTGTCGTTCTGCGGCAGGCTGGGCGATGCCGAGGGCAGCGTGGCGAGCGCGATCGATGATGCGGAAGCGGCGGTCGGTACGGACTGGAACGACATGGTCAAAATCCCCTCTCGATGATGCGATATCGGGAGCGCCTATCGCAAATCATGGTTAATATTTTGCAAGTCCTTCTACCGTGCTACGCGCGTAGTCGGATGAAAAATGGGGATTCTGTTCCTTAACCGATGCTTTACTCCCGCTTGCTATCCCGCTGTCCATGACGGGGGTCTATCACTGGATACGGACGCGGGTGTTCCCGCCGGTTCCGCAAGCGATTCGCGACGATGTCGCGTTGCTGCGCGCCAATCGTATCGAGACGCTGACCCCGATGCTGTTCCTGACCCTGGCGGCGACGACGCCGACCGCCATCTATGGCGGGGTCGAAACGGTGCATCCCTTCATCCGCATCGGGTTCCCGATCATCCTCGCGGCGGTCAGCCTGTTCGGCTTCTTCGTGCTGTGGCGCAATCGCGGTCGGCGGATGAGCGTGCGCCGCGCCCGGCGGATGATCGTCGAATCGACCTGGCTGTCGGGCACGATGGGCGCGATGTGCAGCAGTTGGACGGTGATCAACTGGTTCGCGGCGCCGCCCGAGGCGCACAGCTATTATGCGATCATCATGGCGATGGGCTCGCTCGCGACCGCTTACTGCCTGTCGTCGATCCGCTTCACCACCTTCGTCAACCTCGGCATCGGCATCGTGCCGATCATGCTGCTGATGCTGACCTCGGGCAACCCGGCGGAGATCGCGGCGGGGACCAGCCTGCTCGTCGCCACCATTTTCCTGCTGCGCATGATCGTGCAGCAGCACGGCCAGCTCGTCGACCTGCTCCAGTTGCAGCAACAGATGCGCGACCTCGCGCACACCGACCCGCTCACCGGCCTGTGGAACCGCCGCGAACTCGACGCGAGGCTCGACCAGGAAATTGCCGCAGCGCGCCCCGATACGCGCTTCGCGATCGCGTTGCTCGATCTCGACGGCTTCAAGCCGGTCAACGACCGTTACGGCCATGCCGCGGGCGACGCGCTGCTCTGCGAGGTTGCGGCGCGGCTGCGCCATGCGTGCGGTGACCATGCGATGGTCGCGCGCCAGGGCGGCGACGAATTCGCGATCCTCGTCCCCGCCGGTTCGCCGCTGATGGGCACCTCGCTGTCGGGCCACATCCTGTCCGAACTCGCCATGCCCTATCGCATCGACGGCGCGACGATCCATGTCGGCGCCAGCATCGGCGTCGCGATCTGGCCCGATCAGGGCGGCAGCGCCAAAAAATTGTTCGAGATCGCCGACCGCGCGGTCTATGCCGCCAAGGCACGCGACCGCGATCCCATGTCGTCTGTCGAAAGTGCCGCGCAGGCGGGTTGAGCGGCGCTTGACCCCGCCGCGGGGGTCGCCCAGACAGGCGCGATGATTTCCCGAGCTCTGTTGCGCGCCTCCGCCGCGCTGTCACCCCTTGCCCTTGCGACGCTTCTCGCCCTTGCCGCCCCGGTGCCGCTCGCGGCGCGCGAGCCCGTCGCTGCGCGAGCCACCAATCCGCAGACCCCAAATCCCCAGACGGACGCGGCGCGCGCCTGGAACTTCGCGCCGAGCGACGTGCCGGTCGATCCGAACATCGTATTCGGCGTCCTGCCCAACGGCATGAAATATGCGCTGCTGAAGAATACCACGCCCCGGGACAGCGTCTCGCTGCGCCTGCGCTTCGACGTCGGCAGCTTCGCCGAGGCCGACGACCAGCGCGGGCTCGCCCATTTCCTCGAACATATGGCGTTCAACGGATCGACCCATGTGCCCGAGGGCGAGATGGTCAAATTGCTCGAGCGCAAGGGGCTGGCCTTTGGCGCCGATACCAATGCGGTGACCGGCTTCGACGCCACCGTCTATCAACTCGACCTGCCCAACGCCTCGGACGACCTGATCGACACCGGGCTGATGCTGATGCGCGAAACCGGCAGCGAGCTCACCATCGACCCCGCCGCGGTCGACCGCGAGCGCGGCATCATCCTGTCGGAGCGGCGCGCGCGCGACACCTATCAATTGCGCAGCCTGATCGACCAGCTCGATTTCCAGATGAAGGGCGTGATCGCGCCGAATCGGATTCCGGTCGGCACGGTCGAGGTGATCCAGTCGGCCCCCGCCGCGCGCATCCGTGACCTGTACGACCGCTATTACCGCCCCGAGCGCGCAACCCTGGTGATGGTCGGCGATTTCGACCCGGCGGCGGTCGAGGCCAAGATCAAGGCGCGCTTTGCGGACTGGAAGGGGCGCGGCCCCGCGGGCGCCGATCCCGACATCGGCATGATCGATTATAAACGCGCCTCGGCCGCCGACGATTTCGTCGATCCGGCGATCAACGACAGCGTCACCCTCACCGCCTTCAAACCCTGGGTGAAACTGCCCGACACCAAGGCGAAGCGCGCCGACGATCTGGCCGAGGAAATCGGCGAGGCGATCGTCAGCCGCCGCATCGCCAAGCTCGCGCTTGCCGAGGATTCGCCGATCCTGGGCGGCTATTTCGGCGAGAGTAACGGCTGGGACATCTTCGACCAGGTGACCTTCGGCGCCACCGCCAAGACCGGCGCGTGGCGCGAGGCCCAGGCGCTGATCGAACAGGAATGGCGCCGCGCCGCGCAGCACGGCTTCACCCAGGCCGAGGTCGACGAACAGCTCGCCAACCGCCGCACCGCGATCAAGAATGCGGTCGCGGGGGTCGATACGCGGCGCAGCGAAAATCTGGCCGATGTGCTGGTCGAGGCGGCGAAGGGCGATTTCGTCGTGGTCCGCCCCGAAACCGCGCAGACGCTGTTCGACACGGCCGCTCCGTCGCTCGACGCCGCGGCGGTCAGCGCCGCCTTCCAGAAACGCATGGCGGGGCTCGGCGCTCCGCTGGCGCGGGTGACGTCGAAGACGCCGATCGAGGGCGGCACCGACGCGATCCTCGCCGCGCTCAAGGCGTCGCAGCAGGTCGCGGTCGCCGCGCCCGCCGCCGCGACCAGCGTCGCCTTCGCCTACACCGACTTCGGCACCCCCGGAAAGATCGTCAGCGACCAGCGCATCGAGGATCTGGGCATCCGCCGCATCCGCTTCGCCAACAATGTCATGCTCAACATCAAGACGACCGATTTTCAGAAGGACGCGGTCTATCTGTCGCTGCGCATCGACGGCGGCAGCCTGCTCGCGACCAAGGAAGACCCGACCCGGGTGGCGCTCGCGGGGTCGATCAGCCTCGGCGGGCTCGAGGCGCACAGCCGCGACGAACTCAGCACCATCTTCGCCGGCCGGACGGTGAGCAGCAGCGTCGGCAGCGCCACCGACAGCTTCGGCGGCACCGCGCGCACCTCGCCCGAGGATTTCCGGCTGCAGGCGCAGCTGATGGCCGCCTTCCTCACCCATCCGGGTTATCGCCCCGACGGGCTGGCGCTGATCCGCCGCTTCCTGCCGCAGCAATATGCCGCGAACGACGCGACCCCGGCGGCGGTGCTCGGTCGCGACGCCGGCGGCATCCTGGCGAACAACGATCCGCGCGCCACCACCCCGCCGCTCGACACGATGATGACGCTCGACTGGGCGAGTCTGAAACCGGCGGTCGCCGACAGCTTCGCGCAGGGCGCGATCGAGATCGGCGTCGTCGGCGACATCGACGAGGCGGCGGCGATCCAGGCGATCGCGGCGACCTTCGGCGCGCTGCCCGAACGCCGCCCGGCCTTCGACCCCCGCCCCGACGCGCGCATCCGCGACTATGCCAAGGACCGCAGCGAACGCACGCTGATCCACAAGGGCCCCGCCGAGCAGGCCGAGGTGCGCGTCTATTGGCCCGCCCGCGACGACAGCGACCTTGGCGAGGCGATGCGGCTGCAACTGTTGTCGCGCGTGATGCAGCTGATGCTGACCGAGGAATTGCGCGAGAAACTGGGCGAAAGCTACAGCCCCGGCGCGGGGGCCAGCCTGTCGGACGATTTCCCCGGCTATGGTCATCTCTTCGCCGCGAGCAATATCGATTTCAAGGATATCGCGACCACCCGCGCCGCGATCCTCGGCATCGCCCGGGAATTGCGCGATACCCCGGTCGACGCCGACCTGCTCGACCGCGCGCGCAAGCCGATGCTCGAGGCGATGACCAAGGCGCGGCGCGAAAACGCCTATTGGGTGCCCTATGTCGCCGCCGCGACGAGCAAGGAAGCCCGCCTCGACCGCAGCCGCAAGAGCATCGCCGAGGTGGAGGTCGCGACCCCCGCGGAATTGCAGGCGCTGGCGAAACGCTACCTTACCGACGACAAGGCGCTGGTGATCAAGGCGGTGAGCGATAAGGCGGGGAAATAAGCAATGCGACGCGAGGCGACCCTTTTTGTTGCCTCGCTCGCGGCGCTGCTGACCGCCTGCGGACAATTGTCGAGCCAGCCGCCGAAGGTCGCGGATCGGCATGCGCATTGCGATCTCGCCAGCGAAAAGCCGGAAGCCATTACCGATGCCGTTACCGCTGAACCCATCGCGCGCGAACTGCGTGCTTGGGCGGAGGATGTCCGGCCGAATGAGCCCCGAGACGAGGGCGCGCGGTTCTGGGCGACGCGGTTGCCCTGCAATGAGATGGTCATCGCGTGGCGCTTGGGGCGCGGCTTTTGCGGCTCGGGGGGCTGCTCGCTTTTTGTCTGGGATGGGTCGGATCAGCGGTTGCGGCCGCTAGCCCGTGTTCCGGTGACATGGATGCCTGTTCGATTGTTGGAAGGCCGCGTCGAGGGGCGTCCTGTCTTGGCAGCCTGGACCCAAGGCGGCGGCATTTTGCAGGGTTATGAGCGACCGTTCCGTTTCGACGGAACGGAATATCCGATGACAACTGATTGGGATTTGCGGGTGGCGCCAGAGGCAGCGGGAGTGGCGCTGCTATCGTCATCGCGAGCGATGGACGACGGCCTGCCACTCTATCCCGCCGGCTGAGGGATGGGAGTCAGACCCGCCCCGGCGCCCTTGCGCGCAGGAAATTCTCGAGCGCCACGAAGATCATTTCGCGCGCGTCGCTGCCCAGCATTTCGGCGCAGAGCCAGTCGAACTGCGCGCGGTCGCGGCGGGCCGAGACGCCGATCATCGCGGCGAGCAGGCTCTCGTCGAAGCTGAGGCGCGGGCAGCAGGGCGGGGCGACGGCAAAGGGGTCGGGCCAGCTGTGGCCGATCGCCTCGACCACCAGGCGAAAGCGCCGCGCCGCCAGGATATTGCCCCAGCGCCGCTCGAGCTCGGGCATCGGGTCGCGCTCGCTGCGGCGGCAGAGGATGCAATAGCGCAGCGCGAGCACCGCCTGCGCGGCGTCGGTGGGCAGGTCGCGGACGAGCGGCTGTTCGGTCAGTTGCCGGATCAGGCTGGGCGATTCCATGACGTGCGTCCCTTTCCCGTTCGGCCTGGCCGGTTGGCGCAGTCCGGCGCCAGATCCGAAAAAGCCGCCGGCCGCTGCATGGTGCAGCGGCCGGCAGGAGGGGACTGCCCGACCTTGCTATTGAGAATTATTCTCAAAGACAAGTGAAAAAATGACGCGATTGTTTCTTTTGTGAAGATGGGCGGGAAACAGAGGGGGCGGGCGGGAACGAACCAAGCCGATCCTCCCCGGCACGGGGGGGCCATCGAAGATGGTTGAGGGGTATAGGCGGATTGCCTTGCCGACGAGACAGCGCACTGCGGCGATGTTGCCGACAAGCAAGAGCTTATCGGTCCGGTGTTACGCAAACCTCCCGTACCCCTCCACCATCTTCGATGGTCCCCCTCCCCGTGCCGGGGAGGATCGGCAATGTCCGCTTCCCACTTCAATTCCGCTGGTGGACGAACGGATTCGCATCGACAGAATCGCAAAAAAGAGGCGCCGGAAGGCGCCTCTCGATATTCGCCGTTTTGGGAGCTTGCATCGCCCCCGCGATTCTCAGTCGTCGCCGACCGACTTCGACTGCAGTTGGATATAATTTTCCAGCCCCATGCGCTCGATCATCTCGAACTGCTTTTCGAGTTCGTCGACATGATGTTCCTCGCTCTCGAGGATGTCGGCGAACAGGTCGCGGCTGACATAGTCGCGCACGCTTTCCGAATGCGCGATCGCATCCTTGAGCAGCGGGATCGCTTCCTCCTCGAGCGCGAGGTCGGCCTTGAGGATTTCCTCGACCGTTTCGCCGACGCGCAGGCGGCCGAGCATCTGGAAATTGGGCAGGCCGCCCAGGAAGAGGATGCGATCGGCCAGCTTGTCGGCGTGCTTCATCTCGTCGATCGATTCCTCGCGCTCGAAATGCGCGAGCTTCGCGACCCCCCAATTGTCGAGCATGCGATAGTGCAGCCAGTACTGGTTGATCGCGGTCAGCTCGTTCTTCAGCGCCTCGTTGAGGAAATCGATGACCTTTTCGTCGCCCTTCATGTGTCGTCCTGTCTTTTTGTCCTGGGAATGGGATGGCGGCATTATACGCCCCCGGACCCCATCAGGCCAAGGTCAAAAATGGCAGAAAACGTAGAAAAATCAGGCGGTCGCGGCGACGTCGCTGATGATATTGCGAGCGAAAGGCAGGCATTGGCCGCACTTGGGTTTGCGACCCAGTTGCGCATAGGCGGCCTTGGCGCACCGCACTTCGCCATTCCGCACGACGTCGCGCAGCTGGCTTTCCTTTATTGCGTTGCAGACACAGACGACCATGTGCGAATCCTTCTCAACAAGACTCAGATAGGGATAGTGCGACGGACTCGCAACAGGAAAGTTGCGAGTGGTTCGCATTCCGAAAAGCCGCATTTTCTTGGGCAGCCACCCTTGCCGATCAAGTGATTCGCGGGCATAGGCGCGCCCATCTTCCCGCCCTCCGCAGCAACGGTCTGCTTCCATGAAAGTCCCCCCATGAAAGTGAACATCTATGTGACGCTGAAACCCGGGGTGCTCGATCCGCAGGGCAAGGCGATCCACCATGCGCTCGAAGGCTTGGGTTTCGCGGGGGTCGACGATGTCCGCGCCGGCCGCTTCATCGAACTCGAAGTCGCCGACAGCGTCAGCGACGCCGACCTCGACGCGATGTGCGCCAGGCTGCTCGCGAACACGGTGATCGAAAACTACCGCATCCAGCGCGCCTGAAAGGATAGCGAGCCATGAAGACCGCCGTCATCGTCTTTCCGGGCTCCAACTGCGACCGCGACATGGCGGTCGCGCTCGAACAGGTCACGGGCAAGGCGTCCGCGATGGTGTGGCACCGTGAGACCGCCTTGCCCGACGGCACCGACTTCGTCGCGCTGCCCGGCGGCTTTTCCTATGGCGATTATCTGCGCTCGGGCGCGATGGCGGCGCGCTCGCCGATCCTCGCCGCGGTCAGCGAGGCCGCAGGCCGCGGCGTGCCGGTGCTCGGCGTGTGCAACGGCTTCCAGGTGCTGACCGAGGCGGGGCTGCTGCCCGGTGCGCTGATGCGCAACGCCGGGCTCAATTTCGTCTGCCGCACGGTGCCGCTGACCGTCGCGAACAGCCAGTCCTTGTTCACCGCCAGCTATAAGGTCGACGAAGCGATCGCCATCCCGGTCGCGCATCACGACGGCAATTATTTCGCCGACGCCGAAACGCTCGACCGGCTCGAAGGCGAGGGGCGCGTCGCCTTCCGCTACGCCGACAGCGTCAACGGATCGGCGCGCGATATCGCGGGCGTATTGAACGATGCGGGCAATGTGCTTGGCATGATGCCGCATCCCGAACGCGCGATCGACCGCGCGCATGGCGGCACCGACGGGCTACGCCTGTTCGAGGCCGCGCTTGGCGTTCTCGCTTAAGTCGGCAGTCGGCCCAGCCTCGCGCCGCGGCCACCAGCGTTCGACCACCGCCAGCACGCTCGGCCAGAAGGCGGTGTTCCAGATATCGTGCCAATGGCCGGGTTCGGGGGCGAGCAGCCCGCGGATATATTCGCCCTGCACGTCGAGCCATTCGCCCGCCAGCGCCGCGATCACCACCGCAAGCCACGCCATCCACACCGACCGCCGCAGCCCCAGCCGCACGGTCAGATAGATCGCCATGCCGGCGTAAATGTGCAGCGCATCCTTGCCGAGTCCGCTGCCGTCGATCAGCACGATCTTGAGCTGCTGGTAGAGGAGCGAGATCGCCTCGCCCATCAGAGCTTCGCCGCGAAGGGGCTGAAATCGGTACCCTCGTCATAGACGTCGACGCCTTCGCGGCGCTTCAGCCAGACGACGATCGCGACCGTCACGGGCAGCAGGATGATCTCCCACCCCGTCTTGATCGCCCATTGCGACAGCACGGTCTTCATCAGTTCGCCGGTCGGCCAGCCTTCCAGGCCGTAAAAGGCGATGGGGTAGAAGATCAGGCTGTCGAGTCCCTGGCCGACGAAGGTGCTGGCGACGAAGCGCAGCCCCATGCGCTTGCCGTCGTCGGCGACCTTCATCTTGGCGACGACGAAACTGTTGGCGAACTCCCCGGCCCAGAAGGCGAGCATCGAGGCGATCACGATCCGCCAGCTGTTCGCGAACACCGCCTCATAGGCCGCCTGATGCGGCCACCCGGGGGCGGGCGGCAAGGAGACGACGACCCACGCCATGAACGCCATGAAGGCGAGCGCGGCAAAGCCCGTCCAGATCACCCGCCGCGCCCGCGCATAGCCATAGACCTCGGTCAGCATGTCGCCGATGACATAGCTCAGGGGGAAGAACATCACCCCCGCGCCGAAGGGCCAGTCGCCGATCGAGGGCAGTTCGACCACCGAGCGTTTCGATGCCCCGATGATGTTGCTGAGCAACAGGATCGCGACGAACGCCGCCATGACGAAGTCATAATAGCGAAAATGCCGCACGTCGGCGGCACTGGTGCGGGCGGGTGCTGTGGGGTCGGTCATCGACTCGCTGCTTATCTTGCTTTGCTGCCCGCGCAAACCGCGCTATTCGCGCGCTCCACAGCCTTGTGCACGCGCCCGTAGCTCAGCTGGATAGAGCACCCGCCTTCTAAGCGGGTGGTCGCAGGTTCGAATCCTGCCGGGCGCGCCACACAGTGTTAAATATCTGTTTTAGCTCGCTAAAATTTGATGCTGGACCGTCTTTGAGCCTACTTCCGCGCGCTATTGGCAATGCTAGTCAGACTTGCGGGGACAGAGACTGGCACAAATTTTTGCATCGTCTCGATTCTTGGCGGGCGTCTCTGGCGGGTCCAAGAATTGTCCACGCCGCCCGCATCCTATGAATCGATACAGCGCGGGGTCACAATCCACTCATGGCCGATTGCGGCCCGACCGCTTTCGGCTGTGAATCGCAGCAAGCGGACATTTGTGTGACCTTGGTCAAGGCAAGAAGCGTGCCTGTCGAATCCAACCGTCAACATTCGCGAAGAATCAGCTTTCGACACATAAGCGCACAGTCGAGAAGGGAGGTTGTTCACGCAATCTGCGTCAGGCACCAACATCGAGGACTTGCCGCTCAAGTGAGACATTAAAACAGAATGAAGTCACTTGCTCCATCCGTATTGGATTGTTTCGTCCGTTCCATTGGTGCAAACTAAATGTTCATGTAAGTCGATACAATCAGTCGGGGGCGACGGCGATTGTCTGAAGGCGCTGCAGGGGGAACGGGGTTTGAAGCGCAGGGACGGGGCAGTCGTTACGAAAAATCTATGCTCGTTTGTCGATGAGCGGTGATCTTGACGCTTTCCAAAAGCGTCTCGAAGGGCACTTCGCGTCGCTGGCGGCAATTCGCGCGGAGCGCGGTTTGCCCGTGTTCGCTTTCGAGCATGGACTAAACACCGATGAGTTGTCCGACGTCTCGAAGCTGCTCAAGGCGGCCCTGCAAACCCGCTATCGCTTGGCCACGCACTGGCTGGTTTGGGTTATCTACGCAACAGAACAGGGTTATGACTACGACGGCGACGAGTATTGGCATACGTTTGAATGCCGCATGCCCTTTTGGGATCGGAGTTGGCGTCCGGCGCTCCGCAACTGGTTCGGAAAGTTCCGCAAGAGCTATGGCGGCGTCTTGCCCGTTGGAAGATGGGCAAACTTTTTCTCAATCATCGCATGGCCAATCACCCACGCGCTGCTCCCCAAAGACCTGCAATGGCAATTGGCACGCGCGCTTTATGGCCTTCGATACCAGTTGGTCTCAAGGCTCGACCAATCGGCCTCAGACGTTGGCCGTTACGTTGCCCGCATGGCTCGCGGAGGCAGTTCGCGCTTCGACAACTTCTTAGAGCAAGAGGAGTTGGTCGGACGAATTGTTCTCGGCCTCCTCGACCACCGTACCGCCGGTGAAGATAGCGCAATTCTGCCGCAGACGCTCGAGAGAATCGTTGGCGATCTCGAAGAAACGAGAAACGCGCGCCAGTGGCTGCACGATACCAGGAAGGCCGTCGAGGTCGCCAGAATGCGCGGCGTGGCACGAAATCTCGGAGGGGGCGCGGCTGCGGACGCCTCTTCAACGAGCAAACACGACGAGCGGAGACTTTCGATCCGCCCGTTGCTCTCACTGCGTCGGACTGCCCCCGACGAGTGGACGCCGACCATCGAACTGCCCAGCCTCCAGCCCGTCGCCGACCTCTCCCCTGAGCTTGACGAGTTCCTGAGACGGACAAGGTGCACCGTCGCTGGTACGAAGGGAACCCGTCCCCCTGGCTGGCTCCTTCAAGGTGCGCAAAGAAGGGTGCTGGATTCTTGGCCTCCGACGGGAGCGCCGGTTCTGAAATTTCTGATGCCGAACCCAAAGATGGAACATCTGCTCGCAAGCGAGGGGCATATTTCTCCAGGCCCGACATGGCTTTTCCGGGTCGGCGCCGACGGACAGGCGATCGAGATGGTCGGAAGGCTGGTCCGACCCGGCCACACCTACGTGCTCATATCGACGTCAGAAGTTCCGAACCTCACTGCCGCCACTCCGACCTCGATCGTATGCGAAGGGGCGAAGGGGCTACGACTGGAACTGCCTCGAACCCTGTCAACCGAACAGGTCGCCGAACTTAAAGCGGCCGGGTTCTCCATCGCGCAGACAATTCGAGTCTGGCCAGCGGGACTCGCCGCACGAAATTGGGATGGCGAAGGGGCGACGGAGTGGCTTGAGAACGAAAGCCCGTGCTTCGGAATCGAGCATGATCACCCTATCGCGGAGTATCAAGTAAGGCTCGGCACGGACCCACCGTTGACAATCGCCGCGAAGGCTGCCGGCGTCCCAACGTTCATCCGCCTTCAGCCATTGCCGGCAGGCAACCACGTGCTCTCCGTCAGAGTGATCGGGCACGCGGCACCGGACACTTCATCGCAGCCCGTCGAAGGATGGATCTCGCTGTCCATCAGGCCGCCCAACGCTTGG
Organism: Sphingopyxis sp.; assembly: GCA_016793775.1. GTDB lineage: Bacteria > Pseudomonadota > Alphaproteobacteria > Sphingomonadales > Sphingomonadaceae > Sphingopyxis. The sequence goes on along the minus strand of JAEULK010000029.1, from coordinate 9,561 downwards.
GTCAGCGGAACGATCGGTCATTGTGGACTCATTGCCAGTTCGGAACCGCCGGAATCTACACTCGACGAGTTCTGGGAGGGCCTTTCCCAGATAGATGTCCTAGGACCGGCGGGTCGCCATGTGACCGTCTCGGTTGAGCTTCTCGATGGCTCCGGAGCACGAATCGCCCTCGAACAGATTGGCGTTTTGGCGCTGCCTTTTGGCCCGGAGACGTGGCGCTCGGCGTTCGCGACCTTCGAGCGACGGGAGAAGGATCCTTGGGGCTATCTTGCGGCCAGCTCTGGCCGAATTCTGGTCGATGGGGACGAACTCGGAACAATTCGGATCCCGCTTCACAGGGACGCCTCCCCCATCCGCTGGGTATGGCGCTCCACGAACAAGTCCACGCAAATCAGGCTGGTTGACGACCATGACGGTGAGGCACCACCGCAAGTCTCATTCCGATCTTTCGCAAGACCGCTAGACGAGAAACCCTTCGCAGTTGCCGACGTCGAGGCGGGCATCGAGCCGGAGACACCAGGCGGCCTTTTCGTCGCGAGCTATGGTGATCAGCATGTGCCGCTGGTCGTAGGTGTGAGGAAAGTCGATGGCGGCCTCGGAGGGCTGCTCGTCGAGCCGGACTTGAGGACTGTGCTTCAGACGCGTGAAGATGCACTCATCATCGTGAAGGCGGTAGTAGCGTGGTCCGATGCGCGGGTCGCCGGGGCGTTCGCGATCGAGCGGCGCGCGCGCGTCCTCGATCGCCTGAAGGAGTGCCTCCACTACGTCATGTGTGGCGCGAATTGGGCCGCCGCGGAAAGAGCACTGCGCGAAGGTCGTTCTCGGGAAAAGGCGGTGGAGGCGTTGATTGAGTGCTTCGAACACAAGCGGGCGTTCGCGATCGTCCTAGTTAGGGACGCAGCGAAGTTCGCCCGGTTGCCCGACCACGTCAGGCAGCGCGAATTTGCCTCGCTCGCGCATCGCTATGCCGTCGCGCCCGGTGTCGCGTCACAACCCGCTCTCGACCTATCCGACGTGCTCGACCGGGGTTTGAGACCTGACGACACTGAACTGGCGACCATGATCGACCACCTCTGGAACTGTCCAGGCCTGACGGCCGGTGCCCGCATCGTGCAATTGCTTGGCCGGTCCTACCCAGCTTCTGCGTCCAATGTTGGAGGTTCGGTATGATCGAAGCCATCGACGAGCACGCCGTCATTGGCACAGCCTATTCATCATTGGGCCTTGAAAGAGGCGATGAGGGAATTTTGAGCGCTTGCTACTTGTCGGCCGCTGTCCGGCGGCTCGCCGGCTTCCTTTGCCCGTGCTCACCGCGCACACTCGTGCGCCGGATGGTCGACAGCCACCACGGGCTGGTCGATGATGTCGCGACCTTCGTAGACCTCGTCGAGGCTTCGATCGAATCGCTGGTGGCGATCGGCGATCTTCTGGAATTGGGCGACGTCGCGCTCGAAGGCGAGCAGGTGCGCGGCACTTGGCTGGTCGCGGCGCCACCCGGCTATGTCGTCCGACCCGGCGGTACGGCCTTCGTGCTAGGGCTCTCCGCGGACGAGCAGACTCCGCTGCCTACGGAGATGAGGTCGCGGGTCGAGAACCGCCGCGGCATCAGGTCCATCACCCCGCTTCCGACGGAGGACTTGGCCACAGCCCTGCACGACCTTGGTTTGCGGCACCTGTCCGAGAGCGCCTGGCTGAAACACCCAAAACCTGTCAGCGCCAAGGACCTAATCACGCTTCACGATACAAAGCTCAACGGGTTGCCAGCATCTGGAGAAATACCCGACATGATCGTCCTCGACGGATCGCGAAGGGCTCGAAGCTACAAGGGAAGATGGACATCGCCGGGGACGCTGACGGGCAACTTCGTGGTCCGTAGGCCGCAGACGTTCGGATCCGACCTGTGGGGCTATGCGCAACTCGTCGATGGTCAGCCGCGGAAACTGTTGGACCTGCCGCTACATGGCGACAGGTGGCGCGGCTGCGACGCCGCGTGGCGGATCCAGATGGCGATCGATACGGTCGCCGGCCGCCCGCAGGAATACCGGTTGCGCGAAGCCGGAGGGAACTCGATTCTGGACTTCTTCTTCCCGATTCCGATGTGGGCACGGAAGCGGCTTGCTGTAATCGGGAGCGAGATCGATCCCGCAGGATGCCTCCTTTCGTTTCTCGTTCCAGAGACAGAGGTCGCGACCGAAGAGAAGTTTCTAAGTGAGATGCTGTTCCTCGCGGGGACAGCCGAATGAGGGGGTCCTGAAGATGTCGACCACAATCCAGGAGACGATTGACCGTCTCCATTCCTCGCTGAAGGAATACATCGAGGCGACCTACCACATCGGTGCGTCCACGCTAATCGACCAGCGCAGGACGCTGCTGGACCGGACCGGCGTCACGCACCAGGAGCCATTCCTCGAGACGACACCGCGCTACCAGGTCGGCGCGAGATTCAGCGAGGTCGAGGGTTTGCCGCCGGCCGCCCGCACGATCTTTGAGAAGCTGTCGAGTGTCCGCGAAGACCGTCCCCGCCTGCTGTTCGACCCTCCCTACCGACATCAGGGCGATGCGGTCCGGCACGCGCTGATCGATGGACGCAACCTTGTCATCATGACCGGCACGGGTTCGGGTAAAACCGAATCCTTCTTGCTCCCCATCCTGGGCAAGTTTGCCCGCGAGGCGGCGGAGCGACCGACGTCCTTCGCGCAGCCGGCTATGCGGGCGCTGCTGCTCTATCCGATGAACGCCCTGGTCAACGACCAGTTGGGCCGTCTGCGTGCCATCTTCGGCGATACGGACCTCGTCGATCACTTCAACACCTGGGCGGGGCGCCCACCGCGTTTCGCACGCTACACCAGCCGAACGCCGTATGCCGGGGTTCGATCAGGTAAGAAGGATGGACGGAAGCTCGCCTCCTTTGAGGAGTTCTACGTCGAGATCGAGCGCCAAGCGGCTGGTCCCGTCTCCGAGGATCAGGAACGCGCGGCGCGGCTTCGCTCGCAGTTGCAGGAACGTGGGAAGTGGCCGGCGAAACCCGATCTCGACAGGTGGTTCGGGGCGAAGGGGTCGCGTTGGTACGACCCCAAGCAGGACGAATTCCTTCGCGCGACGACGCTTCCGGAGGACTCTGAACTGATCACCCGCCACGAGGTCCAGGCTTCGTGCCCGGACCTGATGGTGACCAACTACTCGATGCTCGAATATATGATGATGCGGCCGATCGAGCGGACGATCTTCGACAGCACGCGCACTTGGCTGGCGGCCAACCCCGTCGAGAAGTTCACCGTCGTCCTCGACGAGGCCCATCTTTACCGCGGTGCGGCGGGCGCCGAGGTCGGGCTTCTGCTCCGAAGACTCCGTGACCGCCTCGACATCTCTGCCGAGCGCTTCCAGGTTATCTGCGCGACCGCGAGCTTCGACAGTAAGGAATATGCGACCGAGTTTGGTGCCCAACTTTCCGGCGTGCCGCCCGAGACGTTCGTGGCCGTCACGGGCGACCTAGACTTTCGGGCCAACGCGGCGGTCGGCAGCAAGGCGGACGCTGAGGTCTTGGCGGCCCTCGACCTCCCGTTGTTCTATTCGCCGGACGAAGCAGACCGCGCGGCAGCGATCGCGCCGTTCCTCGGCCATCGCGGCGTGACGCCGTCGGCAGGCATCGAGCGCGATCTGTTCGAGGCGTTGAAGGACTTCGCGCCGCTTGGGCGGCTCGTCAACACCACCATGGGTGCCGCCCAACCGGTCGCCGAACTCGGCGCGGAGCTTTTCCCTGATTCGCTGGAGATCGCTGACGCGGCCGTCACGGCCCTTCTCGCGATCGGCAGCGTAGCGCGCGAGCAGCCCGATGCGTCGGGCCCGCTGCCATGCCGCGTGCACAATTTCTACCGCGGGCTCCCGGGTCTGTGGGTGTGCATGGACCCCGACTGCTCGGAACTCGGCGAGGAGGAGCGCACCGGCATCAGCGGCAAGATGTACAGCCAGCCGCACGACGTCTGCGGATGCGGGTCGCGGGTATTGGAGTTCTTCACCTGCCGGAGTTGTGGTTCGGGGTACGCAAGGGCGTATTCGGACGACGTCGACTCGCCGGACGCCCTCTGGTCCGAACCTGGCCGCAGGCTGCGCATGACGGGCGGCGAAACCCTGCCGCTTCTAGACCTCGACCTGCTGCTGGAACGGCCGAGACGGCCTGATGTCGCCGAGATCGCTGAATACGATCTCGACACTGGCCGACTTTCGGCCGGCCAGCGGACGCGCACCGTCTACATTAGGAAGGAGCGTCAGGCGCCAGCGGTCGGAGAGGATGGTGAGGTCGACACGAATTCGGAACGGCGCGGCCAGTTCGTGCCCTGCGGCGTGTGCGGGCAGACGGCACGGGGCCGCACAACGGTCCAGAACCACCAGACCAAGGGTGATCAGCCGTTCCAGGCGATTGTCTCCCGCCAGTTGGCCGTGCAGCCCCCCGGCAAGCAAGCCCCGAGCCGGTTCGCGCCGCTCCGCGGGCGTAAGGTCCTCGTCTTCTCGGATTCGCGTCAGGTCGCTGCGCGGCTGGCGCCCAATCTGCAGATGTATTCCGTGCGCGACGCGCTGCGCTCTTTGATCATCTGGGGATACGACCTGCTTGCGAAGCCGACGATGGTCCAGCAGATGCTTAGCCTCGAGGAACTCTATCTCGCGGTGATGCTGGCTTCGCAGGCGCTTGGCGTTCGCCTGCGGCCCGAGCGGAAGTCCGGGGAGAACTTCTCTACCGCGGAGGAGATGGTTGCGAAAGGCATTGCGGAGAACGCGACGGCAGACGAAAACCGGCTGACGATGCTGTGGATGGAGGTACGGGGGGAGACGCCGCCTGCAGCGCTGCTGGACGACATCGTGAAGACCGTCCAGGACAAGTATCTGGGCCTGGAGGCGCTCGCGCTCGCGTCGATCCGCGAGCGTGCCAACAAGACCAAAGAGCTGCACGCGCTCCCGCCGATCCCGGGGATTGCGGAAACCGACGAGGACAAGGTCGCGCTAGCGAGGGCGTGGCTGCGCTGCTGGCGCTCGGTTGGCTTCTGGCTGAACACGATGCCGATGGCATGGTATAAGCGCCCCGCGGGCAAAGGTACGAGCGTGAATTCCCGCAAGGGCACGTTCAAGGCGATGGACACGGTCCTCAAGGACCCCGCAGCCCGTAAGTCGTTCAAGGCCTGGACGCCGATCCTGCTCAACATATTCACGACCGATATGGACGGTGGCTTTCGCCGGCTCGCGGGCCAGAACTTATCCCTCGAATTAAATGGCGAGTGGCGGCGTTGCACGGACTGCAAGTCGGTCCACCGTCCCGTGCGGACCATCCCACACTGCCTGGACTGCGGCAGCGATCAGGTCGCGGCCCTCGACCCCGTCGAGGACAGCGTCTTCTCCGCGCGCAAGGGGTACTACCGCTCGCCCGTCCTAGGGGCGCTGGCGGATCCTCCCGAGATCCCTATGGCGCTGATCGCGGCCGAGCACACCGCCCAGTTGAACGCTCCCCAGAGCGACGACGTGTTCTCGATGGCCGAGGTGAACGAACTGCTGTTCCAAGACGTGGACCTCGACTGGGGAGCCACGGCTGGGCAGTCGACGGCCATCGATGTACTGTCGAGCACCACCACGATGGAAGTGGGGATCGACATCGGCGCCCTTTCCGGCGTCGCGCTCCGCAACATGCCGCCCGGCCGGGCCAACTACCAGCAGCGCGCGGGCCGCGCAGGGCGCCGCGGCAACGCGGTAGCGACGGTCGTCGCTTTCGGCAGCGCCGACAGCCACGACGAACATTACTTTAGGGAGCCGAAGGAGATGATTTCGGGGAAGGTCATCGATCCGAGGCTGACGCTAGACAATCCCGATATCGTAAAGCGGCACATCCGGGCATACTTGTTGCAGTCGTATCATCAGGTCCGCCTCCCGAAGTTCGATCCCACGTCCAACCCCGACCTGTTCTCGGTTCTCGGTTCGGTTGAAGGCTTCAAGACGTCTGGAGCCACGCTTAACGCGGCCGACTTCAAGCAGTGGCTTCTGGACAATGAGGCCGACCTCAAATCCCGGGTGTCTGGATGGATTCCCCATGAGGTGTCGGGCGAGGTCCGGCAAGCGCTGCTCGACGGGATGGCCGAGGATTGCATCACCGCAGTCGAGGCCGCGATTGCCAGTGATTCGGTCGGCGGCGCGAAAGTCGAGATAGAGGACGATGACGACGCCAAAGAAGGTGACAACGAGGTGCAGGAGGAGGTTGGTGAGGAGGCTCCTCCCCAGAAGGCGGTAACCGGCACGCTGCTCGACCGCCTGCTCTACAAGGGTGTTCTGCCGCGCTATGCGTTCCCGACGGACGTCGCGACTTTCAGCGTCTTCGATCTGGAGCGCTCAACCCAGTACAAACCGGTAATGCGCTTCGCGCCGTCGCAGGGACTGCCGGTCGCACTGTCGCAATACGCCCCCGGCAAGCAGGTCTGGATTTCAGGCAAGTGCTACACCTCGGGTGCCATCTACTCTCCGATGTCGGAGGATCGGTTTGACGCTTGGCAGAACCGCCGGCTCTACCGAGAGTGTAGCGAGTGCGGGTTCGCCGAAACGGTGAAAATCGACGAGGGTCTGGAGCGCGATACAATCACAGATTGTCATGCGTGCGGCTCGGAGGAGACGTTCGGCCCGACGCAATATTGGCTAAGGCCACCTGGCTTCGCGCACCGGGTGGATCAAGAGGAGGTCACCTCACCGGACGATATGCCAGAAACTAGCTACGCGACGCGGGCGAAGCTAGTGATGCCGACGCCCGCCGACGACGATAAGTGGACGTTTGTGAACGACCGCATCCGCGTTATGCCGAACCGGGAGCATCTTCTGGTGTCGAACACCGGCCCCAAGCATGAGGGATACAACTACTGCACGTTGTGCGGTCGCATCGAATCTTCCGCTGAAGGCACGGCGTCGATGTTCGCTCCGCATCCGAAGCCGTATCCGGACAAGGAGCCCACCTGCCCCGGGACGCGGACCTCCAGACACATTGTCCTAGGGACCGATTTCATCACCGACATCGCGCTCTTCTCGCTCCGCGTCGAGGCGCCCCTGAAGCTGAAGCCGGGTTACTATCCCACGGATGTCGCCTTGCGGACGGTAAGCGAAGCGATGGCGAAGGCCGCCTGCGGCATCCTTGAGGTCGAGCCGGGCGAGATGATGGCCGAATATCGGCCGGCGCTGACGCCCGCAGGCAAGGCAGGCCTCGAGGCCGAAATCTTCCTTTACGACACGCTGCCTGGTGGTGCTGGCTTTGCCCGACAACTGGCTGGTCGCGGGCTAGAACTGTTCCAGCGCGCGCTCAAGGTAATGAAGACCTGCGAGGAGAACTGCGATTCCTCCTGCTACCGCTGCCTACGTAGCTTCAAGAACAAGTTCGAGCATGGGCAACTCGACCGGCACGTCGGTGCGGAACTCGTGGAGTTCCTCCTAACTGACAACATGCAGCCGTTCAGTCCTCAGCGTGTGGCGGCGTCCACCCGGATTCTACTACTCGATCTTAAGCGGAACACGGGCAATGGTATGACCTACGAGGGCGACGCGACGGTGACGGTATCTGGCATGGGAAATGTCGTCGTGCCCATTCTGGCGACGCGCGCCGATGGCGCAAAGATCGTGATAGCGATCGCCGGCCCCCTCACGGCCGACCATCCGGCGGATCCCGTCATCGCCGAACTGCGGGAGAAGTGGGACGGTGGCGAGGTCATTCCGGTCAATGAACTCCTGGTGAGGGGCAACCTCCCCGCCGCGACACGGACGGTTGAGGAAGAGGTGCTGCGTTGAGAGATGTGCTGACAGTGGTCACCGAGAGTATCGTGCATTGATTATCATCTCTGGCGTGACCGATGGCGACGAATACGCTGCCGCCAAGCGGCTCGAGCGGCGGCTGCTGGATCTCTGGCCCGATCTTGCGCGCAGCAAGACAGACATGGTGCGGATTTTCGTTGGGTTAAAGATGCACGGCCAGAAAATCGAGGATCTCGACCTCGTCGTCATCGGCACCTTCGCTGAGGCTCGCCAGTTCGACGTAGAATGGAAGTTTTACCCGCGCGATGGCGAACCTTTCACACCCAAGTCAGCGAAGGTCCGGAACTTCGCCCTCGTGATTGAGGTGAAGTCGCACACCGCGACCGGAGTCCGGTTCGAGAACTCCGTTGCGTCGGTGCGCTATGTTCGCAACGGCCAGCCTTCTTGGGAATGTGTGACCGAAAAGAACAGGGCGCAGATGTTCGAGTTCAAGAAGTGGCTCGATCGTTTTGGGCTGGATTACGTCCACGTGCAGAACTTAGTGCTATTCACCGGCCTGAAGGAGCGCGACCTACCGCCGCGTCCCCACGTCTGCATCGCGAGCGACACGAGCTTCGAGCGCATCTTGAACGTGCTAGGACAGGTGACGGGCCCCAGGGAGCAAGGCCGACGAGTCACGCTCTCCTTTGGCAGCGAGGAGGCGTTCGACCGATTGATTGCACCCAACTCGCCGCTGTTCACAACCCTTGAGCCGACCCCGTTGGACAGGCGCCGCATGGACCTGATCGCGAAGACCGCCCTGCCGGACGTGTGGCTCGAGGATTTAGGCGAGCGCCAGATTCTGCTCAAGGGTCGAGGCGGCGTCGGGAAGACGGTCATTCTCCTCCAGATGGCGTTCCGCGCGTTCGATCAGTCCGGCCAGCGCTCACTCGTCCTGACGTTCAACAAGGCTCTGGTCGCCGATATGCGGCGTACGATGGCGCTTCTAGGCGTCCCTCGCGGCGTAGAGGGCGGCGGCGTCGCGATCGAAACCGTGCATGGCTTCATTGGGAGGCTCATGCTGAAACTCGGCATCATTGCCGACTATTCCGGGTTCCTCGATGACTATGACGGGCACAAGTCCTCGCTGCTGAACTACCTGCGCAGTGGCGCGGTCACGCCAGAGGACCTCGCGTCGATTATGCGGGCCGACGCGACCGATTTCGACTGGGATCTGGTGTTCGTCGACGAAGGCCAGGATTGGCCCAGTGATGAGATCGCCATCCTCAACGCAGTTTATGGCCCGAGACGGCTTGTTGTCTCCGACGGCGTGGACCAGTATGTGCGGAATTCGGTCGCCGACTGGACGTCAGATCTGGCCAAGGGCCAATCGACAATGCGCAGGCTCAGGAAGTGCCTGAGGATGAAGGCGAATGTGGCGTCGTTCGTGGCTGACGTCGCAGGGGGCTTGGGGCTGGACGATTGGGACCTCGTTCCGAACTCAGACGCCAACGGAGGACGCGTGATCATCTTCGAGGGCGACCTCGCGGCAGAACCGGGACGAGTGACAGAACTCGTCGAGGCAGCTCGCGAGCTTGGCAACTTCGCGGTCGATCTCCTGGCATGCGTTCCCCCGCAATCGGTGATCCGAACCTCGAGCGGCATGGGGTGTGCCGCCGCTGAAGCCATCGTTCTCAGCGGCGGGAAGGTCTGGGACGGGTGTCAAACGGCGTTCAAAAGGGACCCCCGATCGGCGTCGAAGAGGGACCCCCTTTTCGGATAATATGATGCTGGTTTGTTGAAGATGGCCTTGCGCTG